>NZ_JBFAXY010000063.1:0-14772 GCF_040681035.1 Nocardia sp. NPDC051911
GTGGTCTTCTGCCCAGTCGTCACCGACGAACAGCAACTGAATACTCCTCCTCAAACGATGTCATGACATCGGCAGCGTTCGGGAGAACTCTCGGCGCCCTAATGAAACAGTGCTCACGCCGCGGCGGGCACGACATCCCATCAGCGATCCATCCTCCCGGTCGACCGGCGGGGACACGATCTTTTTTCAGGACTCGGGGTCCTGGGGGCCCAAACAGTGCTCACCCGCCAGCCGCTACCGGCAGCGAGTCTGCCCGATCGGACTGGCCCGCTACATCTCATTAGGGGCGCCGCGACCGGTCCGAGCCCGGTCGACCGCCGCAAAACCGGCTCGAAACACCACATCCTGACCTGCGGAAACGGGCTACCTCTCGCGGTCGCTCTATCGGGCGCCAACATCAACGACCACCTGATGCTGCCGGAGTTGCTCGACCGGGTCCGGCCGCTACGCGGCAGAACGGGTCGGCCACGCCACCGGATCAAGGCACTGATCGCGGACAAGGGCTACGACTATCCGCGCGTGTATGCCGAACTGCACCAACGTCGTATCACCGGCTACATCCCACGCCGCGGCACCCACGACAAGGTGACAGGGCGATGGATCGTCGAACAATCCCTTGCCCTGCTGCACCAGTACCGCCGCCTGGCCACCCGCTGGGAACGACGTGGCCTGTCCCCGGTGAATGAGACCGCCTGGATTTAGAGTCCTGTTGGCCCTGGTGAGGGCTGGAAGGGACACTGAGAACCATGGCAGGACGTAAGCGGCATTCCGCGGAGGAGATCGTGCGGAAGCTGCGCCGTGCCGACGAGTTGGCCGCTGCCGGGGCTTCGGGCGAGGAAATCGCCGCTGACCTGCAAGTATCGCCAGCCACGTTGTATAACTGGCGGCGCCAGTACGGCGGGATGGACACCGACGCCGCCAAAGAACTCAAAGAGTTGCGGGAGCAGAACACCCGGCTCAAGCGGCTGCTGGCCGATGCCGAGCTGGAGAAAGACGCGCTGCGGGAGATCGCCAAGGGAAAATTTTAGGCCCGGCGGCCAAGCGGCGGGCTGTGGACATGCTCTTGCAGGTCAAGGGCATGTCCGAACGGTTCGCCTGTAAGGTCGTCGGGCTGCATCGGTCCACCTTCCGGCGAGTGCCGCCCGACCAGAGACCGGATTATCCCGACGTCGGCGCCCGGGCCTGGCTGCGCGAATACGCGGGCAAGAACCCCTGTCACGGGTTCCGGCGGGCGTGGGCGGCGTTGCGGTTCGACGAAGGACACAGGGTCAACCGCAAACGGGTCCATCGGTTGTGGAAACAGGAGGGCCTGCAGGTGCGTGCGCATCACCGACGCAAACGCGCCGGCTCATCGTCGGTGCCGACGATCGCCGCGGACGCACCGAACACCGTGTGGGCGGTAGACTTCCAGTTCGACTCCACTGTCGATGGGCGGGCGGTGAAGATCGCGTCGATGGTCGATGAACACACCCGTGAGTCGCTGCTGCACCTGGTGGAACGCTCCATCACCGGGGAGAAACTCGTCGCCGAGCTCGCCCGGGTGTTGGCTGTCCGTGGCGCGCCGAGGGTTCTGCGTTGCGACAACGGCCCGGAAATGATTTCCGATGCGCTGCAACGGTTTTGCGCCGACGGGGTCGGGATCACCTATATCCCGCCCGGCACGCCCTGGAACAACGGATACATCGAGTCGTTCAATCGGAGGTTGCGCGTGGAGTGCCTCAACCGCAACCACTGGACTTCTCTGCTCGAGGCCCGCGTGGTGATCGGCGACTTCAAAACCGACCACAATCTACGGCACCGGCACTCAGCGCTGGGCTACCGAACACCGGCCGAGTACGCTGCGGCCTGCACCCACACCCACCACCCGGTGGAGTGCGGGATCAACTGACACCGACGAAACAACCCGGGCTCTACTCCCGGGTGGTCGCATTATCGGGGACCGGCCAGACGCGCCGACATCCACCAAGGATTCCTCGACCTCGCCGCCGCCCTCATCTGCTGGCGAAGGCTCCGCAACCGAACCTGATAGGTGCTCTATGTGCAAGCGCCCTCAAGCACTCGCAGTTCGTCATCGATCGGAACGGTGGCCGGGGGGAGGGTCGTTATCAGCAGCTCCTCGGCAAATCGTTTTCCGACGCGGCCTGCCGCCGAGTATCGAGTGCTGACTAGACGCTTACTGATCCGCCAGCAGCGCACGCCGAGCAGTTCGCGATCCGAGCGTGATGGTGTCATCTGGTCGGGGGCGTACAGCCACTCGCTCTCGGTGAGTGTCGGATGGTTGTCGTAGCTCAACAACCACCGGAACTGTGCCTTCGTCCTCAAGTAGTCGGCAAGACCGAGGTGCAAGGTGTAGTCGCTGGGCCGGGCCGCTCCGAGCCCATCGCCGCCGTAGCCTCCGAGGGGATCGAAGGAGGCCCGGTACAGGTGTGAGGCCTTCTCGACGTACGGCGGATCAAGGTAGGCGACCACCCGTGAGGGAAGAAGCTGTGGGTAGTACTCGGGAACGTCGTCCAAAGTCTGGCGCCAGTCCTTGCACCATACGTCGACCAGACGTCCTGTTTTGTACAGGTGGCCGATGTATCGGAGTCGGTCCTCGAGCGCATCTGGATTCCACCGGCAGCCGATCGGATAGGCGCTCGCCTGCGCTCGCCCCCCGATAGGCCCAGCCTTGCCGTGCAAGATGCCCGAGAAGGTGGTGCGATTGAGGAACAAACATTGCGTTGCGGTTGCCAGCCGACGGTTGCGTGGGGTCATTCTGGACTTGGGGGTCCAGGCGCGCCAGTAGTCCCATCGTTCAACGGCCTTTTGACCACCGTCTCGGACGTAACGTTTCCACTCGTCGTGCATGCGGTCGACGAGACGTTCTGTGTCATCGGCTGCGGTCTGCCAGAAGGCGGTGACCAGCGGGTCGGCATCGGCGAGGAGGATGCGCTCGACGGTGCCATCACCAATCATGCGCAGTGAAGCTGATGCGCCACCCGCGAAAGGCTCCACAAGGAGGTTGATCTCGGGAACCTCCCGCGATTGTTTCGCCGATGTAATCACTCGTCCGATGATGGGTGCAAGCGACGATTTGGCCCCGGGGTAGCGCAAGGGTGACTGATAGCGGCCATGAGCGAGGTTGTGCGCGACGGGCTCCAACTCTGCAACCAGCGGACGCGCCTCACCGTTGATCGCTTCGCCGGAGCCGAAAAGGTGTGCACCGCTCGCGAGTTCGCGAGCGGCGCGGTTGGCTGGCGGCAAGATCAACGACGGCATAGTGGTATTTTGCCGGACGATTGAACGTTCGGGGCCACGGTACCGCCTATCTGGTGAAAAATGTTGGGGATATACCGCATGGAAGTCGAACTTCAGCCCCGGGGACGCAGTGTGGCACTCGCGCTAACCGGTAGGTTCATGTGGAGCAGGTATTCGAGTTGCCAGCCTGAGCGTCCAGGCCAAGTCGTTTGGTGGCAACGAGGCGAAGGACATCCGTGCCGACGCCGATTGGGAAGGCGGCCTTGCCGTGGGCGGCGGCGACAGGAATGATTCCATCGATGTACATCGAGGAACCTGTCCGGTCGATGACATCAAGGATCGCCGGCAACGTTGGGTAGCTCTCGGGCTCACTGAGCCCGCCGTTGGTGTCGTAGGGAGATCCGGTTGGCGGCATGACAGTAGGTACAACGACGCGGCCGTCCAGCGTTCGGTAGATGAACTTGCGACCCCAGTACGTTTCCTTTCCGTACCCAATAGCATTGGTCGCGTTGGTGACGCGGCCAATGATGTCGGCGTCGCAGACGAGGAGATCGCCGGGGGCAAGGACGTTATGGCGCGCAAGCTGGCGTGCATAGTCGACCATCGCCCCAGTCTTCTCTAGCCCACAAACGTACGGAGCACTGCCGGGTGAGGTTTTGGCCATCTCCTGGAAGTAGTCCAGCGCCCAGCCACGGAGTTTCGCCGGAGGCCCGTACATCGCGAGCGGACCATCGACGATGAAGAGCGTCTGCGGCAGGATCTCCCTACGAGACTGTTCCCAAAGCAGAGTCGCAAGCCCTACCAACACCAGGAGTTCCACCACAGACATCAGGCGACTGAGAGCGGACTGGTTTGTTCCCTCCTCCCCGACCTCCTCGTGGATGCGCAGCACATCGGTCGGGAACAGGTGCTGACTGCACCCGGCACACTCGATACCGGTGGGTGGCACCGGGACATCCTGTTGACAGTCTTTCGTCGGGCAGTTAACCGGGACTCGCGCCGCCGGACATCCCGGTTTTCCGTGAAGCAAGAACAGCAGGTCGAGGAGGGTCTGATTTAGTCGGTTCACCTCGATCTTCTTGAGTCGAAAGAGTTGGTCGATCGCTTCACGCCACGATGTGGCGATGTCGACGCCCTCGCGCGTGTAGGCACCCGCGACTGGCAGGTCGAGGGTGACAAGCGCGGAGTTCACGGCCCGGTTGATCTCGTAGGGATCAACAAAGCGCATGGCCTTCTGGGTCTCCATGATCCCTAGGTCGACGTACGCGGCAGCTGCTTGCGCGAAGCCGTAGTACACGGACGGGAGGCCATCCCTTATCTGCTCGACAACGTATGATCCGTCGACTGCGATTGCCGACGCCAGCTTGATCTGTGGCGACGGGGATGCGAAATGCGTTCGCGGCCGGATCCGCCTTTTCACGTCATCAAGGTCACGGAGTGCCTCCGCGGGTACGTGGAACGTGCGCTGGTCGGCGATGGCACGCACAGCGGCAGTGGAGTGACTCAGCCGCGAAGCTATCTCATGGGTACCTACGACGGTCTCATACGGCATCAGAAGAGCACCCCTTTAGACAGCGGCATATCACCCGCGGCCGCCCGCGCCTGGTTGACGAGCTCGGTGTCGTATCGATCGATCTGAACCGGAACAATGTAGGGCGAGGAGAGCGTCTTGAGACGTACGTAGCCCCGGTCTTCGGATGAAAGGATCGCGTCAGCGAACGACCCAAAATCGTAGAACTTCGCCAGCTCACGCAACTCCTTGGTGTTATTGAGGTGAGCCACGACCCAGTTGGCGGTATTGGACTTGACCTGGTGGGCCACACCCGAAACCTCCTGCGTGGCATACGTCATACCGAGGTTGAGCTTGCTCGCCTCCTTCGCGAGCTTGACCCACACATCTGCGTCATCCTTGTAACGGTCATCTGCGAATAGGTTGTGCGCTTCCTCGAGCATCACCTGGATCGGCGGCGGCTTGACGTCGGAGCCCGAGGTGAACACTTCCGTCTGTTTCGCAAGAATGCGGCGGACGATGTTCTCGCTCAGAACGCGGGTGATGACCGGAGTACCGACGTGGAGGTCCACAATGACGATGCGGCCGTGGACAAGCTCGGTATAGATCTCCTCTGCTGGGTCGCGCTGAGTGTCAGGGTTGTGAAAGTCCTTGAGCTCAATTAGATTACGCCAACCACGAACACGGCCCGACGAGCCCGATGTCGAGCCAGAGTAGATGGGCTCCGTTGACTGCCAGCGGATGTCGTCGCAGAACTCGTCAGCCTTCGTGTTCCCAGCCTCGCGCAAGGCGATGATGGCGTCGATCACCGGTCGGATGTCTTCGGTCTTGATGCTCCAGTTCTTTCCAGCCGACTTGAAGGGGTCATGCCCGATGTGTCCCTTGACGTCAGCACGCAGGTCCTTGTCCATGCTGATGACGACGGAGTACGGGAAGTTGGTTCCAGCGTTGAACTTCGGTGCCGGGAAGGCGGCCTTGAGAAGGCATCCATAGAGCAGCAGTCGCCCGCGCTGAGCGCGTGCAGTTTGTGAGTAGTCGTTCTTGACATCGCCGAACTGAGTCGAAGCGAAATCCTTGACGTATCCGGAGGATCCGTCAGACCGAAGTTTGTCGGCAATGAGACCTTGTACGGCGTCGATCTGCGCGGGGTCGAAGAAGTTGATGCCGAGCGGACGGACATGGGCCTGCGCATTGCCAGCACCGAACTTGAAGATGCGGACATGCTGCTCCCCGATCGCGGCGATCTCGGTCCCGTCCTGGGAGTTCGGATTAGCGTACTCACCTTGTGGGTCGAAGATGACTTGGCCGATGGGGGCCTCACCGACAGCGCGGCGATTCTCGGACACCATGAACGTTCGCGCGATGATGGTCTTCGCCGTGTTCGACTTACCCATGCGGGTCATGCCAAGAAGGGCGGTCTTGTTGCCGATGAAATCGTGGATGTTGACCTCGACCGCGGCATCTGCCTGCTTAGACGCCTTTGCTCGCCGTCTGGTTGCGGAGTAGCGAACAGCACCGAGGCGCACCCGCTTCACCTCACGACCGGTCGGCTTGAGATAGGAGGCGATCGTTGATAACCCCTCGCCTACAGGCTTGAGGACCCGGTAGGTCGAGGTGGCATAGAAGTTATCTACGTCCGCGCCGAATTCCAGGACCTTCTGTCCGTCGACGTCGTCCTCGTAGAAGGTGCCCAGAATCTTGCACTTCAGACCGGTGAAGGAGACCCGGTTCCGCGTGAACGGATCCATCTCGACATCAAGAATTGCAGACGGCGACGGATCCTGTTTGCTGGACAGCGCGGTCCGGAGAGACTCTTCGCGGACCGCATGGAGGTCGGCCTCCATGCTGAGTGGGGCCGTACCTTCGACTCGAAGCAGTAGCACCTCATCGTCATCGACCTGCGGCGTGTTGATGTCCTGGGCGGTCGCAAGGAGATAGGAGAACTGCGGGATGCCGCCCGCACTGAACTTCCAGCGGTCGTGGGTCAGCACGATCGCCTCGCTGTAGTCGAGCCGGTAAATGGCCCCAATTCTGGTTGATCGGTCATCGGCCAGCAACTGGGACTGCAGCAGAGAGCCAGCGCCAACGCCGGGGATCAGCTCGGTCATGTGTCCTCACGGAACGGGGTGAACGGTGACGAGGATGAGAGTGCCACAGCCCACCGACAGCAAGGAAGGGAATCGTCTGCGGTGGTCATGACTCGTGAACTCCGACTGACGTTCTGCTGGACTGTCTTTCAACGGCATTGCCGACCCGAGTCGAGATCCGCAGATCGATGCCAACTCCGACGGTGGCGAGGCCCGTGCGCAGGTTCGAGCGGCCGGTCACCTTCTGGGAAGACCTCGGATCCGGCGGGCCGGCAGAGGCCGCCGAAACCGGGACGATGCTCGCGCGGCTGCACTCACTGCGAGTGCCCACCCACCTCGGGCTGCCGCGCTTCACCATGCCCGACTTCACCGGCCGTATCGACCAATGCCTCACCGGCGACTCGGAGAAGGACTGGTTGCGTCGCTACGCCGAAAACCTCGCGGAACGGTGGGACGCGCTGGATTGGCCGAGCCCGTGGTGCGTCATCCACGGCGACCCGTCACCGGCCAAGGCGGCAAGCTCAACCCACCCGAGAAATGGGTCTGGTCACCCGAGCCCACCCACGAACCACTCGTCACCCGCGAAATGTGGGAAGCGGTACAGGCAAAGCGCACCATCCGGCAAGGATCGCGGATGGGCGGCAAGAACTCCCATCCCGCCACCATCCGCACCTACGTGCTGCGCTACTACGTGCACCATCAGCAATGCCACAAACGGATGTTCGGCAAAACCCGTAAGGGCTACGGCTACTACACCTGCCAGCCGCAACTCGATCGCGTCGGCAACCCCGAGGCGTACGCCGATCACCCCCCGACGGTGTACGTGCGCGAAGACGCGCTACTGGAATGCGTACAAACCTTCTTCAACGAGCGCGTGTTCGGCCCCGACCGCGCCACGCTGCTACGCCACCAACTACGCGACCACGACTCCAGCGACCGCGACGACATCGAACAGCAGATCGCCGCGATCGAGAAGACGGTCGCCGAGATCACCCGCCGTCAGAACAACCTCCTCGACGAGCGCGAATCCCGCAGCTTCTCCAGCGGTGACGAGACAGCTGACGCCTGGGCCGGACGACTGCGTCACCGGTTCGCCGAACTCGAACACGAACGCCGAACCAAGAACGCCGCGCTGGAGGCGCTGCGCGAACAGGCCGCCCGACGACAACCGAACGAGCCCGACCTGATCGAAGACCTTCCCCGACTCGCGCTGCAACTCACCATCGCCCCCGACGCCCTGCAACGCGACCTGTACGAGGCGTTCGGTCTCAAGATCGTCTACGACCACAACACCAAACGTGCCACCATCCACGCCACACTGACCACGGAAACACTCCCCGCCGCCGCACAAGCCGCCGCCGCGCTAACCGCTATGGCACCCCCGGAACCCGCCGCCGAACCGCCGCCAGCATCAAACCAAACCAGCACACGGCCCGTCGCAGGTAGGGCAACAACTGAAAAAGTTGCCCATGATGTTGGTGCCCTCGGCAGGATTCGAACCTGCGACACCCGCTTTAGGAGAGCGGTGCTCTATCCCCTGAGCTACGAAGGCTGGGTGGGCTCGAGGCCCGCCCGGGACGTTCGCAGTCTACCGGGTAACGGGCTCGGAGGCCGCATCGCTGTCGTATGGGCGTTGGTGGACGGGATCAGAAGCCCCCGTCGAAGCCTCCGCCGTCGAACCCGCCGTTGTCGTAGCCGCCGGAGTAGTCCCCGCCCTGGTCGTAGCCGCCGGGGTAGTCGCCGCCTTGGTCGTAGTCCCCGCCCTGGCCGCCATCCGCGACCAGTCCGTCTTGGAACCCTTCGCCGTAGCCGCTCTCGAAGCCGTGCGCGTCGTAGCCCACTCCGGACATCCCGGAGAACAGGGAGGTGAACAGCAGGGCCGAGCCGAGGCCCCAGGCGCCTGCGACCATGGCGGGTTTCCACCAGGGTTCGGAGTACCACCCAGCGGGTACCGGTCGTCCGGCCACTCGGCCGCCGGGGTAGTAATTCGGTGTCGATGACGAGGGTTCGGGGGCGGCCTTGATCTGCCTGCCCTCGTACTCGACGACGCGCTTCTCGGTCACCTGCCCCGCGGCGTCCTGGCCGTCGAGTCCGGGGATCGCGGGGCCCGGGTCCATGTTCATCGCGGTCCGTGCGGCCCTGATGTAGTAGAGCCCTTCCAGCGCGGTCTGCTTCGCCAGCCGTGCCTGCGTGGGCGTGCGCGCCTGGTCGAGTTGCGCGCCGGCCGCGAGATGCCGCTCGGAGGCGTCGGCGAGTGCCTGGACTGCCGCGTCGTTGCTGCCGGAGAGGCTGTAGACCTGGCCGCCGAGCCGTTCGTTCACTTGCCTGGCGTCGGCGAGAGCGTCGGCCAGCTCGGTAGCTTTACGCTGTTCGCTCTGTTGTGACTGCCATATCAGCAAGACGATCAGCGCGCCGAGTATCAAGGCGATAAGCAGCCAAAACATGGGCACCTCTTCCGCGGAATCTCGGACAAGGACAGTTTACTGTCGGCTTGCTGAGGTCTCACTGAGTGTGCGGGTCACGGCGTCGCGGCGGGTGCTTGCGCCTCGTCGTAGTCGGCGGGGTCGAAAGTCTTGGTCTTCCAGCGGTACAGCAGGGTCGCGCCGGGCCAGTTGTTGGTGATCCGGCCGGAGGCGTTGCGGTACCAGCTGGAGCAGAAGTTCCAGGGGGTGTCTTTCAAGCGCTTCTGCAACCAGTCGTCCCAGCGCTGCTCGGCGGCGGGGCGGGCGGCGAGGTAGCGGCCGGGACGATCGGTCAGGTACTGCACGACCTGGCGGATGTAGCGGGCCTGGGATTCGAGCATGTAGATGATGGAGCCGGAGCCGACGTTGGTGTTCGGGCCGTACATCATGAACAGGTTGGGGAACTGGGGCACCGAGAGTCCGAGGTAGGCGCGGGCGCCTTCGTCGCCCCAGACGTCGGCCAGTTTGCGTCCGCCGAGGCCGTAGATGTTCATCGGGGCAAGGAACTCGGTGCCCTTGAAGCCGGTACCGAAGATGATGACGTCCACGTCGTGCTCGACGCCGTCGGCGGTGCGGATTCCGGTCGGCGTGATCGACTCGATGGCAGTGGTCTCCACGGTGACGTTCGGCTGCGCCAGCGCGGGGAAGTACTCGTTGGAAAACAGTCCGCGCTTGCACCCCGCCGCGTAATCGGGAGTCAGTTTCGCGCGCAGTTCGGCGTCGGGCACCTGCTTTTCCCGGTGCCGGTCGGCCAATGCGATCACGGGGGTCTTGATCGCCGGGATGTCGGTCAGGCCGAGGGCGAGCGCCTCGAAGAAGGACCAGATGGCGAAGCGCTCGGCGAGGCGGCTGGGCGGAAAGTATTTGAACAGTGCGTGATGCAGAGCGCTGTACTCGACGTCGGCCTTCGGCAGCACCCAGGCGGCGGAGCGCTGGAACAGCGTGAGGTGACCCGCGGTCGGCTGAATGCGCGGGATGTATTGGATCGCGCTGGCCCCGGTGCCGATGCAGGCGATGCGCTTGCCGGTCAGGTCGACGTCGTGATCCCACTCGGCGGAGTGGAACGCCGGACCGGTGAAGGTTTCGATGCCAGGGATGTTCGGCAGGGCCGGGCGCGAAAGCTGGCCGACCGCCGGGACGAGGATGTCGGCGGTCAGTTGCGCTCCGTCGGCCGTGCGGACGGTCCACTGGCCGGTGCGCTCGTCGAACTCCGCGTCGGTGACCTCGGTGCCGAAACGGATGAAGCGTCGCAGGCCGTGCCGGTCGGCGACGCCCTGCATGTACTCGTGGATGTCGCGTTGTTCGGAGAAACGCCGTGGCCAGTCGGACTTCGGCTCGTAGGACCACGAGTACAGCGGGGAAGGCACGTCGCAGGCCGCGCCGGGATAGGTGTTCTCCCGCCAGACGCCGCCGAGATCGGTGGCGCGCTCCAGAATCGTGAAGGTGTCCAGCCCGGCCCGCCGCAGCTCCAGCGCGATGCCGAGCCCACCGAATCCGGCGCCGATGATGATGATGGACGGCGTCGTCATCCATACAGAGTACGAGCCGGTATCCGCAGGTCCGAAGACATCCGCGGTCATTGAATCGGCATTTCCGGCCAGCGAGGGCGTCAGTTCCCGGCGAGTTGGCGTGCGATGACCAGACGCTGAATCTGGTTGGTGCCCTCGAAGATCTGCATCACCTTGGCCTCGCGCATGTAGCGCTCGACCGGGAAATCCTGGGTGTAGCCGTAGCCGCCGAACACCTGGACCGCGTCGGTGGTGACCTTCATGGCGGCGTCGGTGGCGACGAGCTTGGCCACGCTGGCCTGGCGCGAGTACGGCAGGCCCGCGTCGCGGCGGCGGGCGGCGTCGAGGTAGGTGGCGCGGGCGGAGTCCACGGCGGCGGCCATGTCGGCGAGCACGAAGCCGAGCCCCTGGTGGTCGATGATGTGGCGGCCGAACGCCTCGCGTTCCTTGGCGTACGCGACGGCCTCGTCGAGGGCGCGCTGCGCCAGGCCGGTGGCGACCGCGGCGATGCCGAGACGGCCGGAATCCAAGGCGCTGAAGGCGATCGAGAGTCCCTGTCCCTCGGCGCCGACGCGACGTTCGGCGGGCAGGAACGCGTCGTCATAGGCGGCGGTGGTGGTCGGCACGGCGCGCAAGCCCATCTTCTCCTCGGGCTTGCCGAAGTTGAGCCCCTCGGTATCACCGGGGACCAGGAAGCAGGAGATGCCGCGGGAACCTTCGCCGGTGCGGGCGAACAGGGTGTAGAAGTCGGCGCGTCCACCGTTGGTGATCCAGGCTTTGGCGCCGGTGATCCGGTAGCCGCCCGCCACGGGGGTGGCGCGGCAGCGCAGCGCGGCCGCGTCGGAACCGGCGTGCGGTTCGGACAGGCTGTAGGCGCCGATGGTCTCGCCGGAGAGCATGTCGGCCAGCCAGCGTTCCTTCTGTTCCTCGGTGCCGAAGGCGAACAACGGATGGCAGGACAGGCTGTGCACGCTGACGGCCACGGCGACGGCGGCCCACCGGGCGGCGAGTTCCTCGAGCACCTGGAGGTACACCTCGTAGGGCTGCGCGCCGCCGCCGTATTCCTCCGGATACGGCAGGCTGAGCAGCCCTGCGGCGCCCAGCGCGGGGAAGACGCCATCGGGGAAGATCCCGGTCTTCTCGCACTCGGCCACGCGCGGTTCGAGCACCTTGTCGGCGATGTCGCGGGTCAGCTCCAGCAGGTCCCTGGCCTCGGAGGTGGGCAGCATTCGGTCCACTGGCATGTCGTCTACTCCACGGTCGCTCGGTGCGTCTCTCGTGATTCACAGTAACCGGGCGTGTCCGGCGGCTCCTTCACGTCGGAAGGCGGTCGCGGCGAATCCAGGGTGCGGCACGGCGGGACATTCCGGTCCGGACACGATTGCGGCGGATACGACGAGTTCGGTGCAGAATATTCCGACCGGAGCGGCACCTGGTGGCCGAGTGCGAACTGTTGCAGGACGCTCCTTCTGCACGTGCAGTTGTGTGTACAGGTGCGCGTGAACGTCGCTGCGACGCAGGGGTATTCGTGCTGGTAACCGTCGTTGTGCGCGAGGTATGTCCACATCGCGGGAAGGGCGTGCCGATCGGTTTGTCTCAGTCGGGTGATATCGCTTCGCTCGCCTGGCGCACTGACGCCACACTCGACTAAGACAGAAGACTGTCGGGATCCGGGGTCGACCGGTGTGTCGGCGGCAACGCAGGGGGTGCCGCCGCCACATCGGCCCGGAGCGCTGGTGTGGCGGCTTCGTCTGTTCTAATATCTGCGTATGAATGCAGATAACCAGGAATGGCGGCCGCGTCTCGCGGAGGATCAGGTCGGACTGGTTGTCGAGGTGTTCCGCATGCTCGCCGACCCCACCCGCGTGCAAGTGCTCTGGGCGCTGGTCGACCGCGAACTGTCGGTGAACGACCTGGCCGGACAGGTCGGCAAGCCGGCGCCTTCGGTGTCCCAGCATCTGGCCAAATTGCGCATGGCGCGGTTGGTGAACACCCGCCGATCGGGGACGACGATCTTCTATCGCCTGGAGAACGAGCACGTCCGGCAACTGGTGGTGGACGCGGTGTACAACGCCGAGCACGCGGGCCCAGGCGTTCCCGCGCATCATCGTGGCGCGAGCGCGCTGCGTGAACTCCCCGGCCGAGACGAGGCGAGCGCATGACCCATCGGCACCATCACCACCACGATGACGGACATCATCATCACCGGCATCCTTCGGGACCGTTCGCGGTGCTGCGGGAGATCTTCGTCCCGCACAGCCACGACGCCGCCGACAGCATGGATGACGCGCTGGAGGCCAGCGCGATCGGCATCCGGGCGGTCAAGATCAGCCTGGTCGTGCTCGGATGCACCGCGGTGCTGCAACTGGGCATCGTCGCTGTGTCCGGCTCGGTGGCGCTGGCCGCGGATACCGTGCACAACTTCTCCGACGCGCTGACCGCGGTTCCGCTGTGGATCGCGTTCGCCCTCGGCCGCAAGGCCGCGACCCGGCGCTACACCTATGGCTTCGGCCGGGCGGAGGATCTGGCCGGGCTGTTCGTCGTCGCGATGATCGCCTTGTCGGCGCTGATCGCCGGATATGAGGCGGTGCGCAGGTTGCTCCATCCGGTGCCGATCGAGCATCTGGGCTGGGTCGCCGCGGCCGGGTTGGTCGGGTTCCTCGGCAACGAGACTGTCGCGCTGTACCGGATCCGCGTCGGCCGGCGGATCGGTTCGGCGGCATTGGTCGCCGATGGCTTGCACGCGCGCACCGACGGTTTCACCTCGCTGGCCGTGCTGCTCGGCGCGGGCGGAGTGGCACTCGGCTTCCCCCTCGCGGATCCGATCGTCGGGTTGCTCATCACCGCGGCGATCCTCGCGGTGCTGCGAACCGCGGCACGCGACGTGTTGCGCCGCTTGATGGACGCCGTCGAGCCCGGGATGGTCACCGCGGCCGAGCGGGCGCTGGCCGCCGAGCCCGGCGTGCAGGGCGTGCGCAGCCTGCGAATGCGGTGGATCGGTCACCGGCTGCACGCCGACGTCGAGTTGGACGTCGCCCCGACGATCACGCTCGCGGACGCGCACCGCGTCGCGCACGAGGCTCAGCACGCCCTGACCCATGTGGTGCCCAAGCTGGACACCGCTGTGGTGCATGCCTATCCGGCGCATACCGAAGTCGCGGTCTCCGGACCGGGTCGCGCGCCGAGCTGACCAGCGCAAACTGATGGCGTATGCCGTCGGATGGGTGGTCGCGGTTCTTGCTCCGCGGCCCCTGCCCACAGCGGCCTACCGTTGGGTAGCATCCCCGGTGTGATGTGGCTCATGGTCGATGCGTGCTGAACCATGACGCCGCGTGTACCGACTCTCCCTGAACTGACCGACCTGGGTCTACGCAGTCGCAAGCCGGAATATTTCGACATCGTCGCGTCGATTGGCGCGGAAGTGGATCCGCCCGAAGCCGCTCTTGCCCGCGACTATGCGGAGTATCTATGGCAGCGCGTGCGACCGGTTTATCGCAGCGGTGCGCACCCGGCCATCCAGTTGTGCGTGCGACGGTCCGAGCAAGTCGTTGTCGACCGGGCGCTGGGCCACGCGGACGGCGACGGCACCGACGCGCCGAATGTGCCGGTCGACATGACCACGCCGTTCGTCACCTACTCCGCGTCCGACTGCGTCACGGCATTCGCCGAGCGCCTGCGCACCGAGCTCGAACTGCTGGAACCGCACGCGCCGATCGGCCGCCGCATTCCCGAATACGTCCGCCACGGCAAGGAATCCAGCACGATCGGGCAGGTGCTCGCGCATCGGTCCGGCGTGGCGAACCCGCCGGGGGAGACGCTCACCGTCGCGGACCCGGGAACTGCGGGTACGGAACCCGATGGTGGCCGAGACCGATGTGGCTTTCTGTGGGGAAGTCATCGATGGAAGAAGGAGTTCCGATGTTGAGCACTATGCAGGACGAGCCGTTGTCGTTGGCGACGTTGCTGCG
>NZ_JBFAXY010000064.1:0-14627 GCF_040681035.1 Nocardia sp. NPDC051911
AACTGTGGTGTGGCGGGACAACCGAGCCGGCAAGGCAGCCAGCAGCTGGACCGCGGCTCGTCCGGCCAGTTCCCTCACGACTGCCCGCACCTGACTGCTGGGCCGGTTCGGCCATGCAGTCCGCACGCTCAGCGGCAAGGTCCTGACCCCGTACCGGCTGCGCCACACCGGCATCTCGTGGAACTGCAGGACGGTGTCCCGATCTTCGTCGTTTCCCGCGACGCCGGGCACGAACCGTCAACACCACCGACCGCTACTACGGGCACAACGACCGCAAGGCCAGCGAATCAGCCGCCCAGGTCATCGCGGGCCGACTGCCCCGAGTACGCGCCAGCATGCTCAGCATCGCAGCCTGAGTCGCGACCGCCCACCGATCAGTGCGACAGCGGATTTCTCAGATGAGATGCACACAGGATAGATTCGAGGCGTCAACTGTTTGAGCGATCGGATGGTAGGCGCGAATACCCCTGAGTGAGCCTCGAACCGCCGCAGACCGGTTCGGGGCTCGTTCGGATCCGGGATTCCTTTCGGCCAGCGGGTCCATCTACCCCTACGCTGGTTTGACCGCATCCCGGGGAACCCACTGTCGAAGAGCGACTTCGCTGGTGCGGAGGGCATAGCGGGGCTACGCGGGCGCCGGCTCGACAGTGAATGGCGTGCGTGCGGATGCGCAGCGCGGCGAGTTGCTCGGTGCGCGGGAAGTCGGTCAGCGGTGCCGGGACTGTGGTGCCATCGGTCCGGCTACCGACACCCAGGGCTGCGGCATGCGAAATGATCGCATACCGGGTGGTCGGCCGTCGAGGCGGGCACGCTGATCAGTAACTGACGGCAGTCGAACTCCCCGGGCGGTGCGCTGTCGGATGCCAGCAGGAGGTCGTCGATGCTGCGGTACAACAGGATGTTGTACAACGCGTAGTGGTTGGCGGCAGGCGCTCGATACCGGTGATGCTGTCGGCGAGTACGAAGTCGGCGTAGCAGGCGGTTTGCGAGGTGGGTGGTGGATTTGTGAACGAAATCGGGGTTGACGTTGGATTATGTGCGCCTGCTACTGATTCGCTGCGCCCACAGCGAATCGTATGACGATGGTGTGGCCGGTGAGAAGGGCGCACGCGTGCTGCGCCCGACGGGTAGAAGTCAGACTGCGCGGTTGGCGGAGCGTTTGGCTGCCGAGCAGTCCAGCCACGGGATCACCTGCGTGTACAGCACACGCGCGTCGCGTGGCGCAGACCCCCGCGGTGGTGGCCGACATGCTGGGGCTGTCGGTGTGCACGCGCAGCTTCTCGGGCCGCCGGTGGGGGAGTCGACGCGGGAACTGTCATCCGCTCGGCTTCGAGGCGGTCGGTGAACAGATGTGGGAGCAGTGGGCGGCGCGAGTGGGCTGCGAGTTGGAGCTGATCGCGGGGATACATCCCGGTGAGGCAGTGGCGGTGGTCTGCCACCAAGCCAGCGTCCTCGCGGCGGCCCAGTATTTTCTGGAGGCGACTTACTCGCGGGCGCATGCTTCGGTGGAGGTCGACCGCACCGCGATCACCGAATGGCAGTTGTGCCCGCTCGATCGCGAGGCGAGTGGGAAGTGGGCTGCGGTGGGTGTTGCCGGCGCGCGAACGATGCCGAAGACCTGAGTCCCCCACTGCGCGGCGTCACGCGGCGGCGACGACATCCATGACCATCGTATTGCCGCGATGTGCGCGCGGTCGGAGTCGGCGATGGCGCGTTCGGTCGGTCCTGCGTGGGTCAGTTCCGCGGTGCCGTTTCCTGTAGAACGAGGACGTTGTACGGCCGCGGTGGGTATTTGAAGGTGTAGGCGGTGATGATGCGGTTCTCGTAGCGCTGTGTCTCGGGATTCCAGAGGAAGATTCGCTGGTTGAGCACGTGCTCGTCGGTGGCGCGGATTCTGGAGATCTCGGGCCATTCGGGTGCCTGTTCGCAGGAAGCGATGATCTGCTGGATGCGCCGCTGGGGTATCCGGCCGGGCGCGACAACGAGGAAGGCGTTGGCCATGACGATGGCCCGCTCCTCCCAGTTCCTGATCACTTTCTTCGCAGCGGGAGCCCGGACCACCCATTCGAGCAGATTCGGTCGCACGTCGGCGTCGGGTGCGGGGGCGACAAGTCCGGGGAAGCGAGTCAGCAGTGGTTGGTTGGCGGCGTACAGGTCGAAGGCGTCGTCGTGGTAGCAGGCGGGATCGAGGTTGTGGTCCAGGCCAAGCTGGTCGTCCGGGGTGACCACGGGCGCCATGTCCCAGTTGAGCTGGCTGAGCAGTGGCTGTGTCAGCGCGGCGTACTTGGGTCTTCGCCACTTGGGGACCTCGAGGCCGTTCAAGAACGCCTCGAGTGTCTCGGCCGAAGGAGTCCGCCCTTGACGCTCCCACGCGTAAATCAACGTCTTCGAGACCTTCACGATCTGGGCAGCTTCTTCGCGCGTCAGATCCGCGGCTTCGCGCTCGGCCCGCAGTAGCTTGGCCAGTACGGGTAGATCGGCATCGTCAACCATGGCATCCGCCTTTGCTCGGCTTCCAGCAGCCCCAAGAGCGTGTGCGGTGCAACTGGGAGTGCAGACTCGCGGGACGCTTCGTGGCTGCCTAACAGGTCAGACTAAGGCAAAGAGGCCAACCGTCTCCCGATGAACCAGTGGCCGGTGACCCGAACGTGGCGCAAATCATATTGGTGCACAACGTTTTTCATTGATGGCTGATAGAGCGACGAGTTGGGCGGGATGCCCTCGGTCTCGAGGCGACCGATCTAGTCATCGACGAAGATGTCGTTGGTCAGCGGACCGGTGCCCGAGGTTGCGCGGTAGCTGTCCAGATCGGCGATTCCGTGGGCGACAAGTACTTCCTCGTCGAGCATCAGTTGGCCCGTGCAGGTCGAGCGGGTGAGCACCAGCAGTGCCGCATCAGCCATGACCCAGACATCGCGCGAGGTTGCGGCGACGTCGCCGCCGCCGATCTTGTTCCGCACGGCCGCGGTGTCGATCGTGGTGCGCGGCCACAACGAGTTGACCGCGATGCCATGATCATCGAGTTCCTGTGCCAGCCCGATGGTCAGCAAAGAAGCGCCGTACTTGCTGACGGTGTATCCGGGAAACCTGCCGATCTGCTCGCGAGCCAGGTTGATCGGTGGCGAGATGTTCAGGACCTGCGGTGCTCGACCTGCCCGCGCCGAATCCTGAAGCGCTGGCAGACACAGTTTGGTCATCAAAAGCGTTGCACGACAATTGATGTCCTGCATGTAGTCGTATTGGTTCATCGTCAGTGAGATCGCTGGTGCGGGCTCGATCACCGCCGCCACGTTCAGCAGCATGTCGATTCCGCCGAACCGGTCTACGGTCCGCTGCACAGCATCCGCCATCGCCTTGGCGTCGCGCACGTCGGCGGCGATCGGCAGGATATCCCCACCGGCGGCCTCCGCCTCTGCGGCCATGGTATGGATCGTGCCGCTGTACCTGGGATGCGGTGTAGCCGTGCGACCGATCATCGTCACATTGGCTTCCTCCGCAGCCAGCCGTATCGCGATCGCAGCACCGATACCTCGGCTAGCTCCAGTGACGATCGCTGTCCTGCCGGCCAGCAGGCTCGAAGACACTTCACCTAAGGACATCGGATCCCCCATCTGCGCATGATCGACTTCTCGCACACTAACGGCTGACCGAGCTCAGTGGCGGGTGCGCAGGTATCAGGCACATTCCAGGTCCTCCATCTCCGCCCACAGGGGCTGGTAGTCGGGGTGATCGGCGACCCAGGCGGCGAAGCGGCCCCATTCCCAGCCACCGGCGCGGACGTCGGCGACGCGCAGGCTGCGGGTGTAGTGGATGGAGGCGGCGGTGAACGCCAGCGCCGCCTGCACCCGCTGGATGTTCAGGGAGCTGGCGAACACCCGCAGTTCGAGGGTTTTGCGGGGGTAGGGGTTGATCGCCTGATACCGCTCCAAACCCAGCGCGTGCTGGGGGCCTTTGGCGGTGTCCTTCGTGCGTGCCCGCGCCGTGCGGTCGAACGGTGCGTATCGGGAGCGGCGCCGCGCGAGGGTGGAGACGGCGGATTCGTTGCGGTACAACAGCTTCATCCACCGGTAGATATGCGCGGGGGAATCGAACCCGTCGCGGCTGGCATGGACATGCAAACCGACAGAGGAGTCGGTGTCGCAGTCGAGGTCTTCCAACGCCTCGAGCAGCGGCCAGGGGAACCGGTCGATGGCATACCGGTAGGACATGGGATGGGTTACCAACTCGAATCCTGTGGGCTGGATCGAGGAATCCTGCTTCAGATACCCCAGGCCGCCGAGGTGTTCGGTGGCGACGGTGACGCATTCGCCGTAGCGGTAGTGCGGGACGATGATCTCCAGCTCCAACCCCAGAAACAGTGGGCCTTCGCCGTGGAAGCGGGGGTCGGGTTTGTAGGTGTAGTGCCACACATGGTCTCGGCCTGTCCGGCAGTCGCAGGTGTGACCGGGGCGGGTCAGGGTGTCGCAGTGCGGGCACGGGGTGAGCCGGTGGGCGCAGCGGGGGCAGGCGCGGTACCCGCCGGCGACGTAGCGGCCGTTGGCGGTGTAGCGGCTGCACTGGAAGCAGACGTCGAACAACACGGTCGCGCAGCGCAGGCACACCGGGTCGTCGGTGTCGGTACGCACTGCGGGGCTGGTGGGTTTGCGGCAGGAGACACACGGCCCCAAGCCGGGTACACATTGGGCGCAGTATTGCTGCTCATCGGCGGTGTCGATCAACGCGAGCGAGGGCTCGCGACAGCGATCACACAGCGATATCCGCCCCGCGCAGCGAGGACAGACGAACTGGTCTTCGACCGGGTACCGGTCACCGGGGTCACCACTGCCGCAGACCGCGCACAGCGCAACAGGGAGGGTATCGGGCATGACGGGCCACCTTCCGGAAACGACAGAACGCCAGACCGGAAGGCGTCCTCCGGTCCGGCGTTCAGGGGCAACAGGGCGTTGGTGATGTGGTGCACCGCGAAGCCGCGGGTCGGGGGCTCACGCGGACGAGTGGTCACCGCATTCGTCGGGGCGACAGGACCCCGCGACCAGTCGGGGAGACTGCGGCTATGCCGCGCCGCGGGCTGCCACGGCGTCGTGGGCGGCCTGCTCGAGAGCGAGCAGGCGTTCGTCGGCGTGGCCGTGCCAGCGGGTTTCGAACCCCGCCCGCTGTTTGGGCACCACACCGTCGGGTGCGGCGACGAAGAACTCCTCCAGCCGGGGATAGGTCGTCGCGTGCTCGGTCAGCCACACGCGGGTGTGGTCACCGTCGAGCGTGCAGGGGACCTGCAACCTTGCGGCGATTCGGTGCAGGATCTCCACGGTTTCGGCGCGGCTTCCGCGGGCGAGGGTGTCGACGGCACGCCAGGCGCGGGCGGGTGCGGTGTAGCAGCGGCGGACCCGGTAGACCGCCCACCGGCAGTGATCCAGCTGCGCTTCGGCCAGGGCGAGGATGTCGTGGGCGCCGTCGCGGCGCAACCGATCAGTCAACGTCTTCCCCGGTCCGAACAGTCCGGAGTTGCGGTTGAGCGCGACAGCGACGTACTCGTCCACCACATGCTTGAACGCCTCCGCCGGCGCGGCCTGGAAACGCGCCAGCTGCTCCGGCCACCCTGGCACTGATACGAAGCAGCATTGGCGGCAGCAGGATTTCGGCCACCACACCCCGAACAACCCGAACAGGTATCCCTGGCAACGGGCGCGGGACCAGCCCGCGGCGTGCAGCGGGTAGATCGGGTGCCGGCGCCCACCCAACGTCACCGACGAATCCGTGGCGATCCGGCGAGTTTCCTCGGCGTTGTAGCCGACCGCGTGCACATACCGCGCGGAACCCAGATGCGTGGCCCGCCATGTGTCGAGCGGTACTCCTTTTGCCTTGGCCGAACAGGTGCGGTTGCCGCCGAGGGTGGGCAGCACGCCGTTGCCGCGGTGCTCGTCGCTGAGCGCGTAGAAGCCGTACTTCTGCGGGTCGGGGTGCAACTGCACCGGTTGCCGGGTGTCCTGCAACACGACGATCCCGTCCGCGGCCGACGGGCCCTTGCGGGCCACTTCGACCAGGCGAACCGAAGCCTGTCGCAGCAACGGCAGGACGTGGGTGGCGACCAGGTCGCAGGTGCTGGTCCACTCGTCACCGGTCTGGGCGATCAACACGATCAGGTTCGACAGGTCATCCAGTAGTTCCGCGGGCCGAAATGCCGGTTCGAGCAGTGTGCGCACTATGCCGCAGGTGCTTTCCACTCCCATGCCGTAGGACCAGCACACTGGGACCGCGCCGCCGAAAAGGTCCGGCACAGCGAACAAGCCGTCTGTGGGGTCGACCATGCGGGAACTCCTTTCAGCAAGGGGTCTCAGATGAGTGGTGGGCGTCGGGTGTGTGCCGATGTATGCGGCGAAGCCGCTTTCGCCTTGGGCCGCTGACACCGTGGATTTCGGGCACCGGGCATCGGTCACGCGGTCCAGTCCTCGATCGGCGGGGAGGTGGTGGCTTCGGTGATGATGTCGGCCATCGAGCGGTCGGCGCGGAAGCGGTGGCCGATCGCGTGTTCGACGGCGGCGTATTGCGCGGCCAGCTCGGGAAACAGTTGCGCGGCACGCATGAGCGCAGCGCGGGAGGAAAGGACACAGAAGACGCAGGACGCGCGCGGGAGTCCGGCAGCGTAGGCAGGGTGGGGGCGGGTGCCGGCCGAAGCGATACGCGCCCACACATCCTGCACGGTCCAGCCATGGATCGGCAGCCATGTATCGACGTGACGGCGCGTATTGGACACACCGCACGTCACCGCGCGTCGCTCGGCACGGGCTTTCCTGCAGGCGGCGCACAGGCAGGTGGCGCCGGGCTCGTGGACGAACGGTGACGAGCGGCGGCGCTGAGGGGATTCCTCGGCGCGGTGGCCCATGATGTTGAGCACCCGCACCTGCCGACCGGTCAGCCCCGCGGCGCGGGACTCGGCGACCAGCGCGGTGATCACCCGCCGGATCGGGCCCCGCTTGAAATCCGAGGTACTTCTCTGCACCAAGTAACCCAACACGTTCGAGAGCGAGGGGTTGGTCGGAGAAGTTGACGCGAGCCTTCGCATTGCTGTCGCCAGTTCAGGAGTTCAGCCTGCACTGAGAACGGCGGGCGGGCGCCACCGGACCAGCTGATCTCTTCACGCTGCGGGGGTGCGACCTCGTCTACACTTCGAGACTGATACGCGCTTGAGCGGGAGGCAACAGCACCGAGCCGGCAGCCGCCGACCCCCGGCGCCACCTGTGCCGGGCGTGAAGCCCGGGCACTCGCACGCGAATACCGGCGCGAAGCACGCGGACGCTAACCATCCACGACCAATCGGAGCAGCAGCCCCGGCACAATTGCGCCGATATCGGCCTGCGCACCGGTCTAGACTTGGGGGTTACTACTGGTGAGATCGCATTCAACTGTCGTGTATTGGCCCGTCCAGCTCTGGAATTGCTACTGATCGTGACGTCGGGCAGGGGCTGCGGCTGATGTCAGGGGGGATCCGATTGGATGAGCCCCGGATGCCGATGCCGCGGATGGTCCGGTCGGACCGATCCGCCGAGGACACCGGCTGGCCTCCATCGGAGTGAAGGCCAGCTGTTACCCGCCGACTTTGATCCGGCTCGGACGGATGGCGCCGAGCGCCTCCCTAAGGCCACAGTTAACACGCCGGTCAGCGCGGCTGGACTCTGCCGAGCGTTCCCGCCTCGATCACTGGGCGGTCTTTGTGGCGACGAAAGCATGACCTGACGCCGCGTTCATATGCACTTGCATCCGAACGTAAGGTTAAAAGCTGACAAGGCGATGTTTGCGGCGACCCGGTTCTTATCGAGGAACCCGAGAAGAGTGCCGAGTAGGGGCAGTCATGCGGAATTCTGGCAATTATAGTAACTCAGGTCTGTTTCAGGGTGCGATTCATGACACCGGACAGTAGCTGAAGTGTTACTGTCGAGTCAAACGAAATTACTACGCTCCCGACCCGGCGGGGTACTAAACTTCGGGATAGACATCCGATCATCAATTATTCATTGGTCACTCACTTCCGGACCAGATTCCGCATCCAGCACCGGATTGTAACCAACGCTGCACAATTGTCCGGAGAACCGGCGGTGCTGGTTCGCCCAGGCTGCCGAAATCGGGGCGAACACGAGAGCCGGATGCGGGGTGGGGAAGATGTGAGTGAAGCTGTCAAACACAGCGCATGCGAAGCGATAGGGCGAGTGCCGATCGAGAAATGCCATGCCGGTGCCGCTTTATTCCACATCCACTGCGTCCGCATTCAACGCTATCAAGGGGAAATATCGTGGATATCGATCCACTCACCTTGTCCGGTATTATTCCGGCACCTCGGGTAACCGAGTTGGACAAGATCTGCTCACGAATCGCTCCGCCTCCAGAAAACTTCGCACCGCCGGGGGCGATCTGCTTTGCAGATGAACTGTCAAGCCCAAGCGGCTTCGAGCACGCAGAGTTGGTGGCGATATGAACGCTCCATTCCTCGGAAAATGGGTCCTGACCAACACTTTAGACGCCACTAATGCGGTGACAGTGAATGGTTCGGGCCAGATGGTCATGACCCCGTTCAAATCGTCGCCGACCGATGATCAGCGGCTCAATGTGTACGGCGACCTCGATTCCAACGTCGCCTTCCAGGCCGCCAATGAAAAGCATCTAGTATTCAGCTCGGGAGGCACACCGCCCCGGGGTGGAGGACTCTGGCTGGCCACCTGCAGTACCCTGGCCTCCGCCCTGACTTTCCAGCTCGCGGGCGACGCTATTGCAGGTGATGACGTGGAAGGATACACCCCGTATTTCTTTGCCGATGGCACGATGCTGTACGCGGAGTTCGCTTACGACTTCAACGACCCGTCCAGGGAAGCGGGCGGGCGCTTCGACAGACGCGTTATCAGCCCCGGCCTGGCCGATCTACTGACCTCGGGCGGTCATGGATTGGATTTGCGGTGGGTGAACTTCTCCGGCGATGACGTAACCGGAATAAAGTTGACCAGCTGCGATCTGACCAATGCCGACTTCTCAGGTGCGACGCTGATCAAGGCCACCTTGAGTGGGTCGATCCTGAGAGGTGTACGCCTGGACGATAAGACCGAGTTCACCGACGCCCAACTCGACGGCGTCGATCTGACAGGTACGACCGTCGAGAACGTGAACTTCTCCCGCGTCAACCTGCGCAGCGCGGTGCTGAACCAGGCGACGTTCCACCACACCATCTTTGTCGGCGCCGACCTGAGCGATGCCAGCGCTCTCGGCGGCGGGGAAGGGGTGTCCTTCGGTGGTTGTGACCTGTCCTACTCCAAGATGGAGAACGCGAAACTCAAAGGTGCCCGCTTCGCCGCCGGCAACGGGCTACCGGCAGCCGTCTTGGCCAATTGCTTCATGCCGAATGCCGACTTGACCTCGGCGAATCTTGTATCTGTCGACCTGCCACGTGCGCAGTGGTACGGAGCGGCTGCCAGGGCTGATGGGGCCGATCTGACCGACGCCAACCTCTCCCAGGCCAACCTCGCCACCATGGATCTGAGCCAGGTCAAAATGAACGGCGCTGTCTTGTCGTCGGCCAACCTGGTCAACACCGACCTGCGGGGTGCATCGCTGGGCCAAAGCAGCGATAACAGGTTTGTGTCAATGGCATCCGCCTCGCTGCAGGGCGCGGATCTCACCGGCGCCCGGCTTCCCGGTGCCGACCTCTCGGGCGCGGCTGTCGCCTTGAGCATCTCAGGCCCAGCGAAGACGTTCGTCGGTGTGCCGTTGTTCGACATCACCGACACCTCCCTCACCTCCGACCTCGACGGCCGACAGGTGAGCACGAAACTCAAGAACGCCTTCATCAACGCCGGGTATCCGGTGATCGACACAGCCACCATCACCGTCGTCGGAGCCGGACGACAGTGGTCGATCGACAACTACGACACCTCCGGATCCTCCCTGCAGCAAACCTACGGCACGTTCTCACTGCTGTTGCGTACTGGTCAAACCAGTGCCATCCGGGTGTACGGTAGCCCGCCTCTGCTGGTCACCGCCTACAACGCAGACAACGAGCAGACACAACAGGCGCCCAACTTCGGTGAAACCAAGGGCCTGATGGAGGCCATCGACGATGACACCACCTGCCCCAACGGCATGCGATGGTCCCAGCGCAATCACGGCATCGAGGTGGAGACCCTCATGACAGCAGGAGAGCCGCCCCATCCGCCGGCATGCGTGCCCTCAGAAGACAATTGGTGCTTCCTCAGGTAGTTAGCGCGCCTGGCCTTGCACGGCTCCCCGAAGTCGCCGAGATTTCCTGCCCACAGGGCCCCGGGTGAGACAGACGCCGTGCATCTGTAACCACCATCACCGAATCGAGTCGAGTCGGCCCACCGGCTGGGTGCTGCCGGTGGGCCGGGCGCTAAGTGCATCGTTCTGTCGAGGAAAGAGGAACTTCCTATGCCTTCCACCGATCGCGTCACCTTCCATCTCGATCTGAGCCATGTTGCCGATGGCCAGCAGCGTGAGTATTGGGTCAAGGGCTATCGCAGCGAATATCCTGTGCGGGCACATACCCCGCAGACACTCGCGCAAGCCCGCCAGCAGAACGCGGCGTTGGCAGCGATGCCCGAGGAACAGTCGGCCCGGTTCACGCATTACGCCGAGAATGTGGTCGTGTCGCAGGAGGCGCCGCATCATGTGCGCGTGCACTACCGCGACGATGACTCGCCCTTGCCCCCGTTGGTGGCGATGACGATCCACGTCCCACGCCACGCACGGGTGGCGGCGCGCACCACGACACCCGCTCTGCGGAAGATCGCCGAGAATGCCGTGGTCCCCAACTCCACCCTGGCAGCCTTCGGTGTGCCGGAAGCCACCTTGGCCATGACCCTGGATGCCGACTTGTTGATGACACCGATCGAGACGGCCAAGTCGATCCTGTTCCATCATCCCGAGCTGGCCAGTCTCGACAGCCACACCGCCGCCATCGTCATCGACACGATCGCCAATACCGGCGGCATCCACGACTTCGCACTCGCCCTCTCCAGCCAAGGTCAAGCGACGACAACGGGTGGATGGGCCACGATCACCGCGTGTACCGATGAGCACGGCGCCCCTTACAGCTACAACCCGACCGGCCCCTGGGCCAAGGCCGGACAAACCGTGTATCACTACCAGCTCAGCGACCAGACGGCGGGCGCGGCCGGCCAAGGGCCACTGTGCGAGGCGATCCGTAAAACCAAAGACGATCTGCGACTGCGCGATACGAAATGGTCGGTCAACCCGGGACACCCGGTGGCCACCCAAAACCCCGGCGTGTCACCTCCACGCGCTGCTGGTACCGGCGTGTTCGGCGAGGCCGCAGGTACCGATGGCTACACGTTCACCCTCAACAACAAGACACCCGGACACGGCCTGGACGTCCCGACGAATCTGCTGTCGTTCCACAACGGCACCTTCACGCTGGCCGCCCGAAACGACTACCTGCGCACCCTCTCGGCCTATGTGCGGTTCCGCGACGACGCCGGCAACGTGCTCACCAACGTCAGCGGCTTCCAAGGAATATGGGATGGAATATTCGATCACCCCAGCAGCGGGAAATACTTTCTGGGTACCGTTCCAGCGGTCAACGCCGTCCTGGGCATCCCGACCCCGACAGACCCCACCAAGCTAACGTTCACCTGGCCGGAACAGGCCAGCGAAGCCGAACTGCTGTGGGGCGGGATCGGTCTGTCCGACTGGGATACCGACATCGATGTGCCCGGAGCCGTCGCGACCGGCATCTTCCAATACGGCGTGCCGGTGCTGTTCCTCGCCGCGGGAGCGATCATCACCAGCAGCGGCTGGTACAAGGCGCTGATAGCCGACAAGGAACTGATGCTCGCGCTCAAGGCGGCGGCCGCCTTCGTATTCGCCGACTACGTCGGCTATCAATGGGCTGAGGACGGCATGAAGAAGGCTTTGGCGACCCTCGCCGGCAAGCTCGCGGGCATCCTTGTCGACGCCGCGGTGGAGAAACTGGCGACCTGGGTCTTCACTCGGATCGCGGTCGCCGAAGTCGAAGACGCCATCCCGTTCGTCGGGTGGGTCCTTCGTGCGGTGAACATGGCCATCACCGCTGCAGAGATCACGGAGACCACCGTCGAGGTGCTGAAGTCGCCTGCTACCTACACCGTGGAAGTCAAGCGTCAACTACAGATGCAACTGAC
Organism: Nocardia sp. NPDC051911; assembly: GCF_040681035.1. NCBI lineage: Bacteria > Bacillati > Actinomycetota > Actinomycetes > Mycobacteriales > Nocardiaceae > Nocardia > Nocardia sp. NPDC051911. The sequence goes on from NZ_JBFAXY010000064.1 coordinate 12,177, forward strand.
TGTGCACCCCGACCCGACACATGGGCGCACCCCCCAAGACGCGGTCTGGCCCACCGAAGCCGACCACTGGGTCGCGATCGTGCAATACAAGGACGGCACCAACTACCAGCAGACCGGTGCCGTGCCGGTCGATGGGCATGCCGGCGACCCGGTCATCACGACCTTCACCGACCTCCCCGCGGGCAGCCAGCTACAGGTCGTCTTCGGGGTGTACTCCGACACCGACTGGCTGGCAGGACGCTGGCAAAGCGCCTGGGTCGATGCCGTTGTGCCGCAGGGGCAAGCGCAACTGCCGATCGAGGGCTCGATCCAGGAGAGCCTGGTGCCGCTGACCACGCAGACGCAGTACCGCTACAAGCAGAAAACCGCCTGGGACTCTCAGCAACGCAAGCACGTGTGGCATGTCGGTGATCAACCCACGCCCGTCGCAGCGAATCTCAGCTGCGTCAACAGCGGTGACAACCTGTGCGCGCTGACAGATGTCACCCTCAACGACAAGGCCTACATGCTCGGCTACTGCTGGAGCGCCTCCGGCCAGAACTATCCCGGCCCGGGATGCAGTGAAACCGGCCAGTCATACAGTTTCGCCAACATCAGCACCCTCGCCGACCCCTCGGTGGGTTACAAATTCTCCGAATGCGGCTTCAGCGACCAACCTTTCATCGTCTACGACCAATTCGGTCCCGCGCCGCTGTTCACCCTGCCGTCGGAGGTCCAATCCGACCTCGACGCAGGCCGCGTCAGCAAGCCCATCCAAGACGCGTTCGCTGCGGCGAACTACCCGATCACCAACAGTCAAGGCCAGACCGATCCCACAATCACCGTGATCACCCGCACGGCCGAATGGAGCATCACCATCGGCGCCACCACCCTCTACGACATCAGACGTGTCACCGACCAACTCCAGGTCTACCCCTGGCCGCAAAAGGCATTCAGCCCCCACAACTTCTACGCCGAACCGAAGCTCGTCGGCGGTGAGGTCAACTACTTCCTGCGCCAGGTCGTGCTCGACGAAACCACACCCTTCGGTGTGGGCCAGCCCAACCGCAAAACTCTCGGCTACTTCACCATCCCGCACATGGACGCCTTCGCCGTGCACCCCAACGGCTACGTCATCGCCGCCAGCTGGGCCAACAGCACCATACAAATCCTGAAACTGCCCACCTCCCCGGTCGACGACGCACAAGCCATGCCCGCGCTGACCATGGGTGGTGCAGGCACCCGGCAGGGATTGATGTCGGGACCGTGCGGACTGGCGGTCACCGAAGACGGCCGGATCCTGATCCTCGAGAGCCTCAACCAGCGCATCCAAGCCATCGACATCAACGGCAACCCCGTGCACTGCTTCGACGGCGGCGTCGTCCCCAACCTGTCACCCGCCACCGCCACCACCTCGGCCACACTCGACACAGGACTGGCGCCACTACCGCTACGCCAAGCATTCGCCAACGCCGGTGTCACCCTCTCCTCCGGTTACCGCATCGACGCCGGCGACACCGTCTACCTCCTCACCCGCACAGGCGACTCCTTCGACGTCACCCTCAGCACCGGAGAAGACCTCTCCACCCAATGGGCCATCAACGACACCACCAACGGCAGCAACTACCAGGTCACCCTCGAAGGCGGTGAGCTACACGTCGAACAAAACAGCAAACCGCTGTTCACCCTCGCCGCGAACGACGTCCACATGCTGCGGATCAACGCAGTCTCCACCGACATCCTCAACGAATTCAAGCAACACGGCTACTACCTACCCCAAGCCGCGGACGTCAAAGTCACCGGAAACGGCTACCAAATCGACAGCGGCATCGAGACCGGCCTCGCCCAAGGAACCATCCCTGACAGCCTGCGCGCGGCCCTCGAAAACGACCGCGGCATCACCCTGCCCGCCACCTGCACCCTAACCCCAACCGTGACAGTGCAGGTCCTGGCACCCGGCGCCACATGGCTACTCACCGACACCGTCAGCGACACCTCCTACCGCATCACCATCGACCAGAACGATCACTCCCACCTAGCTGTGCACCACTGGAACGCCACCACGGACCTGCACAACCCCGGCCCATCGGTGACCTACCTCGACATCGCCACCGAGATGAAGGGCTATGTCTACGTCCTCGGCCACACCGGCGGACAAACACCCCAACAATCCGACTACTTCCTCGACATCTACACACCCACAGGAACATGGCTCTCGCGCACCCCCGACGGCACAGACCAGAAAGCAACCAACCCCAACGCCGCCAAAATGATCGTCGACCAATGGCGCACCATGTTCACCCTCAACTACGAGCACTACCAAAGCGACCACGGCACCGAACCTTCTATCAGCCAATGGGTGCCGAACACGCCACACTGAGGTTCCCCCGCTTCCTTGGAGGGCTCTGAGCATGGTCCGATAGGACCGGGAAGGAGCCCCGCGTGGCAGCACCGAAGAAATACCCGGACGAG
>NZ_JBFAXY010000065.1:0-14461 GCF_040681035.1 Nocardia sp. NPDC051911
AGACGCGAACGGTCTACGACGAGACTGCCGCGTGGAACCCACACACCGAGAAATCGTCTGCCGCTTGACACCCAAGCCCCTGGGATGTCTTTTTTGAACCCGCAAACTCCCGCAAATTCCCGGCGTCTGAGAGCGGATATTCTCCAGGCTAGAAGTGTTGGGTCTGGTGGATGGCCGGCCGACACCACCCGCCAGACCCAACCTCTCTACGACACACCGCCGACCACTCCACCGGTCGAGCCGGTTGCGCTGAGGCCCGCCCAGGTGCACATCGAGGTGGAACGTGCTGCCGCCGAAGCACTGGCCAGCGTGGGCTACCCGATCGTGAACACCTTCATGCCGTGAACTCACCCGACGAGCTGCCCAGCACTCGCCCGCACTGCGGCGACGAACTGTCCTGGGGCACCGGCCCGCACGTCGCCGACGCCGCCGCACACAGTGACACCGCCGCCTGGGAATGCTTGGGCTGCCGAGCCGCCGGACTCCTGCCAGCCCGTACGCTAGCCGCGACCCTGCACCTCGGGAAACGCAGGGGAGTTCACTGCTCACCTTCCTGTTGTCCTCGCAGTTTGCGGTCGGCTCTCTCGAACAGCACCCGGACACGGGCCTCGGCCGCGGCGACCTCCTCGGCGGTGGGTTCGGCGCCGTCACCACCGCGGCGGCGGGCCGCTTCCTCTGCCTGGTAGCGGACTTCGGTCTCGGCCTCGGCCTCCAGCTGCCGTGCCGCCTCCTCGGCCCGCGCGGCAGCGGCCTCGGCTGGGTGCTCACGTTCCCAGATGACCGCGGCCCACACGCCCTGCTTCAGCAGCCGATGCAGGCACGCCGTGGCGATCCACTCCGACAGGTTCTCCCCGGCCGCCTCCAGCACGTGAGCGAACAGGGCATCGTCCATGGAAATCTCAGCTGTTGCCATGCCCGACAACGATATGCCTGCTGCCGGTCGGAGACACGCCGATGAGCGAAGTCCTCTTCAGCCAGCGCCGAACCCGCACCTCTGCACTGAACATGACCTCGACCATCCACATCCGTCGGCGCCCGGCGTCACCCATGACACCGATCATCACGCGAAACCGGCAGCGACTCATCGAAAGCGGCCAGTTGTGCCGTGATCGTCGCTGCCGTCCGGCGCGACGCGCTCGAGCACGGCCGGGAATCGGTGCAGGGGCCCGGTGGGCGATCCCCCGGATCGAACCCAAGGCCACCGCTGACTTCGTCAACCGTGTCAGCTCGCGCACGGCCACGCGGACCGGGAGGTCTCACCCCGGCGGGCGCGGCCCCGCCGAGGGGAGCCCGTACGATCTGTGCAGGGCAAGCCGCGCACGCCCCCGGCTGCCGTCGAGATCCCACGCTTTCGTCGGCACTGCACCGGTTTCAAGGGCTTACGAGTCCCGCGTAGAGTGCCGCTGCCCGGATTCGGAACTGACAATTCGGCGGTCGGCGTGGGAACCGCCGGGATCAGAGCCGAACCATGCCCAAGAACAAGCCGACCGCCGCCCAGCGAGCACGCCGTCTGAAGATCGAGACCGGCGGCGTCTACACCGAGTTGCTGCACGCACAAACCACCCCGGCAGCGTCCACGACAGCGCGGGCTGGGCGTTGGCTGACTTCCATCCTGACCCACCTGAGGGAGCTGGGGTGGCCCGCCGCTGCGCTCGATCTGGACGACGGTCGCTATGTCGCCTACTGCGGCCCGGTCCAACTAGATGTATGAGGCCATGACGTTGGTGACGCCAGCGTGGAGGCGGCTGGCTGGAGGCCGGTTTCCGGCGGCGGAATGTGGTCGATGATAGTTGTAGTGGATGTTCCAGACGCCGAGTGCGTCGGCGCGTTGGGTTTCGCTGGTCCATTCTCGGGCGTAGAGAAATTCCTCGGCCAGGATCCGGTGGTAGCGCTCGACCTTGCCGTTGTGTCGTGGCGTGTAGGGCGTGATGCGCTGGTGCCGCGCTCCGAGCAGGACTTTCGCGAAGTCGGTTGCTTTGTAGCAGGCGCCGTTGTCGGTGACGATCCGCTGGATGTGGATGATGCCGTGAGCGGCGAAGAACGCTCGCGCCCGGAAAACGAATCCAATTGCGGTGACGGCTTTCTCGTCGGGCAGGGCCTCGGTATAGGCCAGCCGGGAGAAGCCGTCGACCGCGGTGTGCAAGAAGACGTAGCCGGTGCGGGTGCCGCGCTTCTTCGTGCGGGCGACAGCCTTATCCCGGTCCGAGCCCTTGCCGTGCACGCGCCAGCCGCCGCCGTCCGGAATCCTTCCGACCTTCTTCACATCGACGTGGACCATGTGCCCGGGTCGGCGGGCGAGGATGCGGCGCGGTTCGCGGTTCGATACGCCGGCCGGGTCGAGAAACCGCCGCCGGTTGAGTCCCAGCTGGTGCAGGTGACGGCTCACCGTGCGTGCCGAGATCACCGTGCCCTCGGTATGTAGTTCGGTGGCGATGCGTCGTGCCGACCATTTGCTCACGCCGCAGCTGCTCGATCCGGACGATGATCTGGGCCGGAGTCGCTGTCGGTGACCGGTGCGGTGTCGAGGACCGGTCGTGCAGGCCGAGTTCACCGTACCGGCGGAACCTGTTGACCCACTTGCTCGCACACTGACGGGACAGGCCCATCTCGGCGGCGACATGAGCGATCGGCCGGGTCTGGCAGCGCTGCACGAGCCGGTAGCGGCCCTCGACTGTCAGCGGGGCATTACGGTGAATCACGGCGGTTCTTTCGGCTTGCGGCGGACGTGGTAGTTGGCGCTTCACATCCTGCCGTCGAAAGAACCGCCTTCAGCTCACCACCACTGCCACCGCGTCACCAACGTCACGCCCCGCAACAGCTAGATGTCGAACTGGAAAACGACGACATTGACGTGTGCCGCATCCCCACAGACCTCGACACTGCGTCCCAGCGCGCCGCACCGCTATATCTGGGAGTCCTGGCACCTGCGGACGCCACCGTCGAGGATCTGGCGACCGGAGCACGCGCTGACACCGAGACACCAAGCGAGATCGCCGTACGCGTCGACGCGGAACTGACCGCGACACGACGCAAGCGGGTCCTCGCCGCCCAGGACGAGCCGGGGGAGCCCTGTCCGATCTGCGGCGATCGGTATCCCACCCACCACCTGCTCGCTACCAGTCCCGAAGGATCCCCGGTCTGTCCGGCATGCGCCTGGGACGGCGATCACTACTACCGCGCCGACCTGCCGTATCTCGCAGTGCAGATCGACCAGTTGGTCGACATGGATCTGTCCGCACCCGCAGGATGGGCCGCGGTCGCCGCGGTGCTCGCGTTGACGTGCGGGCCCGACCTCGGCCGGCAAGTGGAGCGCGAGCTGACCCAGCGCCGCGGATGGCCGGTGATCATGGACCGTTGGGACCGCCCGATGGACCGGTCGTGGATCTGGCTCGCTCCGCATCCGACGCGGCATCCGGCCTTCGCCCACCTCGGGGCCGGGGCGAGTCTGGAGGCGATAACCCGAGCGCTCGAGCGCTACGATCCCAGCCTGCCGGTACGGGCACAGCAGGTGTGCCGGGAGGCCGACGTGCGGTGGCGGGCGGCTCTGTAGCCCGCGGCAGCCGCTTACGCGGTCGCATTCACCACCCAGGCCCTCGAACGGGACCGGCACCGCACGCCGGTCCACGTTGTGGACTCCCTCTCCGATGGCCTGTCACAGATCCGCCCACCGTTCGCGGTGACTGGGAACGCGCTCAACGTCGAATCCGGACTCGAAGAACTCCTCGAGCACCTGCTGTTCCCGCTGCTGCTCGGGCACGGACTGTGCGACCAGCCACACCTACTCCCACGCGAATACCAGCACGAGCAGATCACCGATACGCAGTTGCGCCAGGCCGTCGAGACGGTCGACAACTCGAGCGCCTTGGGGCCGATCGTCAGGGACATCCCCGGTGGCGCGGCGGCGGAAGCCGATCGGCCCGGCGATACGACACCGTCTTAGTCGATGTCGGTGTCTTCGTAGGCGATCCGTGACTCGACCAGCGGCAGCAGCTCACGCAGGCCTTGATTGTCGTCGGGGTTGATCCACAGTCCACTCCGCAGGACCGTAGCCGCGCGAGCGAAGTCGCCGAGCCGCCACCAGGCCAGCGCCAGACCGTGCCGGGCTCGATGAAACGGTCGATTTTCGATGTAGGACCAGGGCAGTACACCGGTGAACCCGGCCGGCAGGCTCAGTTCACCTACGACGACACCGGTCTGGTAGAAGCCCAGCGCTTCGGTCAGCAATGCCGCACGCCGTGCGCTGGACTTCCTGCTCGTTCCGACAACAGCGTCGGCACGAGCGAGAGCGTCGTGGCCCGAGTGCGCCCACGCGTCGACGTCACGGTAGTTCGCGTCGCGGATCCGCTTCAAGGCTCTTCGATACCCCGCCTGGTCACCGGTGCTGTCACGGTCGTCCAGGGCATCGTCGATCGGGACATCGGAAGCGGCGCCAGCGTAGGGAGACGGCATCCGCCAGCTCTCACGCACACCGGCGGCCTTCACCCGATTCCACCACGCCCATGTCCGTGCCTGCGCTACCAACTCGTGGGGGTAGTCATCCGGGTCGAGATCCCAGCCGTGGGCCAACGGGTCATAACCATCGCCCGACAGTGTCCACGCGGGCATTCGACCCGCTGCGCTGACGCGGATCGCGACCTTACGCGTCTCGCAGGACTGGTAGCGGGTCACCATCTCCTGAAGCCACACATACCGTGACAGCGGATCAGCCTCGGCCGGAACACCGACTTCAACCACACAGGTCATCTCCTCGATAATCTGCTGCATGACCTGCTCAGCCGCGGCCGTGTCCAACGGATAGGCGAATGTATTCCGGATCCGCCCCCACGTGACAGGCATGAACAGGTCGTCGTGACCGCAACCTGTCCGCTCCGCCAACGCAGCGATCAATTCGCCATCCGTCGTGATCATGCCGTGGCTCGCTTCTCTGGTGCCAATTGTCTTCGGACAGCGGACTGCTCGACGCCCAGTCTATTGCTGGGTCATCAGCCGCAGACAGTTCGCCGTCGCCGGGCTTGCCAAGGCCGGTGCCCAGTCGCTGCCCGCCGCTACCATCTGCTCCTTCGGATACCGATCCGATGTGTGGAGGCATTTCGGACATCGGCTTCGCGACAACCTCGCGCGAGTGGCGCAACGTTCAGCCGTCTGCGTCGAAGTCGCCGAACGCGACGTTTGCGGTGAGTGCGTCGAAGCGGTCGAGCAGGTCGTCGAGCTCGTCCAGGATCGGCTGGGTGCGCCAGCGAGCCGCGACGCCGCGCGCATAGTAGTCGGGGTCGAGATCACCCGCGAGCGTTGAACCATGTTGTCGCAGTAGATGTTCAGTGATGATGGCCGCGATGGTCTCGGCGGTCAGTGGGTCGAGTTCGTCGACATATCCGGTGGCCAGGCCGCGGTCGTCGAAGTCGGTCAGGAAAGGCAGCGCGCCGTAGACCGGGGGCAAGACGGGGTTGGGGTCGGTCTCGGTGGTCGAGGTGAGGATGCGTTCCATCTCGAGGTGTCCTGTGGCCTTGGGCGCGTGAGCGAGGACGGAGATCCAGCGCCGAAACACCCGGACCGGGCAGCTTGCGGGCAGCCCGGTGGCGGGCAGTTCGACCAGCGGCTGTGGGCCGATCGTCACTGTGGTGTCGGTGACCGTGACCTCGCGTTGGGTGAGGGCGGCGATCTGCCGCCAGGACAGCCCGGAGGTCGCCAGCAGCAGGAGGACCGCGTCGCGGCGCCCGTGCAAGCCGTCGGTCCATCCGGTGACCGGCAGCTGAGGCAGCAGCGCGGCGGCGCGGTCGCGGGCGGCGTCGAGCCGGGCGCCGCGGCCGGGGTTCAGGGCCCGCCGGATGGCTTCGGCTTCGCCGGGGGCGGGGTGGCCTGCGCGCTGGTGGGCGGTGTTGATGGCGGTGACGCGGCCGCGCTGGGTCGCGGCAGTGCCGGGGTGCTCGGCGAGGTAGGCCAGCACCGTGGCAGCGCCGGCGGGGAACGCGGTGTGGTCGGCGGCGGCCGCCCATCGTGCGAATTGTCGCCACTCCCGGGCGTGTTCGCGCCCGAGGCCGGGGACGAGGGTGGGGAGGGGCCGGTCGTCGATCAGTGCGGAATGCGGGTCGTGGTCATGGGAGTCCGTCATCTTTGTCCCGTCTCGGTTCGCAGCTTCGCCACATCGCGGACTCGCGCACCTACGCGCGACGTGAAGCTGAACATATTCCACCGCTGGGACAGGTGGTGCTATTCGGGCGTGCGCACCGCGGGCGCCGAGTCGGATCGCCGCGGGCGACGGGCACGTAGGAAGATCACCGTGTTGTATAAGCAGATCAGCAGGCACAACATCGGCACCGAGGTGACCACGACCGAGACAGTGGCAGACAGCCGCTGCACATCCTGTGTGAGGATGAGCGTGTTGCCCGCCACCGCGACCACCACCCACAGCATCAGTTGGCCGGCGAAGTACCAGCGCGCCGATCCGCCGCGGTCGCGGGTGCTGGCCAGCAGCGCGTAGAACAGTCCGGCCTGGAACACTGTCGCCGCTACGATGATCGGCCACAGCCCCGTCAGATACAGCGGCATCCCCGCCAGTTCGGCGAGCTCGCGGCCGAACAGAAACGACGCGACCGAGGACAACCCCATCAGCGCGAGCGCGGCCCACACCGCGCCCCTTCCGGTCCATCCGCTCATCACTGCCTCCTAACCACCACACAGCGGCCATCCGCGCGGGCGGAAACGTTGATAGACAGAAGAATTCGTTACAGAGTAGGCCCGGGCGGGTGTGTGGATTCCGTTGTGGGTCGACAGCGCGGCCAGCAACTTGTCGAGCGCGCGCTGTGCGCGTTGGGCCCGTAAGGGGATCGCTAACGGCTTGGTGGCGGGGTGAAGCCGCCCGGCCACTCCGTGTGTTCGTCGTAGTGAACGCCATCCAGGACCGCGCCATCCAGGACCGCGCCATTCAGGACTGTGTCGGTCAGATCCGTGTCGGTCAGGTCCGCGCCGAGCAGGAACGCGTCGGTCAGGTTCGCGCCGAAGAGGTCCGCGTGGGCAAGTTTCGCGTCGATCATGCTCGCTTCGACGAGGCAGGAGTTCGACAGGTCGATCGTATCGGAGCCGTCGTGGCTGGTGTCACGGCGACCGATCACCGTGACAGCAGCCTGGATATCTTCCGCGATCGCTCCCGCGCCGGGTACGTTCAACGGCGGGCACGTAGGCCCCACAGGTGCGTGTGTACGGATGAAAGCACCAAGGACCTCGAACACGGTGGGATGATCCGCCGGGGAGTCTCGGGCGAGCCGCTCCAAAGCACAGATGCCACCTAATCGAACGTCGATCTTGTCGGAGCCGAGGTGCTCGATCGCTTTGCCGAAGCGGTCGGTGACCTGCCCTTGCTCGGACAGGCCGTACTGATTTTGGGCTGCGTGCAGGGATTGGCCGGTAAACCACAGCGCCGCCACGGCCACCGCGGCGGTGGCCACTGAAGCGATCTTGGGCCAGCCGTCCCACAGAAATATTCCCCCTACGCGTCGCGCTATCCGCCTGCATCGTCGCTGCGGTGCTGGCGCCGCACGAAGACCAGGCGATGCTCGCCCTGCCAGACGGCGGTGAGCACCGAGCACCTGAGCGGTCTGCGGGCGGCGCGGCGCCGCGGAGGCGGAACTCATGCCGTCATCATCCCGGTCGCAGTCGCCGTCTCCCGGAACCTTTACGCTGGTCGCGTCGCGCCTACGCGGCGTCTAGCAGCCACTGGGATGCGAAATCCGGCGCACAGGACTTTCCGCAGATGGCCGCATGCCCCCGGCACCGGCAGCGTGCGGAGTTCGTCTCGATACCAAGCACCCGCAACGGGTAGCTGACGGAACGCGCCCACCGAGCACGCTCGCTACTTCGCGGCTCAGGCCACCGACCTCAGTTCAGGGCTCATATCGGCCGAATAGCCTTTGTATCGACGATTCTGGCAATATGAACCTTCTGACCGGAGGCCAGCTCAGCAGAAACGCCCTGCCGACCGCGTCCCACGGTCGGCAGGGCGTTTCCCCTGGTCCGTCCCGGCCCGCGACACGACACACGGCCGGTCGCGGCGCCGGTTCAGTAGCCCAAGTTGGTCTGTCCGGTGATCACTCGACCCGCGACATAGAGGTCGCCGTTGGAGTCCAGCACAGCGATGATCTTCTTCTGGTTTCCGTGGTGGGTCGTGAAGTAGATCTTGTCGGCCTCCTGCGAGGTGCTGAAGTTCGTGTTCACCGACAGTTCGATGCTCACCGGCGAACTGATGAGGACATCCTTCTTCGGTGAGGTGGGATACACCTGGTTCTGGCGCAGCTTCACCCGGCCGTGGGTGTCGCCCTCTTCCCAGTCGGAGGCCAAGCCCAGATCGATATCACCCATGCTGAATTCCCCTTATCTGCAGATCATCCTGCGATCCTCGAATGGGTAACCGGTACCCAATTCGATTGCCCCGCAAGAGAATTCTATGCAGAACCCGAGCCGGACGGCACGCCAACGGAGCGATTGTGCGTCACTCGCTCTATGGGAACAGGAACTTTCGGTCGAGATCGCCCCGGACGCTGGATCCGTCCGGATCCAGCACTCGTGGGCGTCTCGGCGTCGGGACCCGTGGTCTGGTAGTGCGCGCCCCCGTTCCGACTGATGCGGCCGTTCGAACCGTCAGCAGCAGGTGCGCAACGCGGTCACCCAGACCGCGTCCGAGTCGGCGGGGGTGATGCGGCGCTTCGAACCCCCGCGACTGCACCAGCGCAAGAAGGCTGTCGAGAAATCGAATCTTGGGCACTCGGCCGTGTCCGCGCCCGAGGTCAGGCGCGCGAGAATGTCGATCCGCCAAACCGGAACCGGGGTCCTGGGCAGGGCGGCCGGCCACCAGACCCGACACCGACACAGTCAGCGACCTCGGTCCAGCCGTAGCCCGGGCGCGGCGGCTGCTGAAGCCACGCACCCGTTGAACGAGTCCTGGACCTCGATCCTCGTGTGGAGGGACAGACCCGGAGCCTCGGTCAGTCGCTGTCGGTGTGTTGAGTACGGAGTTCTTCGATCTGCTCGATGCCTGCGGCTACGATCCGCGGCATGCCTGAGCTACGCGAGGGATGGGACGTCGAGGAGGCGGTCGGGGAGACCGATTGGGTGATGGCGCATCTGGCCGGCCACTACGTCGGACAGCCGCGGGACGCCGACGCGTGCCCGCTGGCCGGGGACGAGCGCTGGGATGAGCCCCTGATCGAGGGCGCGTTCAAGGACGCTGTCGATCGGGCGTGCTCGGCGGTGTCGCTGCGATGGGATCGGGATCGTGGCGTGATCACCTACCCGGAGTCGATGACACCCGCCAGGGCCGCCGTGTTGTGGAACGCGGCTCTGGCCGAGGCCCGCCACTACCGCTTGGGTGAGATCGTCGCGGAGACCCGAGCGGGTCGGGGTGCCCGGCTGGCGGACCGTACCCGCGGCAACGAGTGGGTGCTGCCCGACTGACCGACCTCGCACCGACTCGCCTGGGTTCTGGTCGGGGGAGCCGCTACGTTCACCACACCGAGACAGAAGACACCACACACGCGGCGGCATTCGAGAGCAGTTCCGTGCTACCGCAGACCGGTCGGAGGTGGTGGTCGAGGTCCATGCGCTGATGCAGGATGCGGACGATGTCGATGACGCCCTCATCGGTGGAGCGGTAGTACAGGGTGTGCGATCCGGCGGCGAGCTTGCGGTAGCCGGGGCGGATGTCATCGCAGGCGCGACCGAGGTGCTGGCCAGACGACTGGCATTCGGCAGTGTGAATGGGGGTTTCGGAGGGCGTAAGAAGCAACGAAGTTCGGGTAGCCGCGGAGTCGCCGATAGAACCACCACGGACAACGGCCTGGAAGCCGAGAGGAAAAAATGTTCCGGGCCGTTGCCGGTCACCCGATTGGGGGGCTGCCGAGTTAACCCGGGCGACGCCTCCGATCCTACCGAAAAACGGTAAAACGCGGCGGGCGGCGACCACGTTCGCAGGGTTCGGCGAACGTAGGCTGCGCAACTATGACCGAGGATCTGCAAGGGCGTCTGATCGCGATGGAGCGGTAGTCGCGGACCTGACCTGGCGGATGCGCAGCGTCGAGCGGGACGCCGCTGCGCGCGGATGCTCGCCGGTGACGCGGATCGGGACCTGAGCGAGATCAGCGCGCAGATGCAGCGACTTCCGCCCGGCCACCGGGGAGAGCGTCGCCGCGATGCGTCCCTGGCAGAGCTACGCACCCAGATCGCGACCCTGCTGAGGTCACTGACCAGCCGCGGCAGCGACCCGTGAACCAGGGCGACGACCGAAGAAACGGAGTCGCTGGCCTTCACCGGTGAACACGACACCGCAGGCTCAGCTCTGTCGTCCCGGCCGAACCTGCGGCGTTACGGCCGGTGCCCGAGCGGCGGCTCAGACCCCGACCTCACCCAGCAGCCTGCCACTCGACCCCAACATGTCAAGCACCCACCACCGGCCGCGACACCCGCGCCCGGGCTGCCCGCCACCCCAGGTCAGCAGGGGTAACGTTGACGGGGCCTCGATATCCCGTCGAGGAAGTTCGCCTCACTACCGCTTCGGCCCCGGAACCTCGCACCGGGGCCGAAGTCGCATCCCGGAGAGCTCTCGACCGCCCGCCGCGATCCGATGCCTGTCGACCTGCGAAGATTCCGGTTCCGAGCACGAAACCGAGAGCGAAGCCGCCTGGTCGCTGTCTATCCGCGGTTGCCGCACCCCGGTGCTGTGAGGACTCGGGCACGGCGGAACCCATTCGATCACGAATTCTGTTGCGCACCGAACTGTTCGAAACACACCCTATCGTGCGTGCGTGAAAAACGCTGTCATACAGTCGGATTGGTGCGCGTGAAACAAGCGGAAAGTCATGGATCGTCGGTTCAGGAGTCTCGGCGGCACCGGATGCACCCGTGGGTGCGCTGACCATGGGGATGGTTCACGACACCGCAGCCCAGCCCCGCCGGCCCGGCCGAACCCGCAGCGTTACGGCCAGTGCCCGAACTCGAACGCATCAGACCCCGACCTCACAACGGGTAGCGCTGCATCCGGAGGAACACTTGTTGCTGAGCGGCGAGCTTTTGCTGCTGCGACAACTCGCCCACGGCGGCGGCTTCGGCGATCTGCTCCAGCTGCCCGCGGATGACCGCGGGGTCCGGTCGGGTCTTCTGCTCGGCCTGGTCCCGGAGGGCCTGAGCGCACCGGATCACTCCGATGACCACACTCAACGGCGAGGCGACGACCGCGCCGATCACCCCCACGGCCGGGCCCTGTCGCGGCTGCGGGTGCCCGCCTCGGCAGCCGACCAGCACCGAGGCGAATCGTCGATCAGTTCGATCATCGGCTCATATCCCGTCCAGTGGCGTGGATCGTCGGTAACGACCGCACCGTCAGAGGCGACCGATCCGACAGCCAACGGTTACCCACCACGCGGCGGTAATCACGGTGACCGCAAACACGGCTCCCGCAATCCCTCGAACACCCTGCGGTTGTCGACGACCGCGAGGCCCGCCGACTACCGCCCTGGCGCTCGAGCGGCCCAGCCGAGTCCAGGAGACCGTGCGGCAGCTCGACTGGATCGATGTCGAGCGCACCTTCGTCGGCAAGGCCGCAGGAAGGCACACCGCACGTCCGCAGCTGAACAAGCTGCTCGCGTTCGTGCGCGACGGAGACACCTCGTGAACGTGCACTCCATGGACCGTCTCGCCCGCAACCTCGGCGACCTTCGCCGGTCGGTGGGCAGTGCACTCTGACCGGCAAGGGAGTGCGGGCGGGATTGGCGAGAGAGTCGTCGACCTCCATCGGCGAGGATTCGTCGATCGCAAACCCCAAGGTGCGCCGGGGCCTGTGGCGCGTCGTCCACCAACCCCTCTTCCATTTGCTGAATGGTAGCTATAGTTCCGGGGTCACATACTGGAACTATCGGGAGGTGCCACCATGAGTAACTCGAGCGTTGTCACGGTGCCGGCGAAGGCCGAGGACGGGGTGAAGTCCGGCGTGACGGTCAGCCGCGACGATGTGTTCACCGTCTCCGGCAGCGGGCGGGCGGCCTACGGCCGAGACGCCACGACCTACCCTGATGGGACCCGGTACATCGACGGCAAGTATGCCGGGGCATACATGAAGGCCGAAGGTGTGGTGCCGGGAGCGCCGATCGGGACGCTGATCGTGCGTGTGGGTTCAGGCCCATGGTTTGCCGCGGGCTCCGCCCAGACCTTCCGTGCACTCGAGGACGGTGAGGTGATCGTCGCCTACAACGACTGGCCCGGCAAGTACGGCGACAACTCCGGCGAATACGTCGCGACAGTGGAGAACCACGGCAGCATCTAGCCTGCCGCCAGGCAAAGGCGACGGAAAGAAATAGACGACAAGTACCCCACCAACTCCGCCTTGGTGGGGTACTTCGTCATTCGGCTTCCCCGGATGATGATCGCCGCCGCACCCGTCGGGCACCGACCCTTCTCTCTCTCCTCGGAGGCGACACGCACTGGCGAGCGCTGTGCGGATGGTGCAAAAGACATCACCACATCCCGCGTAGGCTGCCGGGCTATGGCATCCGAGGATCTGCAGGCGCGTGTGGCCGCGCTGGAGGCGCAGGTCCGTGATCTGACCGGGCGGTTGCACATCGCCGAGCAGGACGCCGCGGCGGCGCGGGTGCTGGCCGGTGGCGCCGACCGGGACGTGACCGCGATCTGTTCGGAGATCCGCGACTTCCGCCAAGCCACCCTGGCCGAATTCACCGCCGTCCATGAAGATCTGACCGACCTGCGCACGTCGATGAACAGCCAGTTCACCGAGCTGCACAACGGGTTCGCCGAGATACAGGGCAAGCTGGCCGCCGCAGCGTCCGGACAATCCCGGATCCTCACCATGTTGACCATGCTCATCGAACGTGGCAACGGCCAGCAGCCACGGCTATAGCGGCTGATCTCATCGGTTGGTGTTGCGCTGCTGCCGCGAGATCTCTAACGACCGGCGCGCCGCGCCGGGTGACGGGGCTGGTGGGGGTGTGCTGGCACGGTGATGGGTGTGGACGGCGATTACCGGTCGATAACCGATATGGCGGCCCTAGAGTTGGGTGCGGCACCGCGCGACGACCACGCCGAGCGCGTCGAGCTGGTCACTTTGGTGCGGTTCGCGACCGGGGACGGTGTTCTGGTGTTCGGTTCCCGGGCCGCGGCGCAGCGGGTGTGCGCGCTGCTGGGCGCGCAGCTGAAGACAGCGGGGCGGGTGGCGGCGGCCGGGCCGCGGGCGCGCCCGCGGTGGCAGGTGCGGGTGGCGGACGCGACCGGGGTGCGCGCCCGGCTGGGACTGCTCGACCCCCGCCAGGGGCGTCGGGTGCAGGGGCTGCCGCCGGAGGTGATCACCCGCCTCGACCAGAACCCGGCGGCGATCGCGCGGGCCGGGTTCCTGGCCGCGGGGGCCATCCACCTCACCGGACCGGTGCCGCGACTGCAGATCACCTGTCCCACCCTGGCGGTCGCGCTCGCTGTCGCCGGGGCGCTGCGGCGGGCAGGGACCGTCGCCGGGGTGCGTCACCACGAGCGAACCGGCGCCGACCACGTCACCGTGGCCGGGATCGACGCGGTCACCACGGCACTCTAAGCCGCCCTGAAATGCCTGTATCTGGTGACTCGTTCGCTCGACCCGACCGGCGCCGGTCGGGCACGATGGACCATGCGCTGGAAGCCTGCGGTCAACGCGTTCGCGATCACCTTTGCCGACCGCTGGCCCGACGCCCGAACCTACTGAGAGAAACCGCCGGAAACACCTTTAGCGAGATAGTCCCAAGCGGTGCATCGAGCTCGACAATCTCACAAGCCTTATGCGTAGCCGCCGACAGTGGGTCCGCCGGGCCAGAGTCGTTCGAGGTCAGCAGGTGTGAGTGGGGCGCGGTATGCGTTGTGAAGGACAGATTGGATGACGGGCGGTTCGGCCTCGGCTAGGTTCGCAAAATAATCGATTCCTGCGGAATATGCCCACATGTAGGTTCTGAGTAGTCGGTTTGTGCTGCGGTCGGCTAGCAAGCCGGCGATGAGGTTGTCGTTCCACCAGGGGACGCGGGAGCGGGCGTGGTCGGCGCAGGACTCGATGGAGGTCCCGGCGTTGATAGCGAGGTGGAGTCCGGGCCCGGACCAGTTGGGTGTATAGTGCACGAGTCTGGTGCTGGCCACCAATGCTTCGTCGTCGGGTGTGATGAACAGCGGCATGGCCTGGGCCCAGCCTTCGAGCAGGACTTGCTGGGGTCCGTGTACGGAGAGCAGGCGAACCCATGGGACGTCTTCGACGGCGCAGCGAGCGGAGATGCTGGCGCTCTGCAGGCCATGTCCAAGGACTTCGTGCAGGGCCATTTGCCGGGCCCGGACTTTGGTGAAGTTGGCGTTGCGCATGTTTGGCCGGTCCCCGATGACGGGACCACCCGGTCTTTGAGTCCGGGTTGTATTCGATCCAGTTTCAGTTGGTGGTGCAGGCCACCGGGTGGTGGCG
>NZ_JBFAXY010000066.1:0-14430 GCF_040681035.1 Nocardia sp. NPDC051911
GATCCACGAACACTGATCCGTAACTACACCTTCGGCATCCGCCGACCTCCTTCAGTGAAGCTCACTCAACTCGTGCGACCTCGTGTCGCACCCCGGCCTCGGACTACTACGGCGGCTCCGCCCCGCCTGGCCCGTTCGACCGTCGGTACGTCTATCCCTGGTGGTATCACTCTCACCTCCATGCGAATCACAGCGCCTCACAACGCACCGAAAATGAGCCATAGCGGACCGTTCACGCTGCACCAACTCCGACATTCCAAGCTCACCCACGCCGCCGAGGACGGGGCCGTCGACACCGATGCTGATGCGCATGAGCGGGCACACCTCGGTCCGGTTCCTCGGCAAGTACCCACGCCCCTCGGCGGAAGCGCTGATCTGGTGGCAGTCCCAAACCGACCCCGCGGCACGGAGGCGGCGCTGAGCGGTTGTGGCCTGGGGGTCCCCACGCGGTCAGCGGGGCGCCGTTAAGGGCGGGCTCTGGGCTTCCCATATTTGGAGAATTGGAAATTGTGTTGTGGCGAAATATCCTTCAGAGGCCGGGTGGACGACATGTCACGGCATCAGGTTATCCCCCGTTCGATTCGTAGAATAGTCGGCCAGGGTCCGCCTGAGGCTGCGTTTCTAATGCTGAAATGCGGGGGTTGTATCAGGAGGTATCACCATGGGAAATCTTCCCCAGCTCGCCATGACCAACTCGGAGCAGCTGCCAGAGGGGGTGAGTCCCGCGCTGCGTGCCGCGCTCGAGCGTCGCCTGAATCGGAGTGATCGAGGCCGCTCGTTCAACTCCTTCATAGGTTCCGGTAAGTAACCGGTTGCGATAAGCGTCGACTACTCGGTGGGCTCGGTGAGCTGAGTCCACCGGGATAGTTCACACTGCCCAAGAGAGTGAGAAATGGGATCAGTTTCGCTATCGTTGAGTCCTTTTCGGGAGCGAGCTCCGTGGCCTGCGATTGGGTTAGATGTTGCCGAATTACGTCGCGGCGGTTGGAAACCGCTGCCATTCACGGAGTTCATCATCAAGATCCATAGCCGGTGCAACTTGGCGTGTGACTACTGTTATATCTACGAAATGGCAGACCAGAGTTGGCGCGAGTAGCCGAAAACAATGTCTCGACAAGTTTTCGACGACACATGCCGAATGATCGGTGAACATGCTCGCATCTTCAGGTTGCCCGCTGTCGATATCGTATTACACGGCGGTGAACCGTTACTTGTCGGACATCGGGACCTGGGGCATTTCGCCCGACGAGCGCGAGAGCTGATCGAGCCGTCCACTGAGGTGCGAGTTGGAATGCAAACCAACGGTGTTCTGCTCGATGAAGAATTCCTTCGCATTTGTGATAGATGGGGCATCCAGATTGGAGTCAGTATTGACGGTGACGAAGAGGCGAACGATCGACACCGCCGCGATCGGCGAGGTTCGGGAAGCTACTCCCGGGTCGCCGAGGGATTGGCGAAGCTGACTACCGACGATTGGCGTCACCTATTCTCCGGACTACTGTGCACGATCGATACTCACAACGACCCGGTACAGACCTATGAGGCGC
The DNA here is from genome assembly GCF_040681035.1 of Nocardia sp. NPDC051911. Classification (NCBI taxonomy): domain Bacteria; kingdom Bacillati; phylum Actinomycetota; class Actinomycetes; order Mycobacteriales; family Nocardiaceae; genus Nocardia; species Nocardia sp. NPDC051911. Next base: position 1,548 of record NZ_JBFAXY010000066.1, read on the forward strand.
TCGCGAAGTTCGATCCGCCAGCCGTTGACTTCCTAATGCCACATGGCAATTGGGTGACACCGCCGCCCGCGTCAGGTATCTACGACAACACCACACCCTACGCCGACTGGCTGATCAAAATATTCGACCGATGGTACAGAGCGCCGGTACTGGAAACTAAAGTACGTCTCTTCGAAGACATCATTGACCTCCTGCTCGGCGGTGTCGCGGTATCGGAGACTGTAGGACTGGCACCGATTCGACTCGCCGTGATCGAGACGAACGGCATCCTGGAGCAGGTCGACGAATTGAAGTCGGCATTTGCGAGAGCGACCGAACTCCATACAAAAGGCGAGGGCAACCCGCTCGATCTGGCTCTATCGGAGCCGTCGATCGTCGCTCGCCAGATCGGTGCTGCCGCGTTGAGCGACACCTGCCTTTCTTGCCCGGTGCAGCCCGTGTGCGGTGGTGGACACTACGTCCACCGCTATCGCGAGGACACCGGATTCCGTAACCCGTCGGTGTACTGCGCCGATCTGAAAAAGTTGATCGAGCACATCGAATCGGCCGTCCGTGCGGATCTCAGGTTTTCCGACACTACGGGGCGTGATGAATAGCTCTGGGCTGCACACCAACCGGAACTTCATCCTGCTGTGGTCCGGTAGCGCGACGTCGCTGGTGGGATTCCACGGTGTCCGGATCGCCTACCCGCTGCTAGTTCTCGCCGATACCGGCTCGCCGATGGCGGCAGGGTGGATCGGGTTAGCCCTGAACCTGCCCGGGCTGATCTTTCAACTGCCCGCCGGAGCGGTCGCGGACAGTTCCCACCACATACACACGCTGATCCGATGCCAGTACATCGGTTTGGCCGCGACCGGCGTCGCGGCCATCTCGGCCGCGGCGCACCTGCCCCGTCTGTGGCTGATACTGCTTGCCACCGCGTTCATCGAGGGCAGCGTCTATGTCTTCGGCGGTCTGTGCGAACTCGGCGCGATCCGCGATGTGGTGTCAACCGGCCAGCGCCCCACCGCGTTCTCCTTCCTCGAAGCCGAACAACCGATCGCAATCCTGATCGGGCGAGCCACCGGTGCAGCGGTCTACGGTGTGACCCGCTGGCTACCGTTCCTCGCCAACGCCGCCTCGTACCTGTGCTGCTTAGTCACACTGAGAGTAATCCGCTCGAACGTGCCCGCACCCGAACCAGTCTGCGCTGAGACAGGCGGCCGCGCCAATATCCTCGACGGTATACGCGTTGTGTGGACCCAACCGTTCCTGCGAACATCGACGTTGATCAGCGGGTTGTCGAACATCGTCATCCAGGTCGTGCTGTTGTTGATCCTGGTAGAACTACACAGCAACCGATACCCCGCATGGACTACCGGGCTGGTACTCGGCGCGGCAGGGATCGGTGGAATTCTCGGTGCGGCGGCCGCATCGTGGCTCACCGCACGCATTTCTCCTCGACGCCTCTACCGGGCATCGCTGTGGGCATGGACCGTCCTGCTTGTCCCGATGGCGCTGAGTACCAACCCTTCTGTGTTGGCAGCATGTTGGTGCGGAATCGGTGGGGTAGGCGTACTTACCAATGTGGCGTTGACGATCTACCGGGTCGAGGCGATACCCGAACACACGCTCTTGCGCGCTGTCGCGGCGATGGCACTTGTGTGTGAGGGCGCGGTCGCACTCGGCGCACTGACCGCAGGCTACCTGCTCACCGCAGCCGGGATCACCCCCACACGATGGACGGTGCTCGGCGCGATGTGCACACTCGCCGCCTACGCCAGCACTCACACCGCAACAGCCAGCAAAGACGATCGTCGGTGTCGGCCGAGGGCCTCACACTGAGGTTTTCCCGCTTCCTTGGAGGTGATGATGTTCCCCCGGTTTCGGGGACTGTAAATACAACGGTCGGGTGGCCCGGGGTATCTCAACCCCGGGCTCCCACAGATCCGTGGTGACAGTCTCCCGTCATACGGCTCTTGTTGGCCTGGTCATCCGGCGACCGGTTTCACCCAGGCCCAGTGCGCGAAGTACCGCGGCGCGTGGTGCGCCGCTGGTAGCGCTCCAGTACCCCGGGCACCTGCTCACGAAAGGTGTTGCGACAGCCTATGGGTGGGCACACCAGCCGCCGCACCTGCACTCGCACGCGCACTGCACGACCGTCGAGCGGCAGGTCGACGACGGTGCGCTGATGGTAGCTGTGCACCTTGCCCGAAACAGCACCGCAGCCCGGGCAGGCCGCCGGGCCATCGGGGGTCCGGGCGCGTATCCCGATCCAGGAGCCCTCGTCGCTCACCTCCTCCACCAACAGTGGTGGCAACTCCGAAAAAATTAGGCTTACAGACACATTCACATCACCCACGGCACTTCGTGCCTCACACCAGCAATCACCACCGAAATTGAGACAGAGCCGCGATTCACGGCTTTATCAGTGCTGTAGATGGCGGAGGCGGGTGGGTCGTTCTCGGGCTTCGAGTTGGATGCGTTTAATGAGTTCTTGTGGGACCAGGGTGATGATGTCGTACCGCGTGGTGAGTGTGAGTTTGCGGAGGATGATGGAGACTTGTGTGTCGACGGTGCGGATGGAGCTGCCGCGGCGTGCGGCGATTGCGCTGTTGGCCCAGCCGGCGGCGACGAGTACGGCGATCTCGCGTTCGGCGGGTGAGAGGTCTTGCCAGCGCGAGGTCGCCGCGCGCCGGTCGGTGGTGGTGGCGTGGAGCAGGTCGTCGGCGGATCGGGTGCCCAGCATCAATGCGTGCAGGTCCGGCGAATCCACGCTCAGTTGCGCGCCGAGTTCCATTGCGGCGGCGAACCCATCCGCCCCGATTATTGATGTGACGAGTTCGGTAACGCGTTTGGTCTGCGCGGCGACGGTGGCTATGTTTTCGACGGTGATACCCATCGACCGGCACGATTCGGCCACGGCGCCTTGCAGGAGCGCGATTTCTGTGGCGGCGGTCTCCCAGTCGTCGCGGTGGGCGTCTTCTCGGGCGATGCGGTCGGCGAGGACACGGGCGAGTGCTGCGACACCGAAGCGGAATATCCAGCTGGTCGTCCACGGATCGATGCCCGCTCTATACCGCTTCAGCACGGTGCGACCGACCTTCAATGCTTCATGCGGATCACCATGCAACAGCAGCGCGAGCATCCACGCCAACCGCGCCCAGGGATTCACCCAATCAGCGTTCTCCGATTCCGATTCCAAGACCCGATCAAGGTGCCGCCGGGCGACTTCCAGCGCGTGCTGTCCATCACCGGTGAGAGAACACGCCAGCGACTCGAACATGTCACTACGCCGCTGGCCCGCGAGGTCACCGGCCTCAGCAAATTTCTTTCGCGCACGAGCCAATACAGACGGCGCGTGGGGATCCGAACCGCGCAGCATGAGTTCGACACCCCAGAAGAATTCCAATTCTGCCGGCAGGCCGATGTCAGACCCTGGAGTATCACGCCAACCACGGGCCAGTCGCGAATCCGGCACACAGGTAGCCACACAATCATCCAACAACTTTGCCGCGTAGTCGTATTGCCCGTGCCACAACGCGAAGTGGCCGACATCCGCGAGCGCCGCGACCCGCAACCGCGTCGGTATCACCTCGATACCGCCAGCAGCTTCCACAGCGCGTTCGATCAACGCAGGCATCGCACGACCCGCATGGGAAATCACGAACGGAGCCCGCAACGAGATAAACGCACTCGCGGTCTCGACACCGATAACAGCTTCAGCAGGTGTGGTGAGGCCGGATTCGATACCGAGAAGAATATTGTCCCAAGCACCACGCGCCCACTCCAGCCAGTCACGCTGCCCAGGCCCCGACCAAATCGCTCGCCCAGACACGACCCTGTCCCGATAATACCGCCGCAGCCGTGCCAGCAACTCCGCCTCGCTCGGCCCCCCACCACGCAGCCGCAGCTGGCCGGAGACGAACACACGCACACTTTCGAGCAGAAAATACCGCACCGTGGCGGACGCGATATTCACCGACACCAGCGACCGCTCCACCAACCTCTCCAGCAAGGACTCGATCTCCTCCGCCGGCAGGTACTCATCCGCACACACCGCCACGATGGCATCCGGTTCGGCGCCGCCGCTTCGCGTCACATCGTCATGCACCTCGAAACCCGCCGCGAACACCGACATACGGTCGAGCAACAACTGCTCAGCGCCCGAACACAAATCATAGGACCAGGCAATCACATCACGAACACCACCATGACGCTCTTCAACTCCCATCTTAGCCCCGTGCGACCACTGCATACGCCTGTCATCGGAATCACCACTCAACTCCCGACGCACCACCCCCAACGGGCGATGCCGCAACCGCGCCGCAGCCAACCGGATAAACAACGGATTATTGTCGCTATGCCGACAAATCTCCTCGGTCACAGCCAACTGCTCAGGATCATCCGAAACCGGCCGACCGATGATCTTCGCCCGCCGCCGAAACAACTCCACGGCATTGGACACCGTCAACGGCCGAACAGTCAGAATATGCTCATCGACCCACCCCACCGGTTCCCGGCTCGTCGCGATAACCGTCAGCCCAGGTACCGCCTGCAGCAAACCCACGATAAGAGGCCCCACCGCATCCAGTACATGCTCGCAATTATCCATCACCAGCACCGCCCCACGCCCCCGCGGCCGATCATCACCAGCCAACACCCCCTCCACACACTTCCGCACCGACCGACCCGAAACATCCACCACCCCGGTCGACCGCATCACCTCCTCAGCGATCACATCGACATGCGCGCCACGCACCAAGCGAGCCAACCCAACCCAATAGACCGGATTCGGACGACGCCCGTGCCGGCGCAACGCCTCGACCACCAGCCTCGTCTTACCGATACCACCAGGCCCAACAAGCGTGACCAACCTCGCCGTCTCACACCGCAACCAATCATCAATCTGCCGCAACTCCACGTGCCGCCCCACAAACTCACTGGTCAAAGCAGGCGCACCCGCACCATCCAGCTCCACAGCAGAACCAACACCCAAATGATCCCAAGCACACGAAGGCGCCCCACCTTCGGCGTGAACCGACCACATACGAGCGGGCTCGGAACAATCTGTTTTGGAGGTCATACATCCTTCTTTCGCCGTCGCAGACCTAAATGAATTCAAGCCAGCGCTGGCAAGGGCCAGGAGGGCCATTCCGGCTAGAATGGGGGCGAAACCGGACAGGGATGGGTGATGTGGCAAACCGTGCCGATATGCGATTGCATGAGGCGGTCATACCGCCCCTCGTGCTGACCGGGGTTGTGGAGATCGGACAGCGTGAAGGGCTGTCCACCGTGTCTTGGTTCGCGGGTACGGGCCTCGATCCCAATCTGCTGGTGACCTCCCCGGAGTTGAAGGTGTCGTACCAGCAAGCCGCGACGATCCTGCGCCGGGCCGTGCGTGCGATGCCGGATAGGCCATTGGGCATGCAGGTTGGGATGCGCGACGTACTATTGACGTTCGGCATGCTGGGTATGGCGATGCGCTCGTGCGTCACTACCGCTGACGCGATGGCGGTTGGACTGGAACTGCACCAAGCCTCTGGCAGTCTGGTCGATCTCGAAGCCGAACTGTTCGATCATGAAGTCGCGCTCCGTCTGCGCGAGCGCGCGCCCGAGCCACGTCTGATCGCGTTCCTCTGTGAAGAGGTCCTGTGCAGCACAGTCGTCTTCCTACGCACCATGCTGGGCGCGGGCTGGTCGCCCACGAGGATCGAACTCTCCTATACCGCACCGAAGTACGCGCACGACTATCGCAGGTTCTTCCACTGCCCGGTCTGGTTCGGCGCCGACGCCAATCGGTTGGTCTTTCCCGTCGCCGACCTGGATCGGCCGTTCCCCACCCCCAACGATCCCATTCGCGCCGTCGCGATCGACGCGTGCCGCCGACTGCTGGACATCGACAGCACTCGCCCTGACGTCGTCATGGCCGTGGAATCGCTGCTCGATCACAATCTGCGGCATCCCATGACCATGGCCGAAATCGCTCAGCGCCTGCACATCACTGAACGCACGTTGCGCAGGCAACTCGCCAGTGCTGGAGAACGATTCCACAGTTTGCGTGACCGTGTGCGCGCGCGGCGAGCGACGTATCTGCTGCATGAGTCGACGCTGACGATCGAGGCGATCGCCCGGGAGGTAGGTTTCGGCGACGCCCGAGGGTTCCGCCGAGCCTATATCCGCTGGACCGGGCACCCACCACGTAAAGAAAGAGACTAGAACCCGGCATTGCAGTTGATTCCTCGAGTTCACCTCGAGCGAAAATGATAATTGATCCGACACCCAGTGGCCCGCAGACCGCCTGTAAAAGCTCCACTAGAAATAAAAACACCGCGAGCAATCGAGCCGGCGCGCTCCGGCCCGCGATGATAGGGCGTGACAAATCTTTTCATATGGTGGGTCGATTACCTGGCCTCGTGACGAGGGCGAATATCGGGCTCCCGTCGCCCGATGCTCAGGAAATTGACGCGCAATTCTCTAGGTGCGAGTGACGCCCCGAGCAGTTCGCACTCGCCCTTGTGCTGCCGAGGAAGTCGGCATGTAAAGCACGTTTGGGCCCGGAACACATGGCCTCCGGTGATCGAGGTGTCAGGAGATGTTGTCGAAACTTGTGGGTGAGGAGTTGGCAGATTTGCGTGCGTTACTGACCGGCCGCTTCTGAGGTGCGTTTGACCGAGATCAGGGGTGCGTGAATCCCGGCTTCTCGTAGTGGGACTGGCGTTTCTCCCAGCTCGCCAAATGTTTTGAATCCGTACCGCTGATAGTGCTTGACCGCTGTGGTGCCGGCGACGACTTGGGCGTAGACATCGACGTCTCCCAGCCGGTTGAGCGCCGCGTGAATCAGGTCTCGACCGACTCCGGTGCCATGCCAATTCGGGTGTACGTACCAAGCATTCACCTCTCCGGCGCCATCGCCGCGTGTGGAGACCCAGATGAATCCTGCGACCGTATTGTCGGAGGTACGTGCCACCAACAGTCCCGGCTCGCCCGAGGTGGCCAGTCGGGACCAGTCCGCGATCTTCCGCGGTCCCAGATCGCCCAGCAGGAAGTCATCGAGGTGCTCTGCAGCCCCAGGGAGATCACGGTAAGCGACTCTTGATGCCAGCACATGCGCACGGGCGATGCCGGGGCCGTCGTTTGTGTGCACGGGCCCGACGGTTGCGAGCCCGGTTTCGTCCGGGCTCGTGTTCAAATATTTTGTTGGCAGTCGATCGGGGATATTGGCGATCGCCGGCCGAGAAGGTGCACCGGCAGAGAGCGTCGGCCGTGCTGCTCCGGGCTCTGCTGCGTTGGTGATCATCTCCGCGGCCCGGATATCGGCCTCGTTGTTGGTCTTTGCCACCTGTTCGGCTGCTGCGCTGAGACGCTTGATGGATTTCGCGTCAACCCTCGCTCTCCTAGTCAACATATCGGTCAGAGCCGTTTGGATTTGCCTGAGTAGCTGGATGGCTCTGTTTTCCAATGACCAACTCGATTTCGTTGATACGGCACGATTTCGCTGTGGGAAGTGCTGGTGAGGCGACTACGGTTTCGTTTGCCTCGGCCGACCGAGATGTGACGATGTCCGGTCCTTCCCAGGATTGCTCAGCAAGCGTGATGAAGGTCTCGAGGGCGGCACCACGCAGCAGGTCGGCCCACGGTTCGTGCGATTTCGCGGAACCCGTCGCTGCTGGCGATGAGTTCCTTGCGGCCGTCCGCACGCACGCCGGTCATCACCAGCGGGCGCAGTTTCTCCTGTTCCGGGCGGACCTTCACGTGGATACCGTCTACCCACGAATACATGTAGTTTACGTTCGAAAAGTCCGGGACAGCAGAGCCTTTCGTCTCCTCCTGCCATTGCGAGGTGAGCCGGTTGATTGCCGAGGCCGACAGGCCCGATCCGGTGGCCAGGAACTGCTGCAGTGCCAGTGCGAAGTCGCCGGTGGACAGCCCGTGCAGATACGGCAGCGGCAGCACCTCGCTGATCTACGGTGAACACCGGCACCAAGCGGGCAGGATCGCCGAGGAGAACCGTTTGCGCTCACCGGTATCCGGATCGGTGCGCTTGTCGTTGACCTGCGGTGCATGGACTTCGACCGCACCAGCGGAGGTCGGCACCGTGCGTTCGGCGTGGTAGCGGTTACGCACCACCAGCCGCCGCCCTTCGGCATCGACCTGGTCGGGGTGCTGGGTGATGTACGCGGCGACCTCGGCCTGCAAAGCAGCAGCCAGCATCCGCCGCGCGCCCTCGCGCACGATTTCGTCGATCGGCGAGAAGGACACGCCCCCCGCCACGCCGTCCTGATCGGAGTCGGCGCCACTGTCGGTTACCTCGAGCACAGGACGTACCTTCCCGACCGGCGTTGACGCGCCGGACAGATCGAGACCTTCGAATGATCATCATTCGGGAAGGCACGCCTCCCCGGTCATCCACAGGTTCTGATCATTTATCGAGTAATTTCTCTGCACCCGACGGCTTGACGCAGAGAGGAGCCGTTGTATTTACAGTCCCTGGGCAGCCGCTCTGAGCGACTGCTAAGAGCTCCCATCAGGTTCGGTTGTGGAGTCGTCGCCAGCAGATGAGGGCGGCGAGGTCGAGGAATCCTCGGTGGATGTCGGTGCGTCGTTCCCAGCGGATGGCGAGGCGGCGGTACTGGTGGAGCGACGCGAGGGATTGTTCGACGATCCAGCGTCCGGCGGTCACCTTGTCGCAGGTGCTGCGGCGGGGGTGTAACCGGTGATACGTCGTTGCCGCAGTTGGATGTAGATGCTGGGGTAGTCGTGGCCCTTGTCCGCGATCAGGGTGTTGACCGTGTCGCTGCTGCGGTCACCGAAGGCTCTTATCGCCCTGTTGGGTAGCGCATTGTCCACCTGTTATCGCGGGCGGTTCCGCATACGGTAGCGGCGATCAGGGGTGGCAGCGGCGGCGGTCATGGCCCGTGGACGTTGAGTAGCCGCGTGTATGCCGAGCACGGCGAAACTGAGTAATACTTCAGTTGCCAGAACTCGCTCGATCAGCCCGGCGATACCATGTTCGGCGCCGTCGGCGGTCGGTGTGAAGGTGGCGAAGAAGGCGACTATGAGTAGCAGTGTCAGTGGCCCTGCGAGTTGGAGCCAGGCCCCGATCGCGCGCCACTGTGGGTGGTGACGTAGGTAACTGCCGGCGAGTGGGAAGCCGATGACCGGCACCCCCGCCGCGAGGAGAAATCCGAGGGTGTGAGGAATAACGAATCGCAGGGTGAAGACGCCGTCGATGATCATGCCAACCCCCGCAGCGGAGAGTAAGGCGATCGACCAGGCTCGTTTGCTAGATGTGCGATCGGGAATGGCGCGGAAAACGCCGAGCACGCCGATGATCAGCAACGTGCCCGAAAGGACGAATGCGGTATTCATCCAGGGGGCTGTAGTGCCGATACCCAACCCGCTGACGGGTTGGCTGACGGGAGAGTAGTGAGTGTAAGTGTGGTCGAACAGGGTGTATCCCGTGCTCAGGAATCCCAGCACGATCCAGGCCACAGTGAACAGAATCGGGCCGGCGACGGCTGCCAATGGCAGTATCCGCTGTCGGGGCGCGGTTGCAGTCGGGTCGGTCGACGGCTGGGGCAGTGTGGACATGTCTCGCTCTCCAACTTCGAGGTTCCGGATCGGCGCTAGGTCGGTGTGTTCGGTCTCAGCGGGCAGCTTGTCGGTCGTCCCAGTGGATGTGGTGGTGATAGATGTCGCCGAAGGCTTTGCTGCGGACCGTCATTCGCAGGAGGTGCGGCATCATCGCGTCCCGGATCGCGGCGGCGACGGGGCCGGCGGCCTTGCTGCTGTTGACGCGAGCGGCCCATCGGACGATCGCCTGCACGCGGGGTTTGCGCTCGGCCTCGAATCGGGCGAGCGCCGCCGGAACGTTGTGGTTGTCGCGCAAGCATTGGGCAAGCACGACGGCGTCCTCGATTGACAGTGAGGCGCCTTGCCCCGAGGTGGGAGACGGGGCGTGGGCCGCATCGCCGATGACCACGATTCGCCCGCGGTGCCAATGCCGTAGCTTCGGCACAGTGTGGATTGCCGTCAGTGTGCCGATCTCGGGACTGGCTTCGATCAGCGACAACGCCGGTCCGCGATCGTCGGCGAACAGTTCGTTCAGCCGTGTGCGGCGCTCGTGTTCGGTCTCGGCGGCCACCGTGCGCCGATCGAGTTCGCGACGGTGCGGCACATTGGCGAACCACCAGGTGACACCGTCGAGGGCCGTGGCGTATCCGAAGAACCCGCGGCGACCGAAGATCATCTCGTAACTGCCGTCGGTGACAGTGATTCCGGCGTGTTGCGCGTATCCGCCGGTGGTGAGCAGGCCCGAGTACACCGGGTTCGGCGCGGCGGGATCGATGATTCCCCGCACCGTCGAATGCACCCCGTCGGCACCGATCAGCACGTCCGCAATCGCTTCGGTGCCATCGGCGAACCGTGCCCTGACCTCGGTGCCGATCTGCTCCGTCTGGACCAGTCGCTTGCCGTATTCGATCCGGATGCCGCGGGCTGCCGCTTCCCGATTCAAGCCCACGTACAGGTCGGCCCTCCGCAGCGTGCGGGAGACGGTGCCGTCGCGCAGCGGGAGCCCTGTGCTGCTGTAGCCGAGGAGTTTGCCTGCGCTGTTGCGCAACGCGATACCGGGGGTGGGGAAGCCCAGATCCATGGCGACGTGTGCGGCATCAAGAGTCCGCAATGCGTCGATGCCGTTGCTGCCCAACGTCAGGAACGCTCCAATCCCTTCCGCGCTGTCGCGGTGCGCCTCGTAAACCACCGCCTCGATGCCCGCCTTCTGCAATGCAATCGCGGTTGCTGCACCAGCGATACCGCCACCGGCCACGATGGCCGTCCGTGCGCCTGTCATCGAACTCCCCGTCTATTAGTTCATCCCAACTAGCCAATACAAACCAGTTGATATCGACTAATACTAGACGACTGTGGGTAGTCGATGTCAACTACTGTGGTCCCCAATATGGAGAGGCACGCTTCGGTCGGAAGGAGACAGGTTCATGGCGCATCGGCGGAAGGTGTCCAACCCGCTGGGACTGGTGGTCATGGCGTGGTTGCTGAACGGACCCGCGCACCCGTACGAGCTGGCTCGGCGGCTCGAAGAAACTCGAGCCGACCGGCACGTCAAATACACCCGCGGGTCCCTGTACATGGTCATCGACCAGTTGACCCGCGCGGAATTCATCGCTGAACAGGGCACCGTCCGTGACAGCCGATGGCCGGAGCGGACCGTCTACGCGCTTACTGAGGCCGGCCGCGCGGAATACCTCGACTGGATGCGTATGCTGCTGGCGCACCCGCAGAACGAGTACCCCCGATTCGGGGTTGCCCTGTCGCTGCTGGCCGGCCTGCCACCCGCCGAGGCAGCCGACCTACTGACCACCCGGCAAGACGCCCTGGCCGCCACCCTCGCGGAACTGCGTGCCGAGGGCACGACCGCTCGAGCCAACGGGCTGCCCTGGATATTCCTGATCGAGGACGACTACCAGATAGCGATCCTCGAGGCCGAACACGCCTTCGTCGGCAGGCTCATCCAGTCCTTGTCGGACCCCGACTACCAGGCACTGTGGAAGCAATCGCGCGACGACTCCGCCATCGACAGCACGAACCGGCAATGAGCGCGGAACCGGTTCCTCGTCGAATACCAGCTGAACCCGATGGCCCTGCTCCGATTGTCCAACGGCGCAGGCCCGACCCAGGTTGCCACGACGGCCGCCCGCCAGATCTCTTCTCTGCCGGGCCGGGTGGCAAGGCAGCGCCGACGAGCAGCACCGGCGCACAAGCCGACGACAGGGAGTAGAAGTTTGTCCACCAGCGACCGAAGGCATGCTTCTGCTTGCGCCGCACTATGTCAGACAGAACGCTCGCAGCACCCGATGACATGCGGCAAAGAGCAGACCGTTGCTGAGCAGCAACAGCCGCTGGGTACCGTCTTCGGCGAAAAGGTTTGCCGACATTCGACATCGGCGCGGCGCCCGACGCAGACCGACGGCAGGTCGTGGTTGTTCACCGTAGTTCGTAGAGTTCGTAGTCCAATCGGCTGCGGTCTGCCTTGAAGATGCCTTTGCCGGCAGCTTGTATGTCGTTGAGCCAGTCGTAGCGAGGGTCGGCGGTGTCGGACGAAGCAACGATCGCGGTCGAGGGCTGTTGAGGGATGAGGCGTATCGGCCGAAGTAGCGGATGATTAGCAGCGCGCCGTCGTGGGTTTCGATGCTGAGACGGACATCGGACAAACCAAGTCCCCTGGCGGACATGGTGAACCGGTCCGCGCTGCTGGTGCCGATCAGTCGGCCGGAGAGCCGACCGGTCAGCTGGGCGGCGGCGATCTCGGCGATCGAGGCTTAGAGCTCCCAACAGGTTCTGTTGAGTGGCGGTGACTCTCGTTGCGGTGCAGTATGTTTCGCTGTAGCGGCGCCGTGGGTCGTGGATGACGAGTTGTGGGCAGTGATCGAACCGCTACTGCCGGTGCGGGCACCGGGGACGCCGGGGCCGGCGCGGATGGACGACCGACTGGTGTTCCAGTGGATTCCTGTTCGTGCTGTTCACCGGGATCGGGTGGGAAGACCTGCCCCAAGAACTCGGCTTCGGGTCCGGCATGACCTGCTGGCGACGAGTGCGGGACTGGCAAGCGGCCGGGGTGTTCGAGGCGATGCATCAGGCGATGCTCACCCACTGCCATACCGCCGGGTTGATCGACTTCGGCCGGGTCATCGCCGATGCCTCGCACGTGCGGGCGAAAAAAGACATCCCAGGGGCTTGGGTGTCAAGCGGCAGACGATTTCTCGGTGTGTGGGTTCCACGCGGCAGTCTCGTCGTAGACCGTTCGCGTCTTGATGCAGCCGTGGAGGATGCCGACAAGGCGGTTGGCCAGCTGGCGCAGCGCGGCCTGGTGTTCGAGGCCGCG
>NZ_JBFAXY010000067.1:0-12895 GCF_040681035.1 Nocardia sp. NPDC051911
TCGTTCACCACCACGTCACCGGCGTCGACCGCGGCACGCAACTCCATACCGGTGCCGACGATCGGCGCCTCGGAACGGATCAGCGGAACCGCCTGACGCTGCATGTTCGCACCCATCAGGGCGCGGTTGGCGTCGTCGTGCTCGAGGAACGGGATCATCGCCGTCGCGACCGACACCATCTGGCGCGGCGAGACGTCCATGAAGTCGACCTCGCTAGCGGCGACGAGCTCGTTCTCCTCGTTGCCACGGCGGCACAGGACCCGATCCTCGAGGAAGCGGCCGTCCGCGCCGACCGGCGAGTTCGCCTGGGCGCGCACGTGGCGGTCCTCTTCGTCGGCGGTCAGGTAGACCACCTCGTCGGTGACCCGGCCGTCGACGACCTTGCGGTACGGGGTCTCGATGAAGCCGAACGGGTTGACCCGCGCGTACACCGACAGCGAACCGATCAGGCCGATGTTCGGGCCTTCCGGGGTCTCGATCGGGCACATGCGGCCGTAGTGCGACGGGTGGACGTCACGGACTTCCAGACCGGCGCGCTCACGGGACAGACCACCCGGGCCGAGCGCCGAGAGACGACGCTTGTGGGTCAGGCCCGACAGCGGGTTGTTCTGGTCCATGAACTGCGACAGCTGGGACGTTCCGAAGAACTCCTTGATCGCGGCGACGACCGGGCGGATGTTGATCAGGGTCTGCGGCGTGATCGCCTCGACGTCCTGAGTGGTCATCCGCTCGCGGACCACGCGCTCCATACGGGAGAGGCCGACCCGGATCTGATTCTGGATCAGCTCGCCGACGGTGCGCAGGCGGCGGTTGCCGAAGTGGTCGATGTCGTCCACTTCCACCGGGACCTCGACGCCGCCGGGGGCGGTCATGAGCTTGTCACCCGCGTGCAGGCGCACCAGGTACTCGATGGTGTTGACGATGTCTTCCTTCGTCAAGACCGAACCGACGACCTGCTCGCCCAGGTGGATGCCGAGCTTCTTGTTGACCTTGTACCGGCCCACGCGCGCCAAGTCGTAGCGCTTCTCCTTGAAGAACAGGTTCTCCAACAGGGTCTGCGCGGACTCCTTCGTCGGCGGCTCGCCCGGACGCAGCTTGCGGTAGATGTCCAGCAGCGCCTCGTCCTGACCGGCGGTGTTGTCCTTCTCCAGGGTCGACATCATGATCTCGGAGAAGCCGAAGCGCTCGACGATCTCCTCGGTGGTCCACCCCAGCGCCTTGAGCAGCACGGTGACCGGCTGGCGGCGTTTGCGGTCGATGCGCACACCCACGGTGTCGCGCTTGTCCACATCGAACTCCAGCCACGCGCCACGGCTCGGGATGACCCGCACACTGTGCAAGTCCTTCTCCGTGCCCTTGTCGACACTGTGGTCGAAATACACACCCGGCGAACGCACCAACTGCGACACCACGACCCGCTCGGTGCCGTTGATGATGAACGTGCCCTTATCGGTCATCATCGGGAAATCACCCATGAAGACCGTCTGGCTCTTGATCTCACCGGTGTTGTTGTTGATGAACTCCGCCGTCACGAACAACGGAGCCGCATACGTCATGTCCTTGTCCTTGCACTCATCGATCGAGGCCTTGACCTCTTCGAAGCGCGGATCGGAGAAGGACAGGGACATGGAGCCGGAGAAGTCCTCGATCGGAGAAAGCTCCTCGAGTACCTCCTCGAGGCCACCGACTAGGCCGACGTCGCCGCGAGCCGCCGCGCGCTCACGCCAATCCGGCGAACCGATCAGCCAAGCGAACGATTCCGTTTGTAGATCGAGAAGCCCGGGCACCTCCAAGGGTTCACGGATCTTCGCGAAAGACACCCGCAACGGGGCTCCGGGGATTCCGGCAACTGCCTTGGTCTGGGTGGAGACTGCCAAGATGCGTCCTTCCAGCACCTCATGCGCGTCGCGTGGTGGTCCGCGACCGTCGCTTGTCTGCTACGAATTCCGCTGGTTACTACCCGAACGAAACTCGAACAGGCAACAACGGAAGTAACACCGGAAGGGTGAACTTACGTGTGCAAATCGAGGTATGGACAGGAGGCAGCCAGCGCAACGTCCAAACCTACACCCAAGTACACGGGGGTGTCAAAGTACCACCCGTGTGATCGTCCGCATGGCTGCCGCGCCGGGCCGAATCCGCTGGCTGCGTCCTGACCCACGGTGCACTGGAAGCCACTGTGACAGCTGCCGCTGTTGTGAATAGCGTGACGGTTCGGGCGAAACTCGTCAAGTGGCAGGCCCGGCCGGGGCGCCGGCGAGATCGCCTGCCGCGCTGCGTCATCCCGGCCGATGTGGTAGCCGTTACTGGTCCACGATGTCGCTGGCCAGCCAGCGACCGCCCACCTTCTGCATGTGCAGGACAACCGGGCCCGAGACGCTCTGCTGCGCCACGCCGTCCTTGGTGGCGCTCACCACCAGATTGACGATCAACTCGGCGCGATCGTCGGTGAGCAATGTCACAGCAATCGGATCGGCTTTTGCATCGGCACTGGTCTGCGCCTGCTTGACCGCCGAAATAGTGGTGTCGGCGTACTTGTCCAGATCGGCGAGCATCTTCCCGGTGAGCACCTGCTTCGCGGTGTCCCGATAGCCGTCGATCTTCTTCACGTCATAGGCGTAGACGGTCCGCAGCGCGTTGTCGGCGGCCGCGCGCACCTCTTGGGTGGCCTCGTTGTCCACGTAGGCCTGATTCGACGTGTCCACGCCGGGCTGTTGCGCGGCGAGCCACGCGAAACCCCCGAGTAGGAGCGCGGCGATCAGCAGGGCCGCGCTGACACCCCAGCGCGGCCGTCCGGTCGTGCGCCGCGGACGGTCCTTGCCGCGCGAGATGATCTCGCGCCATCGAGAGGCACCCGCAGAGCTTTGTTCGGCGCGGGGGTTGTCCGATTCCGCGGCGGGCCGGGAAACGCCCGCCACACGCGGTTTGCGGGCTTGTGCGGGCCGTTCGGTGCGCGAGGACGCGGTACGGGGCGGTTCCGCGCCGGGCCTGCGCTTGGAGGTGACCCGGTTGACCGGTCGGCGAGACGTCATGGGTGTCCTCCTACGATCCCGGCTTCGGCGCGGCGGGCGGCTGGTCGGCCGCGGGCGCGGTCGGCCGCGCGGCGGGCCCGCCGCTCAGCAACACCGGCTGGCTGAGCGAGGAGATCTGCTCGGCCTTCCAGACCTCGCCGTCCTTGGCCAGGTCCACGGTCCAGGTGTAGCGGTAGTCGGCGGGCGGCTTGTCCTTGCCCTTCTCGGTGACCTGCAGCACGACCAGCGCCGACGCCTTGTCCTCCTCGCTGTTGAGCGAGGTGAGCGCGGAGCCGAGCACCTTCGAGGTCATCCCGACCCCACTCTGCTGCGCCATCTGCTCCGCCTGGTCCTTGTTCTTCGTGGCCGAGTCCAGCAACGCTCCGGTCATCGAGGACCGGGCCAGCGCCAGCGAGCCGGGCACGTCGTCCAGGTTCATCGAGGTCATGTTGAGCGCGGCTTGGCGCGCGGCGTCCAGGGCGGTGTCCCTGGCCTCGGCGCGCGGGCCGTCGGTGAACGCGGCCCGTACCCAGCCCGCGCCGAACCATGCGGCGCCGGCCAAAGCGATGACCAGCAGCACGGCCGAGCAGACGAGGACCACCCGGCTGAGCACGGACGCACCACCGGGGCGAGCGGACTCGACGCCTGCCCGATCGGTGACTTTCCGATCACCGGCGTCGGATTGCGCGGTGGGCGTTTCCGCCGCTGTCGTCACGGTGTCCGGCGCGTCCGGCGCCGCCGCATCGGACCGCTTGGTCAGATCGGCGGTCACGACAGCGCCTCGCCGTCGGTCGGCTCGGTCGCGCTCCACGGCATGCCCGTGGTTCGCTCGCTCCAGTCACTCACGCGAGACACCCTAACGTCATTGCTCCTGGTCACCGCTTCGGCGTGACCCCCAGCAGGGTCGACAACTGCACGGCCACCGGAGTCAGGTTCAGCTTTTCCGGATCGGTTTTGGGGTTGGAGTCCCAGGGCTGGACGATGGCCGGATCGGCGAGATCGGCTCGTTCGCCACCCCGGACGGCGGTCGGATTACCGAACGGCACAAGACATTTGGCGTCCTTGTTGAACGGGAACTCGTCGCGCGTGTCGTCGAAGTTCGGGTTCTGCGCCTTCATCTGTTCGAGAATCCGATGCGTGCCCTCGTAGCCCACCGTACAGGCGGGCGGATTGTTGGTCTCGAGCACCAGGCCGAAGTGACTGGTCCCGTCGCCGGGCGCGGTCGAGGAACCGCCGATCGACAGCTGCGGGAGCATCTGCAGCAACGGCTTGATCGCGTAGAACTTCGGTGAGATCGCCTGCAACAACAGCCGCAGATTGGACAAATCCTGAGTGAGCGAGCCACCGCTCTGCTCGAGCAGCGCGCCGATCTGCTCGCCCGCGTCGGTTCCGGTGCCGATGAGCCTGCGCACGTCGGGGTCGCTGGAGCGCAACTGGGCGGTGAGCTTGTCCAGGCCGTCGCTGAATTCGCGGATTTGCGCGGACTGCTCGGCCTGCGTGCCGAGGGCGACCCTGCCGTCGCGGACCAGCTGGATGGTCTGCGGCAGCGTCTGATGGAAGGTCTCGGTGAATTTGTTCAGCGAGTCGATCAGCACCTGCAGATCGTCGCCCTTGCCGTCGAACGCCTTGCCCAGTTCGCGCACCGTCGTGTTGAGCGCTGTCAGGTCCACCGAGCTGGCGAAGGTGTCCACGCTGGACACCAGTTGCTCGACCGACACCGGCAGGGTCGCCGAGGTGATCACCGAGTTGTCCCGCAGGAACGGGCCGGCGTCCGAATCGGGCTGCAGATCCACGTACTGCTCACCGATCGCGGACCGGTTGGCCACCACGGCTTTCGCCGACGCCGGGATCTTCGGTGCGCTCGAGTCGATGACGAGGTTCATCACCACGCCCTCACCGGTGAGTTCCAGCTCGCCGACCCGGCCGACCGGGACGCCGCGGTAGGTCACCTCGGCGCCTTTGTAGATGCCGCCGGTCTGCGCCGCGCGCAGCTTCACCGTGTACTGGTTGAGCCCGAACATATGGTCGAGCCGGATGTACTTGCCGCCGACGTACACGACGCCGAGCACCGCGATGACCACGAACGCGATGAGCTGCCACCGCACCAGACGCGTCATCGCGGACCACTCCCTACGCCGAGTTGCTCGAGAATCGCCCCGACCGGACCGGGCACGCCGGGCGCGGGCGGCTGCGCCATCAGCGGCGGCAGCGGCAGGATCGACACCGTAGGCCAGCCCGGACGCGGACCGTTGCCGTTGTAGTACGGGTTGGTCGGGTTCACCGGCACCGGCGGACCGACCGGCGGGATGTACACCGGATCGGGTTTGCCCACACCCAGGTTGCTGAGCGTGACGCCGATCTGCTGGTCGACCGACAACCACGTGTTCACACTGCCGCCGAAGGTGCTCTCCAGCGCCGAATCGGGGAACGGGTAGGTCGGGATCAAGGGAACCGCGGTGACCAGATCCGGCGCCGACCGGCCCAGTTCCTGCAGCGTGGGCCGCAGCGAGGTCAGGTCGCGGATCAGGTCGTCCTTCGCGGTGTTCAGCACGTCGAAGCCTGCCTCGCCGAGCCGGTCCAGCTGCGCGAGCAGGGCGACCAGTTGCGGACGCTGCTCTTCCAGGATCTTGATGCCCTTGGGCAGCTCGTCGAGGATCTTGCCGATCTGATCGGTCTGCTTGCTCACCCGGCTGCTGAGCACGTCGAGACCGTCCAGCGCCCGGGTGATGTCGTCCACCTGCTGGTTCAGGCCGTAGATCAGCGTGTTCGCCTGCTCGATCAACGAGCGCACCCGGTCCTCGCGGCCGCCGAGGGTCTTGTTCAACTCGGTGACGATCGGCTGCAACTGCGCGACGCCACCGCCGTTGAGCAGCAGCGACAGCGCGCCGAGCACTTGCTCCACCTCGGTGGCGTGCCGGGTGCGGTCGACCGGGATGACCGAGCCGTCGGCCAGCCGGGTGGACTCCGGCTCGGCGGCGGGTTTGGAGAGCTCGATGAACTTCTCGCCGAGCAGGTTCGATTGCCGGACCTCGGCCCGCGCGTTCGCGGGCAGGTTCACCGACGAGTTGACCACCGTGCGCACCGTGGCGGTCCACTGGTCCTTGCCGATGCTGATCTTCTCGACCCGGCCCACCGGCACGCCCTCGACCTTGACCGCCGACTGCGGCACGAGGTCGAGGACATCGTCGAACTGGATGTCGATGTGCATCGGATGCTCGCCCACGTCGGCGCCGCCGGGCAGGGGCACGCTGTAGATGCCGTCGGAGGCGCACGATGTGATCAGCGCGCCGGTCAGGCCGAGCGCCAGCGCCGCGCCGAAACCGCGTACGAGCGAACGGATTCGAGTGCTCATCGCGCCCCTCCCTGCGACGGCGGAAGCCGGTCCGACGGCGTGCCGGGCACGGTGCCCGGCACCGGATCGCGCTGCTGGTTCTCGCCGCTGAGGATGCCGAACGGCAGGTTCAGCGTCGGGGTCTGCACCCCGGAAGTGATCTGGTCGGTGATCTCCTTGCAGTGGTCGAGGATCGGCCGCATCTGCCTGCCGAGCGCCTCGAACTTGGGATCGCCTGGCATCAGCTTGGACAGGTCGAGCATCTTGCACACCACGCCGAACGGGTCCTGCAGTTCGGGGAAGTTCGCGCGCATGTCGAGGGTGCCCGATTCGGCGTTGTGCACGTTGATCAGGTTGCTCAACGCCAGCGGCAGGACCGGCAGCAGGGCGGCCACGTCGTTGCGCTGATCCGACAGCGTCTTGGTGAGCTGGGTCAGTTTGTCGGCGTTGCTCGCGATCAGGTCCCGGTTGTCGTCGATGAAGCGGGCGACGTCACCCAGCGCGATCGACAGCAGATTCAGTGCCGCGCCGAGATTCTGCCGCTCGTCGGCGAGAAAGGACGACAGGTCGGCCAGCTGGGTGTTGAACTGCCGGACCTGCTGGTCGTTCTGGGCCAGCATGGTGATGAAGGCCTGCAGGTTCTTGACCGTGTCGAAGATGTCGCCGCGGGCGTCCGACAGGTATCGCGCCGCCCTGGACAGCTGGGTGAGGCTGTTGGCCAGCGCCTCGCCATTGCCCGACAGGTTCGCCGCGCCGGTGCGCACCAGCTCGTTCACCGCTCCCTCGGCGTTGGCGCCGTTGGGCCCCAGTGCGTCGGAGAGTTCGGTGATGCTCTTGTACAGCTGGTCGACTTCCACCGGCGTGGCCGTGCGCTCGCGCGGAATGGTCGCGTTCCGCGCCATCTTCGGGCCGCCGGTGTAGGCCGGGGTGAGCTGGATGTAGCGATCCGACACGATGGACGGCGTGATCTGCGCGGCTCGCGCGTCCGCGGGCACGTCGTACTTGCGATCCACGCTCATCACGATCTTGACCTGATCGCCCTGCGGCTCCACCGAAGCGACCGAGCCGACCGGCACGCCGAGAATGCGCACGTCCGAGCCCTCGTAGATGCCGACCGAGCGATCGAAGTAGGCGGTGATCTTGGTCGTGGTCAGCCGGTCGAACAGCCACCACAGCACCACCGCCACCAGCACGGCCAGCACGACGACCAGCGCGATGCCGACCTTTGCGCCACGGCTGGAACCGCGCACCGCGCCGACCGGATCGCTACGCCAGTTGTCCGCCACGTCAGTTACCTCCCAAGGTGCGGATCGGCTGACGGTAGCCGGGGATTTCGGGCAGTGCGGGCGGCACCACGTTGACGATCACCGCGTCGAACCAGCGCCCGGTGCCGAGCACACTGGCGTAGAGGCTGTAGAACGGCGCCGCGAGTTCCAACGTCTTCGACACGTTCTGCTGGTTGTCGTTGAGCAGGTCGATGGCGGCGCGCAGATTCTTCAGCGCGGGCCCGATCTGCTCCTCGTTGTCGTGCACGAGCGCGCTCAGCTCCGCGGAGACCGTCTTGGCGCCCGACAGCAACTGCCTGATGGACTGCTGGCGGACGTTCAGTTCGGCGAGCAACTGGCCGCCGTTGGCGAGCAGCCGCTCGAACTGGGCGTTGCGGTCGGCGAGTATCTGCGTGGTCTGCCTGGTCGCGGCGAACAGCTTCTTCAACTCCTGATCGCGCTTGGCCAGCGTCTCCGACAGCCGGGCGACGCCGTCGATGGAGCCGCGGATCTCCGGCGGCGTCGTCTCGAAGGCGTCCGACAGCACCTGCATGCTCTTGGCCAGCTGCGTGGTGTCGATCTGATCGATGGTGCGCGCGGCGTCGGTGAACGCGTCCACCACGTCGTACGGGGAGACCGTGCGCGAGAGCGGGATCCGTGAACTGGGATCGGCCGGCTTCGAGCCTCGCGGATCGAGTGCGAGGTACTTCTGGCCGAGCAGCGTCTTGATCTGAATGGACGCGGTGGTGTCGTTGCCGATCCAGGTGTCCTTGGTGCGGAAGTCCACGAGCACCCGGTCACCGTCGAGCCGGACGTCGGACACCGACCCGACCTTGACGCCGGCCACCCGGACCTCGTTGCCCTTCTTCAGGCCCGCCGCCTCACGGAATTCCGCGGTGTACTTGGTCCCCGCGCCGATGATCGGCAGCTGATCCAGGAAGAACGCCGACACCGTCACCAACAGCACCACGGCGAGGCCGAGCGCGCCCAGGAACGCCGGGCTGCGCTTGCCGAGCAGAATGCGATCATCCATCAGCGAGCCTTCCCGTGGCAGCGCGGCGCGGCGTTGGTGTACAGCGGCTGGTTGATCGTCGGCAGTCCTGCTGGCAGGTTGAGCTGCGGCGCGTCGACGGCGCCCGGCCCGACGACGATGTCGATGCCGCACAGATAGAACTGGAACCAGGAGCCGTAACTCGCGGCGCGCCCGAGCTTCTCCATCTTGAGCGGCAGGTTGGTCAGCGCTTCGTTCACCTCGTCCTGGCGCTCGTCGAGCGTGCCGGTCAACTGGCTCAGACCCGCGATCGACCCTTGCAGGGTCGGACGCACCGGGACGAGCAGGTCGGAGGTCGCCGAGGTCAGGTTGGCCAGCGAGGTCACCGAACGGCCGATCGTGTCGCGATTGGCGTTGAGGCCGCTGATCAACGCTTCGGTGTTCACGATCAACTGATCGAACTGGTCGTCACGCTGATTGACGGTGTCCAGCACGGCGGTCAAATTGCGGGTCAGCTCACCGATCACGGCGTCCTTGTCGGCGATCTTGTTGGTCAGGTTCGCCGTGGTCGCGACGAGATCGTGGATCGTGCCCTGCTCACCCTGGAAGACCTGGATGATCTCGAAGGAGAGCTTGTTCACGTCGTCGGCGGTCAGCGTACGGAACAGCGGCCGGAAGCCGTTGAACAGCGTGGTCAGGTTCAGCGCGGGCCTGGTGTGCTCCAGCGGGATGGTGCTGCCCTTGTTCAGCTTCCGTCCCTGCTCCCCGGTCCCCTGCTCCAGCGCGATGTAGCGCTGGCCGACCAGGTTGCGGTACTTGATCGTCGCGGTGGTCGACGCGGGCAGCCAGTCCCGGTCGGTGAGGTCGAATTTCACCTCGGCCAGGCGTTTGTCGACGATCGAGACAGCGGTGACCTTGCCGACCCGCACGCCCGCGATGCGGACCTCGTCACCGGGATTGAGCGAGGTGACGTCGGTGAACCTGGCCTTGAAATGCGTGCCGCCGCCGCTGTAGTTGGCGATCGACAACGCGAGCACGGTGGTCACGAACAAGGTCACCACGACGAAGATGACCAGCTTGGTCAACGGCCCGCCCAGGCCGCGCAGTTGCTGCTTCATCGCACGCTCACCTCGCTTCCACGGAACGCGGGCGCGCCGACCCTGGTCACCCAGCCAGGCACCTGATCCGGGGCGACACCGTTGGCCGCGCCGTAGATCGCGCCGAGCGACTGCTGCTCCATGGGGGAACCGGCGATCGTCGGCATCTTGCTCGCCGGGTGGACGCCGAACTGCGGCGGCTCCAGATGACCGGTCTGCTGGTCACCCGGGTTACGACTCGGGACGGCGTAGGAGCCGTCGTTGTTCGGGCCGCCGGTGTACTGGCCGGGATCGACGCCCACCGGCATCTCGGGGATGCACCACGGCCCCCTGGTGTCCAGCCAGCGCGGTTCGTCCTGGTTGGGCAGGTATTTGCCGCGGGTGTTGGTCAGCTCGATGGTCACTCGGGAACCCGGGTTGTCGGTGCCCTTGCCGAAGATCCGGTCGATGCGCGGCTTCAGCTGCGCGAAGTTCGCCAGCGCGCAGGCGTAGTTCGGCGAGTAGTAGGCCAGCTGCTCCAGCGCGGGACGGGAGTCGGCCGCCACGTCGACGATGTTGTCGCGGTTGGCGAGCAGGAACTCGGTGGTGGTGGCCGAGGTCGGCGTCAGCGTCGCGTACAGGGCGTCGATGTCGGTGCGCCGCTGCACGATCGTGGCGTTGGTGGTGCGCAGGTTGTCCAGGGCCTGGATCAGCTGCGGCGCCGCGTCGGAGTAGGTGGCCGCCACCTCGGCGAAACTGCGCAGGTCGGCCCGCAGGTCCGGAAGCACCACGTTGACCTGCCGGAAGATGTCGTCGAGCTTGTCCAAGGTCTGGCCGAGCGCGGTGCCCTGCCCGGACAGCGCCTGGGACAGCGCGCCCAACGTGGCCGCGAGATCCTGCGGCGGGATGGCCTGGAGCAAGGGCAGCACATCGTCGAGCAATTTGCTCAACTCGATGGCGTTGCCGCTGACGTCCTGGTGCAGCGTGACGCCGTCGGTCAGATGCTGGGGGCTCGGCTGCTCCGGGATCACCAGGTCCACGTAGCGCTCGCCGAACAGCGTCTTGGGCAGCAGGCGCGCGGTCGCGTTGACGGGAATCTGCTGCGCCTTGTCCGGATTGATGGCCAGGTTCAAGGTCACCTCGCCGCCTTCGGAACTGCTCGAGCGCACCTCGCCGACCGTGATGCCACGTACCTTCACGTCCGCGTTGCGAGTCAGCGCGTTGCCCACGCTGTCGGTGATCAGATCGACGTCCACCGTCTTCACGAATTGCTTGTTGTAGATCGCGATGGTGGTCCACAGGAACAACGCGACCACGACGAAGAACGCGATCCCCAGCGCCCGAGTACGCAGCTTCGCGGTGGAGCGCCAGGTTTGAGTGCGGCTCATCCGGCCACCCGCACCGTGGTGGTGGTGCCCCAGATCGCGAGGCTGAGGAAGAAGTCGAGCACGTTCACCAGGACGATCGCGGCGCGGACCGCGCGGCCGACCGCGACGCCGACGCCCGCGGGGCCGCCGGTGGCGTGGAACCCGTAGTAGCAGTGCACCATGATGATCACGAACGCGAAGACCAGCACCTTGAGGAACGAATAGAGCACGTCCTCCGGTGGCAGGAACAAACTGAAGTAATGGTCGTAGGACCCGCTGGACTGCCCGTTGAACCAGATGCTGATCGTCCGCGACGCGATGAACGTGCCGAGCAACCCGACGATGTAGAGCGGGATCACCGCGAGGAACCCGGCGATCACGCGGCTGGTGACCAGGAACGGCACGCTGGGCACCGCCATCACCTCGAGCGCGTCGATCTCCTCGGAGATCCGCATGGCGCCGAGCTGCGCGGTGAAACCGCAACCGACCGTCGCCGAGAGCGCTAGCGCGGCGACCAGTGGCGCGATCTCACGGGTGTTGATGTAGGCGGTGAGGAAGCCGGTGAGCACCGAGCTACCGAGCGCGTCGAGGGCCTTGAAGCCCTGCAGGCCGACGACGACGCCGACGGAGCCGGACATGAACACGATGACGCCGATGGTGCCGCCGATCACCGCCAGCGCGCCGGTGCCGAAGGTGACCTCGGCGAGCAGCCGCATGACTTCCTTGCGGTAGTGCACCGCGGTCCGCGGGATCCACGCGATGGCCCGCGAGTAGAACGACATCTGCTCGCCCGCGCGATCGATGACGTTGAGCGGCATACGAGCGACTTCACCCACCCGGCGCATGGACTTGGCGACCGGGGTTCGGTATGACGTGGCCATCTGTCAGGCACCCTTGGCGGGGACGACCTGTAGGTACACCATGGTCAGGATGAGGTTCACGAAGAACAGCACCATGAACGTGATCACCACGGATTGGTTCACCGCGTCACCGACTCCTTTCGGGCCCCCCTTGGGATGCAGCCCTTTGTACGCGGCGATGACGCCGGCGAGCAGACCGAATACCGCCGCCTTGATCTCACCGATCCACAGGTCCGGCAGCTGAGCGAGGGCGGAGAACGACGCCAGGTAGGCGCCGGGAGTGCCGCCCTGCAGCAGGACGTTGAAGAAGTACCCGCCGGCGATGCCGACAACCGACACCAGTCCGTTGAGCAGCAGCGCGACCAGCATCATGCCGAGTACGCGCGGCACCACCAGCTTTCGCACCGGATCGATGCCGAGCACCTCCATCGCGTCGATCTCCTCGCGGATGGTCCGCGAGCCGAGATCGGCGGCCACCGCCGACCCGGCCGCGCCCGCGATGATCAGGGCCGTCACGACGGGAGCCGCCTGCTGGACGGTTGCCAGCACGCTGGTCGCGCCGGTGAAGGATTCCGCGCCGAGCTGCTTGATCAACGAGCCGGTCTGCAATGCCACGACCGCGCCGAACGGAATCGCGACCAGCGCGCTGGGCAGGATCGAGACACTCGCGATGAACCACGACTGCTCGATGAACTCCCGCCACTCGAAGGGGCGGCGGAAAGTCTTTCGCAAAACGTCCAGGAGCAGCGCAAAGATGTTGCCGGCCTGGGCAAACCCCGACTCCAGGGGAGTTCGCAATCGCGCCAGGGTCGAATTCACGATCGCAGATGTTACCCGTTAGTTGTGTTGTGTCGCACGGTGGTGTCGAAAGCACCACCTTGATAATTAGCCAGGTCGCCGCTGTTGTATGCCATCACCTGCGTATCGTCGTTGTCGTCAAGTGATTCACGGATCGCGACCTGCGCGGCATGCGGCAGCGTATGCATGATCTCGC
>NZ_JBFAXY010000068.1:0-12257 GCF_040681035.1 Nocardia sp. NPDC051911
CACATTCCCGCGGGAGACACATACCTCAGCCTCCCATTCACAACCACCGACCACCCACAGATCAACTGCGACAGTAATTTACGGACAGGCCCCGGGTCGGGTCGAGAATTGTCAGCTCGGTGTGTTCTGCGCTTATACCGGCAGCAGGGGACGCACGCTGATCGATCGGGAGTTATATCTGCCCAAGTCGTGGATCGCCGATCGAGACCGGTGCCGCGATGCCGGGGTGCCCGAGGATGTCGAGTTCGCCACGAAACAGGTTCTGGCGTAGCGGATGCTGGCTCGCACGCTGGATGCCGGCGTGCCTGCACGGTGGGTGAGCGCTGACGAGGCATACGGTGGTGATTCGAAGTTCCGCAGGTGGCTCGAGCGGCGGAGGATCGGGTGTGTGGTCGCGGTGTCCAGCAGTGCGCCGGTCGTCATGTCGCTTGCCGGTAGCAGCCGCGTCGGCCAGATCGTGGCCGCCGCGCCCCCGCGAGCATGGAAGCGTCGTAGCTGCGGAGACGGCGCGAAAGGCCTTCGGATGTTCGACTGGGCCGTGGCCACAGTGCCGACCGTGAGCGAGGCCGGACCCGGCTGGGGACGCTGGCTGCTGGCTCGCCGGTCACTGGCTCCCAACG
This sequence comes from Nocardia sp. NPDC051911, assembly GCF_040681035.1. Lineage (NCBI taxonomy): Bacteria > Bacillati > Actinomycetota > Actinomycetes > Mycobacteriales > Nocardiaceae > Nocardia > Nocardia sp. NPDC051911. The sequence continues at coordinate 621 of NZ_JBFAXY010000068.1, forward strand.
CCAAAGGCGAACTCGAAACGGCCTACTACCTGTGTGGTGCCCCGATCGGCACCAGCGACGACGAGCTCATCCAGGTCGCCGGCGCACGCTGGGCAGTCGAGGACTGCTTCCAGACCGCGAAGACTGAAGTCGGGCTGGACCAATACCAGGTCCGCCGCTTCGACGCCTGGTACCGCCACATCACACTCGCACTGCTGGCACACACATACCTTGCTGTGACAGCCGCCATCTCCCCAAAAGCATTGGCAGCGGCCTCGTTCCACTCACACTCGGCGAGATCAGACGTCTCCTGGCAGACCTGACAACACCGTCACCGAACCTCACCACTGCGTTGCACTGGTCGACCTGGCGCAGAAGACACCAATACCAGGCCAAACAGGCCCACTATCAGCGGCGACACCGATTACATCACGAAGTGATGCTGGAGTACTAAGCTGCCGGTGGCGGCATCGAGTCGATGATGTGGAGTTTACAATCGCTGCGCAAGCGTGATGATGATCTTCTTCATCGTTCGACTATCAATGCGGTGCGATTAAGAACCACCCAGGCATACGAGTCGTTGATCCGGTACGCATCGTAACCCAGGCTGGCGCCGTATCGTCCCACGTCCGACAACACATTCTTACGCTCTTCCAGTTCTGTTCTCCTCGCAGACTTTTCGGGCTCCCTCTCCAACTCTGCGCGGATCGATTCCAGTTCCTCATCTCGTTTTGCGGTCAGGGAGCGTAAATCAGTCTTCAACGCGTCGGGGTGCATCGCCATACGAATCACTCCGCCCGGGTCGGCGCCGCCCGGTTCCCCTGCCCAATGCTCGGCCATCTCCCGGAGCCGAGCCGAATCAGGTTCGCTCGAACCAGGTTCGCGGCCGAGCCGCTGCCGAAGGCACCCTGCCCAGGAAAAAGGCTGCCGGTTTTGAATTCCTCTACATCCTGCAGTCTTTTCACGCCCCGGGACATTTCCATCCAACCCGCATCGACAGCCTCGCGCATACCCTTGGCATCCACGAGGCGGGGCAAGCCGTCGAACCCTTGGCGCCGCAGTATCTGCGCCAACGCGCGATCGCCACGCTCATAGCGCAGAGGCCCCTCAATCGCGTGATTGAGCTGACGATAATCGATTTTGCTGAGCAGACTACGGTCCGTTTCCCGCGAATCGATCCCCCGGATCCACCGCGCAATCTCTTCGTCGGTTTGTCCGACCCCGGCGACCCGACGAAGTCCGTGACTGAACTCCCTCAGTGGGCGCTCATGAAGTTCGGCTACGCCCCTTGTTACCCCGCGGAGTCTTTGAACCAACTCAGAGATCGCCTTACCCCACAGTGTGATCCTCCGGCCTCGGCGTGGCCACCTTGAATGCCATGGGATCCAACCTTCTATGTCTACGGTCGCGAACACCCTCAGGGATGAGGAACCTCTGCGCCTGTCGATCTACACTCACCAGACAGTGGACACTCCATAGGGTATAGAGCGCCGATCAGGCATTCGCTTATCAGCGAAGCTGCTGCTTCGAAGGCCGGCACCGCTATGCTCTGTGCAGGTCCACAGCTGGGGGCACCCTGACTGCAGCTGTGGCAGTTGTCCCGAAAGCTTTGACTTGTCCGCGAACCGTCCGAATCATTTTGCCTTGATCGCTATCAGGTGACCGAGTGCCCAACACAACTCGATTTCCAGCCCTTCCCGTACCGTGCAGAAAACCAAGGTTCCTCGAAACTCTTCTCGAGAGTGTCGAGAAACTTCAAAACCTTTTAGAGAGAAAACTGTGTCTCCTGTCTTGTCTTCCTTTCCTCGGGATGCGTAACGACTTTCGGCTTCGATCTTATTTATTCGATCTTATTTAGAAGAAAGGAATTGGTAGCGTGTCGACGGACCTGTATCTGGACTCCTCAAGTTATCGCGAGAGCGAACTGATGGCCAGATCGTAGGCGCCTGCCTGCCGTTTCGCAAGCCCCATCGTATTGCTTGAAGGACACGGGCTCGTGAGGGAATTGCTCGGGTCGGTGTGCGTACGTGGGCCGAAAAAAGGTACGTATGTCGGCGCGCCTTGGTGGTTACTATCGCAGGCGCAGGCGTACTTCCATTGCGGCGGCTGGGAACAACCATCGAGAGCCGCTGAGGCCGTCCGGGGCACCGACGCTCGATGGGACGGCTCGTCGGTGAGATCTCGGAGGTGTCCGGCCAGCCAGCCCGGGGAGAGTCGGAAGCAGTGCTCACCAAGATGGGATGCTAGACCTGCTTTTCGCGGTATTCATGGTCATCGTGGTCACTGCGATCTGGCTGACCGGCTTCGCGGTGAGCTTTCGTTGGCTCGACTGACTATCGCCGAGTTAGCGGAGACGGCGGGCGGTCGTGGCTGGGGCCGAGACGCCTGCTGCCGAATCGATCGAGCAGGCCGCCCGCTGCCTGAATGACGCCTACGCGGATTAGGTCGCCTCGGCCGAACTCCTCGAACTGTCCTACCTGATCACCCACCGCCGCTATTGAATCTCGGTCGACCCGCAGCGACGGGCCCTTCACGCATCGGCGTCGCGTGAGTTGAGTCGGATTTACCGAAAAATCCTGGATTGGACATACCGCTCGGAAATCAGATGGAAATGGACTACGCCCCGTGCGAAGCGGAGTAGCTTTCGGGCATAGGTAGCGTGCGGGGTGTTCTCGAGTTCGTCGACAACGCTAACGATTTCTTTGGCATATCCGGCGATGTTCGTATTGAACTCCTGCATCGACGGTGGTGTTCCGATGAGGAACATATTCATGCGATCGTCGGAGATGCCGTCAGCTGGAGCGAGAAGCTCCTTGTTCAACGATATTCTGTCGTTCGCGTGGATGATGAATAGGATTATGGCAATCATGAGTCTATGGACGTCGGGGTCGGCCCGCGATGCCGTGTAATCCTCGCTATAGACTAGATCGAGCAGAGGAATCTCAGGCTTCAGGAAGATATCGTGGAATCGGTAACCTAGATATGTGTCGATATCCCATGTGTGAATATTTCGGCTGAGAACTCTGGTGATATCGTAACAGGTGAATCCCTGCATTGAGAGATTTTCCAGTGCACGAAAGGCGGGCGGTTCCATGATCTCTTGGAGGTTGCCGAAGGTATCGGACAGCATGCGAGTGAATCGTGGATGATAGCCATTTCCGGAGAACAGATCGGAAATCTTGACATCGAGTGGTTCATGGGGTAGTTCATCGTCGAGGAGATTCCACACGGCGAAAGTAGTCGCGATCCGGTACATGACATCGACATCGTCGCTGTCGTAGATGCTGAAGGCATATTGCGTTCCAACGCCGGCGTGAAAGACCACCGGATTGCCGACGCCGAGATGGTCACCCAACTTCTTGGCCGGAAATCCATAACCCGCCAGAAATTCGACCGACTTCGATTGAACGGTGCGTTGGATCGGGGTCCAAGCGAACCGGCAGTCAGGATCGACGCCGACGGTCAACAGGGCATCGCGGAAGTTGCTGTCCTCAGCGACGAGTCGGGCTGTCTCGGAGTTCGATGGGGAGGGCAGATTCATAACGAGTCCTTGGCGTGAGTTGTCGGTCGGGCATTGCGGCCATATGGCCGCAATGCACAAGAGGGAATCGTCCGCGATTTCTTGTGGTTCTCGGGCTACTGGCCCTGGCAGAGATTCGGCTGCGACCGGGAGACCGCCGCCTCTCGCATCTCTCATGTGCGGGCGGTGAGGCGCATATGCAGGCTGCGGGGGTGCAGGGCTGCTGATCGGGCGATGCGGACGTTGTGACCGGGAAGAGTGTGCAGGCGCCATCGGGTGCTGAGGGTGGCCAGAGTCAGGGTGGCCAGGGTGACGGCGAAAACGTCACCGATACATTTGCGGGGGCCTCCTCCGAACGGGATGAGCGCGGAACCCGACGACTCGGCGTCGGCGGAGCCCCATCGATCGGGATCGAACCGTTCGGGGTCGGAATACAGATCTGGCCGGTGGTGGATCAGATAGGGACTGTAGGCGATGGTGGTGCCCGCGCGGACACGGTGCTCGCCGAGGTCGGTGTCCTCGGTCACCACGCGAGTGACGAACCAGCCCGGCGGATACAGTCTCAGTGTCTCGGTGATGATCCGGCCCGTCACCTGCAGATCGGGCAGGTCGCCGTGCCGGGCAGGGCGACCGGACAGGACGGTGTCGACCTCGCTGTGCAGCCGGTCGGCGATGCCGGGGTGCCGGTCAAGCAGGTACAACACCCATGCCAGGGTGGTTGCTGTGGTTTCAGTGCCGGCCATGAAGAAGGTGATGATCTGGTCGGCTATGTCGGCGTCGGTCAGACCGCAGCCGTCGTCGTCGCGGGCGGCCAGTAGCGCGGAGAGCAGGTCGCCATGGTCGGCGGTGTCGCCGCGGCGGTCGGCGGTGATCTTGTCGAGAAGGGCGTGCAGACGGGCACGGGCACGGGCAAAGGCTCGGTTGCCAGGAGTGGGTAACCTGTCCAGCAGGGGCGGCATCAATGCCCGCCGCATGATGCCGTCGACCAGAGTGCTGACATCCTCGAGCGCGTGAGACAGCAGAGGATCGGGCATCGTGTCGGAGAATAGCGTCGCGGTGGTTACGGCCGACGTGAGTCGCTTCGTTTCGGCGTTGACATCCAAGATTTGCCCATCACGCCAAGAATGGGTGATCGCGGTGATGTGTGCTGTCATGACGTCCGCGTATCCAGGCAAGCGGTCCCGCCCGAACGCGGGCTGCAGCAACCGTCGCTGGCGGCGATGCGCCGAATGCGGACACGTGGTCAGGCCATAACCCATAGCTTCTCTGGCCCGTTCGTAGAGCGGTCCCCCCTTGTCGAAGACACAATCGCGGCGCAAGACCTGTCTGGTCAGATCAGGGTCGCATACCACCACCACCGTAGCCGGGCCCAAGCCGATACGGACCAGATCACCATGCTCGGGCAGCGACTTCAGCAACCGCAGGGGATCGCGCAACAACGGCACAACATGACCGACTAGCGGCAGCGCCCCTGGAGCCGTAGGAATCGGGCTAGCTACCATCGGTCAACTGTAGACCGCCACGAAGCAGCATTAGGCGCAGCCGCTTCTCGAGGTTGGGAATTCGAGATGTCGGCGATGGCGACGATGGGAATCTGCTGAGCATCGCGGACGTATTGTTTGATGCTAAAGCGCTCGTACTCACTGCGTCCCGAAGGCGAAGGTGCCACCGAGCTTGATGGCGCCGCCGCGGGAATGCAGCTCCAGCGCCGGTTCGTACTCTGCTGACTGTAGGCGTCGAGGTCAGTAAGTAAAATGCCAGCGCCAGGGCCGCGCTGGGTGACCAGTTGAAGCAGATGAGCACGGACTAGGAGATGGTGCGTATGTCCAGCGATGAGGTGCTCAAGGAGATCGGGCAGTTGAAGAACGTGTTCCGCAGGCCCGAGGCCCGTGGGGCGAGCAGACCCTGCAGGCGTTGGTCGAGGCCTCCGGCATGGCGAACCTGATCAACTTCGACGATCAGCCGACCTTCAACACCGGCGACGGTGCCCAGCGGCCGGACCTGATCGTCGAGATCAGCGGGGATATGGCGGTGGTCGTCGACGCCAAGGCGTCGTTCAACGCGCTCATCGACGCTGCCGACGCGCGCGACGAGGCCGAACAGCAGCAACGGCTCGCGTTGCATGCTAGAAACGTTCGCACCCACATCGACAGGTCGCCGCAAAGAGGTACTGGCTGCTGCCGGACAAGTCGCCGGAGCTCGTGGTGATGTTCGTGCCCTCGGACTCGTTCCTGTACGCCGCGTGGGAACAGGATCGTGGTCTGTGGGACTACACCGCGAACAAGAAGGTCATCCTCGCCACGCCGACCAGTCTGCTGGTGATCTTGCAGTCGGCTGCGGCCGTGTTGCGCTATGACAAGGCAGCGCCCAACCTGCAGTCATTCGTCCGGCGGTGCTTGACGGCTTGTCGGCGTGTCATTAGGTGACCGAGGTCAAAGGCGTCGGCGCGAAAGGCTCCGGTCCCCTTTCGATGACTGCCGAAATTCGCGCGGATGGTGCGTCACTAACGTGGAGGAGGAGTTGGTGGCGACCCGGGTAATCGCGGCCGAGCAGCTTACGCGTCTGTGGGAGTTCCGGAGATCAGCTGCTATAGCCGTGGCTGCTGGCCGTCGCCACGTTCGATGAGCATGGTCAACATGGTGAGATCCGAGATTGTCCGGACGCTGCGGCGGCCAGCTCGCCCTGTATTTCGGCGAACCCGTTGTGCACCTCGCTGAACTGGGTGTTCATCAGATCGCGCAGATCGGTCCGATCTTCATGGACGGCGGTGAATTCAGCCAGGGCGGCTTGGCGGAAGTCGCGGATCTCCGAACAGATCGCGGTCACGTCCCGGTCGGTGCCACCGGCCAGCACCGCCGCCGCAGCGTCCTGCTCGGCGATTTGCAACCGGCCGGTTAGATCACGGACCGGCGCCTCTAGCGCGGCCACATGCGCCTGCAGATCGGCGTCGGCGGCCGCGGCGTAGGCGGATTGGATGAGCCGACGTTGCTTGTGGTGGTGTGGGCCTTCGGAGGTGGCGAGCCCATTGCCGAACAATACGCGGGCCCGGTCGTAGATGCGGCCGTGGGCGAAGCTGTCGGCCTGGGTGCTCAGCACCTGCCGTACCAGGCGTGGCGCGGTGATGACGTATACAGGGTGCCGGCCCACGTCGAGGCGGACGATTCGCCCGCCCCCCGCAGCGGCACTGCGAAAGTCAGAGGGCCGCGCAACAGGTCACCAACGTGGCCCACGATGGGTAACCGTCCCGGAGCGGGCGGTATCGACTGCAAGTCGTTCGATGTTGACAGAACGGCCTTTTCGATGGCCCCGGGAATCACTCCATTCGAGGCAGGTGAAGGGGATGACCCGGATCGCTGGGTGCGGGCGATCGTGGTGGTCCTGATGCGGGTGTCCGGTCTCTCTGTCGGCTGGAGAGGACGTCATCGAAGGTGCCTCTGATGCGTGGACGGTCGAGGTCGTATCGGCGGGTGTGCTGGATCCAGACGAGGTTGGCGTAGGTGTAGGCGCGCAGGTCCTGGGCGAGGCGGGCCGCTTGGGTGGCGGCGTCGGGTGACAGGTCTAGATGTGCGGCGAGATCGGGCAGTTGCCGCTGGAGCTCCAGGAACAGCAGTTGCCGTCGTTCGGCCCGGTGTAGTACGCGGTCAACCGCCTGTTGCAGGGTGCAATCCTCGCTGGCGGCGGTGACGCGTACGACATTGCAGGTTTGGCCGTCAGCGATGTCTTTTTCCAATCCGTACACGTCATTGTGCCAGGCGGTGACGTCGGCGAAGCACCAGACCATCTCCCGAAACAGCAGACTGTCGCGCAATGGGTCGGGGATGTGAAGCTGGGACACTATCTCCAAGACGTCGGCCTGGAAGATCATCGCGATGGTGTTGCGCCGCATCATCATGAAGGTCGCCGCGTCCGGGATGCGCGCGGCGGCATGGTAGCGGTTCTGGAAGGCGATGGCTTGCACGTAATCCAGGAAGTGATCGGTGATGCGACGCCGCCTGCGCGGGCTCAGCCCGGCGGTAAGCTCCGGCCAGTAGTCGGCGAACCCTTTGATCACAGCATTGGGAGTGCCAGCGGGGGTGCCGCCGGACAAGACCGTGCGCATGTCGCGTAATACCGCTGCCATGCGGCGATCACGTTCGCCCCAGTCGAAGTTGTCGTACTGGTCGTCGGCGAGTGATCCCCAACAGAACCATTTCACGCCGATCAGCAGGTGCGCCAGATCCACGGATGGGGTACAAATCCCGTGGTATAAACCGAACTTGAACGATCGCAGGTGGGCCTCCTGGACTGGCGTCGTGAGGAACCCGATCCGCCACAGCCAAGCGATAGTTTCCTCCTCGGCCTGCTCTACGGCGGGATTGACGGGCGGGTAGGGGGGATCGTAGAACCCCTCCACCAGCGCCGACGTGTCGATCATCGGCATCGCGTGCATCCTTGTCAGTCGACAGTGCATCAGTGGCACTGCAGTGTGTAGCCAAGGTGGACACAAAAGCCGCCATAGCCGTCTACTCCTTTCCGGCTTACCTCGGCTAGTGTTCTGCGCCCCGAAATTCGTTCGATATGTCTGGCGAGGGAGTAGCCGATCTCTTCGGCTGTCTTCTTCCAGGCGAACCGACGGGGGCGTTCCAGTGCGTGATCCAGTCCATGACGTCTTTCTCCAGTGCCGCAACACTTTTGTGAACGCCACGTCGGGTGAGTAGATCGGTGGGGTGGCCGAACCAGCGTTCGGCCCGGTGGAGCCAGGACGATCCGGTCGGGGTGAAGTGCACGTGGAACCGGGTGTGACGCGCGAGCCATTCGTTGACGATCGGGGTCTTGTGGGTCGCCAGATTGCCGCAGACCGGATAAACGGCCAATTCGGCGGGTACCGCCTTCTCGCTGCGACAGTGAGACTTTCGATGACCAAGGGCTTCGGTGAGCAGTGTGCACGACACCGGTTGCGTCGGTGCGGTCGGGGAGCTGTCGGCGTTCCGGGAGGAGTTGTATCGGTGCCTGCCCCGGCGGGCACACGCGGTATTTGATGTGGTGGACGCGGTGTTGTGCGTGACTTGCGGCCGCTCCGCATCCGCGGCAACAACCGCGCGGTCCAGATCTGCCACGTGATGACCTCCCCCGCCCCGCCCTTGCGGGTCGCCATCGCGCACGGTTCGCCGTGTCGAGGTCGGGCACATCCGGCATCAGCGCCTCCTCGGCACGCGCCTACTGCCGCGCGGCGAGCACCCCCGCCTCAGCGGGGCGGCTCATCCGCCACCTCAGTCCAAATGCGAAATCCTATCGAGTTCCTGTGCCAGTAATTCCGGCGCGGAAAAGAACGGCGAATGGGCGGTAGGCAGTTCCGCAATTTCGGTAATACCATGCTCCTTGTACATCGCGCGCTGAATCTCTGGCGGATTAATCACATCATGCATCGTGAGGATAGCTGTCCGTCGGACCCGTCCGAAATGGGTGGGGGTGACTTGGACTGGCGTGATGAACGAACCGAGTGGCTCAGGGGTCAGCAGGCGCAGCGCCAAGGCTACATCTTCGGGGGCGCATCCACCATAGAACAATTGAGGTGCTACCGCTAACGGGATGGTGATTGCGTCTGCGGCACTGCCCGCAGTGAAGTCTGGGCTGATTTCGGCAATATTCGGCCCAATCGCCGGATGTGTCATCATCGACTGCCCTCCACTCAAAACGATAGCTGACAGATAGACAAGGGTTTGGATACGGTCGGGACAGCGTTCCGCCACGAGGGTGACGGTCATACCGCCCATCGAGTGCCCCACCAGCACGGCCGGCTCATCCAAGGACAGCAGAACCGACTCGATGGAGGCCGCGTAGTCGTGCAATGTCAACCCTTTTAGTGGGGTTCGGTCGACACCGTGTCCAGGTAAATCCGGGGTAACTACTCGATGCCCTGCGGCCTCTAGCAGGGGAATTACGCGAAACCAACACCAGGCACCGTGAGACCCGCCGTGAACCAAAACGAACGTACTCATAGCGAAGAGCATGCACGGGCGGGGGCGCCTCTTCGATCAAATGTATTCCCGATGTTGGGAATGTATGTGACTGCGTACGTATCTCTCCCATCTTCACAGATGCGCGTCGTCAATTGTGCCGCCATCGCGCTGGTGGCCCAGCCGACTACGAAAAGGTCTGTGATCTCGTGTCCCGCTGGGGAGATCTCTTGCCAGCGGTAAAGCAGGTCGGCAGGCGTACCCGTAGCCGCCTGGGACGCAAGAAACTCCTTCGCTTCGGAGATCGAATCGACAGGAAGGCCGACAAGAATACGTACGTGATTTGGCATTAGTTGCGGATGTCAGCAGCTGCCCGGCTGTAAAACACTGTGTCCAGCCACTGGCTCGGTCCGACTGGTCGGTGCACGTGTCACGTAGGTTGGGTACTCAATTATTATTGGAGAGAGCGCCTTGTCGCTCTGGGGCGACCTATTACAGGGGTTGCGAGCACGGCTGGATTCGCATTCGGTGGCCCCATCGGTGCTGCTGTAGCCGGGGGAGTGGTCTGCGGATTTGAAAACGGATGGGATCCTGAGTCGATACTCGAGGCCACTCCTTTATCGTAAAGGCTGAAATCGCTATTCAAACGGCTGCCGATCTGCTCAGCCGAGGAATTGCCGGAGCCGCCGCCCGAAAGTCGATGATCTACTGACACCCACGGTGGTCGGAACGCTGGGGAGGGTGAGGCGAGTGAGGAGTATAAAAACGTTTGTACTGACGTGGAGGCTCGGCAGATGAAGCTGCTGCAGTTGGATCGTGGAGTAGCGGAGACCTCTGAACGCAGGCCGGGTGGCGCGACATACCCCCGTTGAGTCAGCCAAAAGCCTTTCGGCGACAGGAACCTCAGGAGTCAATCCACCCGGCCTGCTGCAGCACGCTACGGGTAGCTACCCCGACCACGAACCGCTACCGGAGATATAAGTCGGCAACCTCCAGCGAGCTCGTCGGCTGGTTGGCCGGGTCCACTGGACATATCGCTCTGCTAGGAGTGCTCGAAGGCTGGCAGCATGTCGGCTCCGTCTTGGTGAGCGAATTCGCCGCCCGCGCACGCCGCGCGGGCGCGGGCGCGTTGACCGTCACTATTGATACCGAGCCACTCGGCCGCTGAGACCGGCGGCGCTTTGCCCCGTCAAGGCTTCATACCCAGCTGTGTCAACCTGAATCGGCCCCGGCCCGGCGGCTTGGTCTGGCTCCGGGCGGTATGGCCAGGAGTGAGGTGGCACAATCGTTGGGTATGAGTGTTGCGTTTTTCCTTACTTCGCTGGCGATCGTTGCGACTCCCGGCACAGGTGCCATTCTCACCATCACCGCTGGTCTACGCGGTGGGCGGCGGATGGCGGTGATCACGGCGTTCGGGTGCACCATAGGGATCGTGCCTCATCTGGTGGCCGCGGTAACCGGGACAGCCGCGCTGTTAAGGGCGGGCGCTGTCGCTTTCGACGTACTGAAGGTTGCGGGTGTGATCTACCTGTTGTTCGTGGCATGGACGACCTGGCGTGACGCTGGTGTTGTCGCTATAGGCGAGAACGCGCCGACGCGTGCGTGGCGTACCGTCGGTAATGCTGTCCTCGCAAATCTGTTGAACCCGAAGCTGTCGTTGTTCTTCTTCGCGTTTCTCCCACAGTTCATCTCGCCGCAACAAGCGGTGTTACCGCAGATGGTGCTTCTCAGTGGGGTCTTCATGGCGTTGACGTTCGTTGTGTTCGTGGGGTATGGGATGTTCGCCAGCGCCATGCGCCATCACGTGATCACGAAACCCCGATTCGTTCGACGGCTTCAGCGTGCCTTCTCGCTCAGCTACCTCGGTATCGGAGTGAAGCTCGCGACTGTTCACCAATGAGCATGCTAGGTGCTTCCAGGAGAACATCAGTACCCATGGTCGTCACGCCCGTAGGCGGAATCGGCGGTCATCCATCCGGCGATCACACCCGCGGCCGGTGCCCGACCGATCATCACCTCGGCCAACCGTGGCTTGGTCAAACTGCTCGGGCTCGGCGGTTCTCGGGCACACCGGCGTCCCTCGTTCAACGCCGTTTCGAGAACGGTCTTAGACCGTGTCTTACGTGGTTGTGATTCGTTCACGTTGTGCCGGAATCGACTGTGCTGCATGATGTTCGACTCGTGGTCGATGAGTTGTCGAAA
>NZ_JBFAXY010000069.1:0-12068 GCF_040681035.1 Nocardia sp. NPDC051911
CATTCCGAACCCGGAAGCTAAGCCTGCCAGCGCCGATGGTACTGCACTCGACAGGGTGTGGGAGAGTAGGACACCGCCGGAACATCCTTTCACGAAAGGCCCTCGACACCGTCGAGGGCCTTTCGTCATTTATGCACAGAATTACTTTCCATGCCGACCGGCGGTGAGCGCGTTCGTCAATTCGGCTGCCGCGCTGCGGGTCGCATCGACGAATTCATCGCGTTCCACGCGCGTCGTCGCCACCTGCAATGGCCCCAGCTGAACTTCGTAGGCCGCGGTGCCGCTCGCATCGAAAACCGGGGCCGCGAGATAACTCAGCGGCAATATCTCATCCGAATCCAGCTCCGTCCGCGTGAAAGGCCGGGACGTGAGCGCGGCGAGCTGGCGTAGCGCGCGAGTACGCAGATGCGGTCGCAGCAATTCGGATCCGACCGCGCCGAGCAGATCGGCGAGCAGGTCGACCAGGCCCGCATCGTCGGCGCGCGGCCGGAACACCGCGACCCCGCGTTCACGCACGAGTGCCAGCAGCGCGCCGACGATGCGTTGATCCGCCTCGTCGGCGGTGTTCAGCCACGTATTCTGCTCCTTTGCCGGACGCCACGGCATCACACTCGCGCCGGCCGGGAATTGGAGCGGAATACGATGTCCCACCGGGATTCCCGGCACCGCCCGGTCGACGCCGTGCCGGACGTCGAGCACGGTGAGCCGGTCCGGCTCGATGCGGCTGAACGTGGCGCCATAGCCGGTCCGGGCAGCGAGACCGGCGAGGAGCTCGCCCACGTCCTGTGGAAGCGCGGCGCCGTGCAATCCCACCAGCGCCGGGCCGATGCCGTAACCACGAGCCGGGTCGCGCACGACCCAACCGGCCGCGTCCAACTCGACCAGGATCGCGGTCGCGGTCGCGCGCGCGATGCCCAGCCGTTCGGCGATGCCCGCGACGCTGATCGGCTCCCCGGAGGTCGCCAGTAGCGACACGATGTCGACGACGCGCCGCGTGGGCGGCGACGCAGATCGGTCCGGCATGATGGCAATCCCTTGTCCCGGCTCGGTGAGCGACTTACGATGACGAATATTACATCACATGCTGTCGAATATTCGTCAGTCGATGCTTAGGAGCGTGAATGATTCTGGAACGGTTCCGAATCGATGATCAGGTCGCGATAGTCACCGGCGCAGGTCGTGGCCTGGGCGCGGCTATAGCGGTCGCGTTCGCGGAGGCGGGTGCGAATGTCGTCATCGCCGCACGAACCAAAAGCCAGCTCGATGAGGTAGCCGAGCGGGTTTCCGCCACCGGCCGACAGGCCCACGTGGTGCCCGCGGATCTGAGCGACGCCGAGGCCACAGCGGCACTCGCCGCAGCGGCGGTCGAACGCTTCGGGCGATTGGACATCGTGGTGAACAACGTGGGCGGCGCACTGCCGTGCCCGCTGCTGGACACGACGCCGCAGGCACTGCGGGACGCCTTCGACTTCAATGTCTCGAACGCGCACGCCTTGGTCCGCGCCGCGGTGCCGCGCATGCTCGAAACAGCGGGCGGCGGCTCGATTCTCAACATCACGTCCACGATGGGGCGGCTCCCCGGACGAGCGTTCGCGGCATACGGCACCGCCAAGGCGGCTCTGGCCCATTACACCAAGCTCGCCGCTCTCGACCTCAATCCGCGTATCCGGGTCAACGCCATCGCGCCGGGCTCGATCCTGACCTCCGCACTGGAGGTCGTCGCCGGAAACGACGCCATGCGTACCGAATTGGAGTCGAAGACACCGCTGCATCGCATCGGCGAACCGGAGGACATCGCAGCGGCCGCGCTCTATCTGGTGTCCCCTGCGGGGAAGTACCTCACCGGCAAGATTCTCGAGCCCGACGGCGGTTTGATCGTTCCCAACCTCGACCTTCCGATCCCGGACCTGTGACATGACATATCGCGTAGTGCAATGGGGCACCGGCAATGTGGGCAAGCATGCCTTGGCCGGCGTAATCGCCCATCCCGAGCTGGAATTGACCGGGGTGTGGGTGTCCGGTTCCAAGAGCGGAGCGGACGCGGGGACGCTCGGGGGGCTCGATCAGCCCGTCGGCGTCGCCGCGACGACCGACGCGGAGGCATTGCTCGCGTCGCGTCCGGACTGCGTCGTCTACTGCTGCATGACCGACAACCGGCTGTTCGAAGCCGTACAGGATCTGCAACGCATCCTGGCCGCCGGGATCAATGTCGTCGCGTGCGCACCCGTATTCTTCCAGTACCCCTACGGCGTGCTGCCCGACGAGTTGCTGAAGCCGGTGCAGGAGGCGGCCGCGCAGGGCAATTCGTCGCTGTGGGTGAACGGCATCGACCCCGGTTTCGCCAACGACCTGCTGCCGCTCGCGCTCGCGGGGACCTGTCTGCGCATCGATCAGCTGCGCTGTCTGGAGATCGTGGACTACGCCAGCTACGACAACCGCGCGGTCATGTTCGACATCATGGGCTTCGGCAAGCCACTCGACGAGATCCCCATGCTGTTGCAGCCCGGCGTGCTGTCGCTCGCCTGGGGCGGCACGGTTCGCCAGCTCGCGGCCGGGATCGGGGTCACCCTCGACGCCGTCACGCAATCTTACGAGCGGATCGCGGCGCCGGAGTCGTTCGATATCGCGACCGGGCACATCGCCGAAGGAACGGCGGCGGCACTGCGTTTCGAAGTGCGGGGCATGGTCGGAGACGTGCCCGTCACGGTGCTCGAGCACGTGACCAGGCTGCGTCCCGACCTGTGCCCGGACTGGCCCCAACCGGCGGACCCGGAGGGCTCCTACCGGGTCGAGATCACCGGCGAGCCCAATTACGCGTTGGACTTGGTGACCTCGAGCCGCAACGGGGATCACAACTACGCGACCGTGCTGGCGACCGGCCTGCGCATCGTCAACGCGATTCCAGCCGTGGTCGCGGCGCCCGCCGGAATTCTCACCGCGCTCGATCTCCCGCTGATCACCGCTCCCGCGCAGCGTCCCGGTCGCTGACCCACCACCCGGCCCACGCGGTACGCGGAGGTAGGAGGTAGAAGGCCTGCGGAGCTACTGGCCCATCGCACGGCGGCCCCGGCCGAGGCTATTCGGCGTACCGCGCGGACTGTGCGCGGTCGAGGTCATCGATGAGCTGCAGCTTGCCGACCGACCGGGCGACCGGCCTACCGACCGACCGGCTGCACGGCGTGCCGGTCGGCCGGCGACAGCGTGTCACGCTATTGGCCCCGCCCGGTCGTGTGACCGGCTCGGCAGCACGCGGAGCTACCCGGCCCGCAGGCGACAGTGCCCCGTCGTCGCCAACTCGGACGCAAACAGCCGACCGGAAGTGTTGGCGCTGTCGCTCGGCCACGCTTCGGGCTCGCCCGTTTCGACTGGCCGCGCAAGTAGGCGGCCCGCGGCGGGGACTACCGGGCTCGCGCCGCGGACAGTGCCCGCTCGATGTCGTCGGCGCGGTTGCTCGGCCAACACTTCGGGCTCGCCCGTTTCGATTGGCCGCGCAAGTAGGCGGCCCGCGGCGGGGACTACCCGGCTCGCAGCGCGGACAGTGCCCGCTCGATGTCGTCGGCGCTGTTGTAGAGGTGGAAGGCGAATCGCAAGCCGCCGCCTCGCGCTGAGGCGACCACCTCGGCCTGCTCGAGCCGGGCCGCGAGGTCGCCCGCGCCAGGGACGGAGACGATCGGCGAGGGCGCCTCGACGGGCTCGAAACCCAGTTCGCGCAGTCCGGCACGGAAATGGCCGGCGAGTTCGAGGTCGTGCGCGCCGATCTTGTCGACGGTGAGTTCCTCGATCAGCGACAGTCCCGCCAGCGCCGCCACGACGCCGAGCCAATCGGGCGTCGTGTCGAATCGCCGTGCCGTCGCGGGCAGCGCGGCCGGGCGGTACAGCTCCGCCCAGCGGTCCTCGGCGGCGTACCAACTGGAGCCGATCGGACGCAGCTGCGGGACGAACTCGGGCGGCGTGGCGAGGAACGCGACGCTGCGCGCGCCGATCAGCCATTTGAAGCTGGCGCAGACCCAGTAGTCCGCGTCGGCGAAGCGCAGCGGCAGCCAGCCCGCGGCCTGGGTGGCGTCCACGAGCAAACGCGCGTTGTTGGCCCGGGTGACCGCGCGCAGCTCGGGGAGATCGGCGACGCGGCCGTCCGCGGATTGGACCACGCTCACCGCCACCAACTCCGTCTCCGGGCGGACCTGCGCGGCCAGCTCCGCCAAAGGGACGAAGCGCACGACGAGATCGTCCCGGTACACGAAAGGCATCGAGACCGAGGCGAATTCGCCTTCCGGCAGGAGGACCTCCGCGCCCGGTGGCAGTGCGGCGGCCACGGGTGCGATCAGGCCCGCGACACCGCTGCCGAGCGCTATGTCATCGGCGGTGGCACCGTCGAGCAGCCGGGCGAAGCCCGCGCGCAGGTCCGGTACCAGAAGGTCCACTTGGGATGTCGGGCCACTGCGGCCGGTGGCCCAGCTCGTGCTCGCCTCGCGGACCGCGGCCAGTGCGCGGGCGGACGGCAGACCGAAGGAGGCGGTGTTCAGGTAGGTGATCTCGGGAGTGAACTCGTCAGGCGCTAGCGAGGGCATGTTCGCAGCATCCGCCGGGCGGCGCGGGACCGTCCAGCGCCACCGGGCGGATAGTGGACCGTTTTCCCGCCCGTCACTTACCGGGCGCCCACATGTTGGACAGCAACTGGAAGCTGGGTGTGTCCGACAGCGACTGCATGGATTCGTAGATGCGCCGGTAGGCCGTGGAGGCGATGCGCCACTTGCCGTCGTCGTCGCGGCGGTAGGTGTCGGTGTAGTAGCCGGCTCCCCGGATCAGCACCCCGTACTCGGTGGCGAGCACGGTGTCCTCGAAGGCCCAGGATCCCGTGGCCGTCGCGCCGTCGACGCCGATCTCCGGGTGGTTGGCGATGTGGACGGTGACCACCGAGGGGCCGAGATTCTCCCGCATGAACGCGGTGATGGCGTCACGGCCGTCGAGGTTCAGCGGTTCGCCCATGGCGTGGGTGCCGTAGCGCCCTTTCGCGTCGACCGCGAGGGTGTCGGCGAACTCGTCCCACTCTTTGAGGTCGAGGGCACGGAAGTAGCGGTACTTCAACTGGCGGACGGCTTCGATGGCGTCGAGATCCATCTGTCGAGCCTGGCACGCGCAGCCCCCGCAGACAAGAACGTGTTCTATTTTGGTGCGAGTCGGCGTCGCGAAGGGACGGATCGAGATCCGCGGGGATCAACTGTGTCGTCGTCCGGAGCGGAGGCCGGATCGGGGACCTCAGCCGCAGGCGAGGGTGTCGAACCGGGCGGGGGCGGGTACCCATATGACGGGCGTTATCGTGCGCCACGACAGCGTCCTGGGTACCGATCCGTCACGACCAGGGGAATCTTGCGATGACCGACCGCCATGCCACCCACGACTCGAACCAGCAGATCCCTCTCGACCAAGAACTCGCCCTCGAGGCGGCCGCGCGGCGCCTGGAGAACGAATTCGACGGTGTCGCCAGCGAAGCCGCGATCGAGGACCATCTCCAGGCCTCCTACGACCATGTCGCACACCACGCCACCATCGTCAACTTCCTGCCCCTGCTGGCCGAGCGGTACACCCGCGAGTGGCTTTTCGCCCTCGAGGATTCCGCGCACGGGTCCGCTTAGCGGCCTCTAAGCTCTACGCGAGCACGCGTGGAGGTTGGCAATGACGGTCGAGGTGATGACCGATTCCGAGACGGGGGATTTGCCGACCGGATCCGGACAGGCAGCACGACCGAGCCAGCCCCCGGCATCGATGATCGAGCGGATGACGCTGATATTGGAGGCGTTCGACGGCGCGACGCCGACGCTCACCCTCGTCGAACTGGCCGAGCGCACCGGACTGCCGCGCTCTACCGTGCATCGCATCCTCGACCAGCTGATCCGGCTGCGCTGGCTGGCGCACGCGCCCGGCGGCTATCGGCTCGGCTTGCGCACTCTGGAGTTGGGTGG
The DNA here is from genome assembly GCF_040681035.1 of Nocardia sp. NPDC051911. Taxonomy (NCBI): domain Bacteria; kingdom Bacillati; phylum Actinomycetota; class Actinomycetes; order Mycobacteriales; family Nocardiaceae; genus Nocardia; species Nocardia sp. NPDC051911. Next base: position 5,961 of record NZ_JBFAXY010000069.1, read on the forward strand.
CCTGGCCGCCGACCAAAACGAGATCCGCGATGTGGTGAGCCCACTGCTGCACGACGTCTGCCAGCAGACCGGAATGGTGGGCCATCTCGGCGTTCTGGACGGGCGCGATGTGTTGTACCTGGACAAGGTCGGCGGCCGGATCGCCGCCAGCGTGCCCACCCGGCTCGGCGGCCGAATGCCCGCGCACAGCACCGCACTCGGCAAGGCGCTGCTGGCGACGCTGGACCCGAGCATCGTGGAGGCGTCCTTCCGGGATCGCCTGCCGCAACTGACCGCTCGCACCCTCGCCGACCGCGCCGAACTGCATCGCGAACTCGGCCGCATCCGCAACCGTCAGGGTGTCGCCGTCGACAACGAGGAGTCCGTGCCCGGAATCACATGCGTGGCAGTGCCGATTCGCGGTCGCGGCGCGGCGGTGGCCGCGGTGTCGTTGTCGGGCCTGATCGGTGCCGACGCGGTGGCGCCGGACACCGCGCGGCTGGCCATGGCGCTGGCCGAGATCGCCCGTGAGGCGGGGCGAACCCTGTGTCCTCGGCACGCGCGTAGGCTCTAGCTGCATCGCGCGGCCCGGCATCGGTGCGCCCGGCTCCGCCGGATCATTTCCGATCGGCCGCGGCCGTCCCCGGGCGGAATGGCCGAAATTAGCGGTGCGCTTGCTGAATTGCCCGCCTTTCACTGTGAAGAATTTTCGTTCGCTGTGCGCGCGAGCGGCCGGGCTGCTTTCCTGGTGGAGTCAGGATGGACAGTCCGCGAGGAGCCGAGCCGGAGTCGGGGAAGCGATGCACCGGGTACCGATCCAAGAGCGGCCATTCCGTTCCGAATGGCTATGGTTTGCGGCGGGCGCGCTGGCCACCGTCGCGGTGGTCGTCTGGCTGGTGCGGCCGTCGGCGCCGACCTGCGCCGCGGCGCATCCGCTCGACGAGGTCTCCTCGCCGTCCCGATTTCCCGTGTCCGCCGTGACTTTCGCGCCGATCGGGCCGGACATGTCCGCCGAGGTGCGCTACTACGTCTTCGGCACGCGGACATCGTGTTCCTTCCGCGAGCTGCCGCCGGACGGCTACTATGCCGGGCTTTCGACCCGCGACTACGGGCGCGCCGATCTCTGCGGGGCATTGCTGGACATCGCGGGCCCACGGGGGTCGGTCCGCGCGCTGGTGGTCGACCACTGCCCGGCATGCGCTCCGGGACAATTGGATCTCAGCGCTGCGGCGTTCGAGCGGATCGCCGATCCCCGCGACGGAGTGGCGCGGGTCGGCTACCGTCTGGTCCGCGATCCGCAACCGGCGCAGGAGCTGACCTACGAGGTGAAGCCGGATTCGTCCGCGTCCTGGTTCGGCATCCTGTTCGGCGGCACCGGAAACCCATTGCGCGAGGCGGCTGTTCGTCCGGCGGAGGGTGGGCCGTGGCGACAGCTCAGCCGACGGGCCGACAACTACTGGACCCTTTCCGGCGCCGGGCTGGGCCCGTTCACCGCGCGCGTGACGGACGTCTTCGGCAACGAGGCCGAGATCACCGAGGTGCGGGTGGAACCGGGGCGATACTCGGCGGGCACCCGGCTCTATTCCGGCGCGCCGTCGTTCACGTCGTCGCCGTCGCTGGCGACCGCGACAGGGCCCGTCACGGTCGCGTCCGGCTGTCGACGGTAGCGCTCAGGTGAGCCTCGCGGCCAGCGCACGCCCAGCGGCCCGGCCGGAGAAGATGCACCCGCCGAGGAAGGTGCCCTCGAGCGCGTTGTAGCCGTGCACACCGCCGCCGCCGAATCCGGCGACCTCACCCGCGGCGTACAGACCCGGGAACGCCGTGCCGTCCGGCCTGATCACCTGGGAACTCAGGTCGGTCTGCAGACCGCCCAAGGTCTTCCGGGTGAGGATGTTGAGCCGGACGGCGATCAGCGGGCCCGCGGCGGGATCGAGGATCCGGTGGGGTTTGGCGACCCGGCCCGCCTTGTCGCCGAAGTATCGGCGCGCGTTGGCGATCGCCATCAGCTGGCTGTCCTTGCCGTACTTGTTCGCCAGTTCCCGGTCGCGCGCGACGATCTGGCGTTCCAGGTCGTCGTAATCCAACTGGGGGCCGCGCGCGATCTTGTTCATGCCCTCGACCAGCTCGCGCAGCGTGTCCGCGACGACGAAATCGACGCCGTGCTGCTTGAACGCCTCGACCGGGCCCGGCGCGCCCTTGGCCACGCGGCTCTTCAAAGTGAGTTTGAGGTCCTTGCCGGTGATGTCCGGGTTCTGCTCGGAGCCCGACAGCGCGAACTCCTTCTCGATGATCGACTGGGTGAGCACGAACCAGGAGTAGTCGTAGCCGGTCTTCAGGATCTCCTTCATCGTCGTGTTCGTATCGAATCCGGGGAAACACGGTGCGGGCAGCCGCTTTCCGTTGGCGTCGAACCACAGCGAGGACGGCCCCGGAATGATCCGGATGGCGTGGTCGGGCCAGATCGGGTCCCAGTTGACGATGCCCTCGGTGTAATGCCACATGCGGTCGCGGTTGACGATGGCGCCGCCCGCGGTCTCGGTGATGGCCAGCATTCGGCCGTCGACGTGCGCGGGCACGCCGGAGATCATGGTCTCCGGGCACGGGCCCAGTCGTTCGGTGGGCCAGTTGCGCCGGATCAGCTCGTGGTTGTGGCCGATCCCGCCGGAAGCCACGATCACGGCCTTGGCGCGCAGTTCGAACCCGCCGACTTCGGTGCGGGACGAGGCGCGACCGCGCTCCAGATCGGTGTCCTCGAGCACGGCGCCACGCACACCGACCACCGTGCCGTCCTCCACGATCAATTCGTCCACCCGGTGACGGAAGCCGAAGCGGACCAGCCCGCGCCGCTCGCCTTCGAGCACGGGCTCGGCGAAGACCCGGACCACCTCGGGGCCGGTGCCCCAGGTGAGGTGGAAGCGCGGCACCGAGTTGCCGTGCCCGTCAGCGGTAGCGCCGCCGCGTTCGGCCCAGCCGACCAGCGGCGTCACGCGCAGGCCGAGGTCGCGCAGGTAGTCCCGCTTCTCGGTGGCCGCGAACCGTACGTACGCCTGCGCCCACTGCCTGGCCCATTTGTCCTCGTCGTCGCGGTCGAACCCGGCCGAGCCGAGCCAGTCCTGCAGAGCAAGATCGTAGGAATCCTCGATGCCGAGACGCCGCTGCTCCGGGCTGTCGACGAAGAAGAGCCCGCCCAGCGACCAGAACGCCTGGCCGCCGAGGTTGTTGCGGTTCTCCTGATCGAGCACGTGCACCGTGCGACCGGCCTTGACCAGTTCGTGCGTGGCGACCAGGCCGGCCAGCCCGGCGCCGACGACGAGGACGTCCGCCTCGGGGCTGCTGTGGGACATGTTCATCCTTCGGTTGCGGTGCTGTAGGCCAGCACGACGTGGTGGAAGAGTTCGGTGCGGCGCTCGCGCACGGCGCGGCTGTCCGGCTCCATCAGTACCTGCACGCTGGTGCCGTCGTGGACGGCGATGAGCGCTTGCCCGAATGCCTCCGGATCGGGCACGGTGCGGCCGCCGCGGGCGAGCGCCGCGACGATCGTGGGCATGAGCGCCGCGACGATGGCCTCCTCACGAGCGGCCATCACCCGGCGCAGCGCGGGGGTGCGCAGGGCGTGCGCGGTGAATTCGGCGGTGATCCGGTACCAGCCCTCGTCGACCGGGACCGCCCGTTCGAGTCGCTGGACGGCGGCGCGTACGTCATCGGTGCCCTCGGCCGCGATCTCGTCCAGGATGGCGCTCGCCTCGGTGAGCATCGCCGTGGAGCGCTGCTCCCACATGGCCAGGAAGAGCTCGTCCAGCGAGCTGAAGTTCGAGTAGAACGCCCCGCGGGTGAATCCGGCGCGCTCGCAGACCCGCTCCACGGTGGCGCGGCCGAAACCCTCCTCGGCGAACGCCTCGTAGGCGGCGGTCAGCAGCCGGTTCCTGGTTTCGGCGCGGCGGCGGGTGACCCGGGCGGGCGCGGCCTGCGCGGCATCGGACGTCATCGGGCACCTCCTCGGTCGAGGCGTTGGATACAGGAATGTACTCGATACAGAAACGTATCAGAATTCGCCGGGCCGCGTGGCCGTATTCGCCGAGTAGGGTGATTCCGGCCCGGCCGACGCGGTCGGGGTGCCCATCCGTGTCGATCCGATCGGTGCGAGGTGATCCGATGAGCGAGGTTCGCAGCGGTACGTCCGCGATGCGTTGCTGGCGGGTGCGCAGGCCGGGTCCGATCGAAAGCGGACCGTTGGACGCGGAGCGAACACCGGTCCCCGAACCCGGTCCCGGCGAACTGCTGGTGCGTGTGCTGGCCTGCGGCGTGTGCCGGACCGACTTGCACGTGGCCGAAGGCGACCTTCCGGTGCACCGCGCGGGGGTGGTGCCGGGGCACGAGGTCGTCGGCGAGGTCGTCGCGGTCGGCAGGGCCGCGGAGGGTTTCGCGGTGGGGGACCGGGTGGGCATCGCCTGGCTGCGGCACACGTGCGGCGAGTGCAAGTTCTGCCTGCGCGGGGCGGAGAACCTCTGTCCGCATTCGGCCTACACCGGCTGGGATGCCGACGGCGGCTACGCCGAATTCGCCTGTGTGCCCGCGACTTACGCGCTGCGCCTGCCGCGGGGCTACTCCGATGCCGATACCGCCCCGCTGTTGTGCGCCGGCATCATCGGGTACCGGGCGCTGCTGCGGGCCGCCGTGCCGCAGGGCGGGCGGCTGGGGATCTATGGTTTCGGCGGCAGCGCCCACATCGCCGCTCAGGTAGCCGCCGCGCGCGGAGCGGAGGTGCACGTGATGACGCGGGATCCGGCGGCGCGGGAGCTCGCCGCCGCGCTGGGCGCCGCCTCGGTGCGGGGCGCGGCGGATCCGCCTCCGGTGCTGCTGGATTCGGCGATCCTGTTCGCCCCCGTCGGTGAGCTGGTGCCGCCCGCGCTGGCGGCGCTCGATCGCGGCGGGATCCTCGCCGTCGCCGGTATTCATCTCAGCGACATTCCCGCCTTGAACTACCAGCGGCATCTGTTCCAGGAACGAGAGATTCGCTCGGTGACCGCGAACACCCGCGCGGATGCCCGCGAATTCCTGGCTTTCGCCGGCGAACACCGGATACATCTGACCACGCACGGGTATTCCCTGGACATGGCCGATCGGGCGCTGGCCGATCTCGCGCACGGACGATTTGCCGGTGCGGCGGTTCTCCTGCCGTAGAACACGATTCGGCGCTGACTCCGTATCGGTCGGATGGATTTCCTTGACCGCCTCCTCAGCCGTTCTTACCTTCGCGGATATAGCCGAGTAATTGTCACTGACAAGTGTCGCTCGGCTGTCTCACAACGGCGTGAGTAGGTGAGTACGATGGCCAACCGGAAGGTAATCCAGTTCGAGAAGTGGCGTGTAGTAAGGGCATTCGCCGTGCTACTGCTCGTCGCGGGTTTCGGGGCTGCGACGGGAATGCACGCATGGGCCGCGTCCTGTGCGGCGGTCGACGTCGTCGTCGCCAGAGGCACTCATGAACCCGGGTATCTGGGTTCGGTGGTGGGCGATCCGCTGTACGAGGCACTGTGGCAAGCGCTTCCGGTCGATTCGCAGGAATATCGGGTGGACTACCCCGCCGACCTGCTCGATCCGTCCTCGATCAGCCGCGGCACGCAGGACATGACCGCGCACCTGATGTGGCAAGCGGAGAACTGCCCGGACCAGCGGTTCATCCTGGTCGGCTTCTCGCAAGGAGCCGTCGTCACCCACGGGGTGCTCGGCACCGGCATCGTCACCGTGCTCGGTGGCATCTACTCGCTGCCCGGAGATCTGGAATCCCGGGTGGCGGCGGTGCTGCTGTTCGGCGACCCGATCCGGCTGATCGGCTGGAACGTGCCGGACCGATACGCCGGGCGGACCGGAAACTACTGCGCGAGCGGTGATCCGGTGTGTGAAGGCGGCATCCGTCCGGCCGCGCACACGGACTACCGGTGGGCCATGTGGCCCGCCGTGGAGTTCGCGGTAGACCGGATGTGACATCCCGAGACGGGAAATCCGCGGGGTGGGACCGACCCGAGGTCGGTCCCTGACTTTCCACGCATCACGCGAACAGCGTCGGCTTGCGACCACCCCCTCGCGTCACGCTCGGAACGCATTCGGACTGCCCAGACGGGTCGATCG
>NZ_JBFAXY010000070.1:0-11871 GCF_040681035.1 Nocardia sp. NPDC051911
TTGATCGTGGGTGATGCTTATGCGGAGTCGGGTGCGGCTGGGGGTATCGGTGGGTTCTTGACGTATGCGACTGATCTTTTCGATCGGGCGACGGTCGAAGGGTTCGCTGATCGGCTCGCGCGCATCCTCGCCGCCGTGGTCGCCGATCCCACCGTCCCGGTCGGCGATCTCGACCTACTCGCCGACACCGAACGGCACGACGTGCTGGCACGCTGGAACGCCACCGACCAGGCCGTCGACACGGGAGCGACGCTGGCCTCGCTGCTCGACGCCAGTGTCGCGGCGGACCCGCGCTCAACGGCGCTGGTCGCGGACGCGGTCGATGGCGAGCGGGTCGAGCTGACCTACGCCGAACTTGATTTGCGTGTGAATCGTCTTGCGCGGCACTTGATTTCGTTGGGTGTCGGTCCGGAGTCGCGGGTCGCGCTGGCGTTGCGTCGCTCCGTTGATTTGATCGTGGCGATGTATGCGGTGGCGAAGTCCGGTGGTGCGTATGTGCCGGTGGATCCGGATCAGGCTGCCGAGCGGACGAGCTACATCTTGGAGACGGCGGCACCGGTTTGTGTGCTGACCAATGCCGATGCGAAGTTCGAGACCGATGTCGCGCCGGTGGTGCGGATCGATGAACTGGATCTGTCGGAGCTGGATGCCGCGCCGGTCGCTGATGTCGATCGCGTCGCGCCGTTGCGTCCGGAGAACACGGCGTATGTGATCTTCACGTCTGGTTCGACGGGTCGCCCGAAGGGTGTCGCGGTTCCGCACGGCGCTATCGCGAACCAGTTGCAATGGAAGAACATCGAGTTCGGGCTCGACGCTGCGGATGCGATTCTGCTGAAGACGGCCGCGACGTTCGACCTCTCGGTGTGGGAGTTCTGGTCGGCGGTAGTGTGCGGTGGCCGTTTGGTCATCGCCTCACCCGACGGTCACCGGGACCCGACGTACCTCAACGAACTCATGGCCCAGGAATGGGTCACCACGCTGCACGTCGTCCCGTCGATGCTGGACGCGCTGTTGACTGCCGGTATGCCGGATTCGCTGTGGCGGGTGTTGGCGATCGGTGAAGCCCTTCCGGGTGCGTTGGCGCAGCGGTTCTTGCGTGAGAATCCGCGTACCGAATTGTTCAATCTGTATGGTCCGACCGAGGCGGCGGTGTCCATCACCAGCCATCGGGTCAGTGATACCGACCGGGTTTCGGTTCCCATCGGTGCGCCGGAGTGGAACAGCCGGGTGTTCGTGCTGGATGGGCGTTTGCGTCTGGTGCCGGTGGGTGTGTCGGGTGAGTTGTATTTGGCTGGTGCGCAGTTGGCGCGTGGTTACTTCGGTCGTGCGGATCTGACCGCGGATCGGTTCGTGGCCAACCCGTTCCAGCCCGGTGCGCGGATGTACCGCACTGGTGATTTTGTTGCGTGGACGAGCACAGGCGAACTCGAGTATCGGGGTCGTACGGATTTCCAGGTGAAGATCCGTGGTTTCCGTATCGAGCTCGGTGAGATCGAAGCCGCGTTGCTCGCCCTGCCGGAGATCGCGCAGACTGCGGTGATCGCGAAGTCGGATCCGCAGACCGGTGACCGGTTGGTCGCGTACATCGTGCCTGTGGATGCTGGAGCAGGTGCCGCTGGCGATGCCGACGATACGGCCGGTGCCGGATCCGGCGTGGATGTGGCTCGGGTGAAGTCCGAACTGAGCGCTGGGTTGCCGTCGTACATGGTGCCTGCGGCGTTCGTGGTGCTGGATGCTCTCCCGTTGAACGTCAACGGCAAGCTCGATCGCAAGGCGTTGCCGGAGCCGGAGTTCGAAGTTCAGACGTTCCGTGCGCCGTCGACGCCGATCGAGGAGATCGTGGCGTCGGTGTTCGCCGAGGTGCTCGGGGTCGAGCGGGTGGGCGCGGACGACGACTTCTTCGCTTTGGGTGGTAACTCGCTGTTGGCGACCCAGGTCGCGGCGCGGATCGGCGCGGCGCTGGATGCGCGTGTGCCGGTGCGTGTGCTGTTCGAGGCCTCCACCGTGGCCGGATTGGCCGTGAAGGTCGAGCAGCACGCGGGAGCTGGCGGGCGTAAAGCCTTGGTGGCCGGTCCGCGTCCGGAACGGATCCCGTTGTCGCTGGCGCAGCAGCGCATGTGGTTCCTCAACCAGTTCGATCCGGCCTCATCGGTCTACAACATCCCGGCCGCCATCCGCCTCACCGGCGATCTGGACGTCGCGGCCCTGCGAGCGGCGGTCGCGGATCTGGTGGCGCGCCACGAGATCCTGCGCACGATCTACCCGCAGACGTCCGACGGCCCGGTACAGCGGGTGCTCGCGGCGGACGAGGTGCCGATCGACCTCACACCCGCGCGAGTCGACGCGGCCGATTCGGTCGCCGTGGTGACCAGCGTGGTCGGCGCGGGGTTCGAGGTCACCACGGAGGTCCCGTTCCGGGTCGCGCTGTTCGAGATCGCGTCCGCGAGCGCGGACGACCCCACCGAGCACGTGCTGGTCTTCGTCGCGCACCACATCAGTTCCGACGGCTGGTCGCTGGGCCCGCTCACCCGGGATCTGGTCCTGGCCTATGAGGCGCGCAGCAGAGGCGAGGCCCCGGCCATGGCCCCGCTGCCGGTGCAGTACGCCGACTACAGCCTGTGGCAGCGGGAGGTGCTCGGCTCCGAGACCGACCCGAAGAGCCTGATCTCGCAGCAGGCCGAGTACTGGCGGGACGCGCTCGCCGCTCTGCCGGAGGAACTGCCGCTGCCGACCGACCGGCCCCGGCCCGCCCAGGCGTCCCATCGCGGAGGCAGTTTCGCCTTCGACATCGACGCCGACCTGCACACCGGGCTAGAACAGCTGGCCAAACAACACAATTCGACGCTGTTCATGGTGGTGCACGCCGCGCTCGCGGTGCTGCTGGCCCGGCTGTCGGGCACCTCGGACATCGCGATCGGCACCCCGGTGGCCGGCCGCGGCGAGGCCGAACTCGACGACCTCATCGGCATGTTCGTCAACACGCTGGTGTTGCGCACCGAGGTCGAGCCGGGCACGTCGTTCGAAACGCTGCTGGCCGAGGTCCGCAAAACCGACGTCGCCGCGTTCGGCCATGCCGACCTGCCGTTCGAGCGGCTGGTCGAGTTGCTCGATCCGGTCCGCTCGGCGGCGCGGCATCCGCTGTTCCAGGTGATGCTGGTGCTGCAGAACCTCGCTCCCGCGACGCTCGAGTTGCCCGGGCTCACGGTGTCGGGCATCGATCCGGGAGTGTCGGCGGCCAAGTTCGATCTGCAGATCACCCTGGCCGAGCAGCCCGGTGCGCCGGGTCTGTCGGTGGTGATCGGTTACGCGACCGACCTGTTCGACGAATCGACGGTGCGGAACTTCGCGAGCCGGTTCCGTCGTGTCCTGGCGGCGGTCGCGGCCGATGCCACAGCCGTGGTGGGCGATATCGATGTGCTCGCGCCCGGCGAACGCGACCAGGTGCTGAGTGCGTGGAATGTGCCGGGGGCCTGGGTTCCCGGTGCGACACTGCCGGATGTGATCGCCGAACAGGCGTGGTTGCGCCCGGACGCGGTGGCGATCCGTTCGGGTGAGACCACGTTGACTTTCGGTGAGTTGCATGCGCGGGCGAATCAGGTGGCGCGGGCGTTGATCGCTCGGGGTGCGGGTCCGGAGTCGTTGGTGGCGGTGGCGGTGGCGCGGAGCGAGGAGTTGCCGGTCGCGTTGTTGGGTGTGTTGATCGCGGGGGCGGCGTATCTGCCGATCGATACCGGGTATCCGGTGCAGCGGTTGGAGTTCATGCTCGAAGACGCCGCCCCGGTCTGCGTGCTGACCACGGTGCAGCAGCGGGAGGCGGTGCCGTCGGGTGGGTTGCCGGTGGTGCTGCTGGAGGCGGCACGCGAGTTCTCCGATGCGCCGGTGAGTGATGCCGATCGGGTGGGCCGGTTGCGGGCGGACAATCTGGCGTATGTCATCTACACCTCCGGTTCCACCGGGGTGCCCAAGGGTGTGGGGGTGGCGCACCGCAACGTCATCGAGTTGCTGGCCAACACGCAGCCATTATTCGGGTTCGACGAGACCGATGTGTGGACGTTGTTCCATTCCTTCGCGTTCGACTTCTCGGTGTGGGAGTTGTGGTGCGCGCTGGCGCACGGCGGCAGCGTGGTCGTGGTCGACTACCTGACCTCCCGTTCACCGGAGCAGTTGCGCGAACTGCTGATCGATGAGCGGGTCACGGTGCTGAATCAGACGCCGTCGGCGTTCTATCAGCTGGTGGAGGCCGACCGCGCCGCGGCGGGCGGGGGTGAGTTGGGGTTGCGGTATGTGATCTTCGGTGGGGAGGCGCTGGATCTGCGGAAGCTGGGCCGCTGGTATGCCCGCCACGGTGAGCGGACGCGGCTGGTGAACATGTACGGCATCACCGAGACCACGGTGCACGTGTCGTTCCTGTCGTTGGACGAGCAGATGGTCGACAACCCGGCCAGCGTGATCGGGCGGGCGATCCCGGGTCTGGACGCGTACGTGCTCGATGACCGGTTGCACCCGTCGCCGGTCGGGGTGGCAGGGGAGATCCATGTGGTCGGCGCGCAGCTCTCGCGCGGGTATCTGGGGCGTGCGGGGTTGACCGCGACACGGTTCGTGGCCGATCCGTTCGGTGCGCCGGGCTCGCGGATGTATCGCTCCGGGGATATCGGGCGCTGGCGTGCCCGCGGTGACGACGCCGCCCTGGAGTACGCCGGTCGCGGTGATCAGCAGGTGCAGTTGCGTGGCTTCCGTATCGAGCTCGGGGAGATCGAGGCGGCGCTGCTGCGGTGTGCCGGGGTCGGGCAGGCGGTCGCGGTGGTCCGTACCGACGAGCATGCCGGTGACCGTTTGATCGGGTACGTCGTGCCCGACCCGGGCGCGAGCATCGACCCGACCACGGTGCGCGGCGAAGTCGCCGAATTCCTGACCGGGTACATGGTGCCGGATGCGGTGGTCGTGCTCGAGGTGTTGCCGTTGACGGCGAACGGGAAACTGGACCGCCGGGCGCTGCCCGCGCCGGAGATCGTCAGCACAGCCGCCTACCGCGCGCCGCAGACGGTCACCGAGCAGGCCGTGGCCGCCGCGTTCGCCGAACTGCTCGGCGCCGACCGCGTCGGCCTGGACGACGATTTCTTCGGGCTCGGCGGTAACTCGCTGCTCGCGGCCCAGGTGGCCGGACGGCTGCGGGACGCGACCGGAGCGACGGTGCAGGTGCAGTGGTTCTTCACCGACGCCACGGTGGCGGGCTTGGCCGCGCGCATCGACGCGGGCGACGCCGACGCCACCGCGGCGCTGGACGTGCTGCTGCCCATCCGGGCGAGCGGATCGGCGGCACCGCTGTTCTGCCTGCATCCGATGTACGGCTTGGCCTGGTCGTACGCGGGTCTGGCCCAGTTCCTGCCCGTCGAGCAGCCGATCTTCGGCCTGCAATCGCCCGCGCTGTCGGAGGACGTCGAGCTGCCCGGTTCGCTGGACGAACTGGCCGAGCGCTACCTGTCCGAGATCAGGGCGGTACAACCGCAGGGTCCGTACCGGTTGCTCGGCTGGTCCCTCGGCGGCGTGCTCGCCCATGCCATCGCCACCAGGCTGCAGGACGCGGGCGAGCGGGTGGAGTTGCTGGCCATGATGGACAGCCATCCGAATCCGGACGTGGTCGGATTCCGCGCGGCGGTGCGCGGGGCCCTGGCCGAACTCGGCCTCGGCACGGCGGTCACCGCGGACGGCGATGTCTACGAACTCGACGACGAGTCGTTGGCCGCGTTGCACGCCATGATCCCGGCCGATCTGGTCGCGGTGACTCCCGAGCGGCTGCGCCGGATCTACCGCACCGCGGTCCGCTCGGCGGAGTTGATCGCCGAGCACCGGCCCGGAGTATTCCGCGGCACCGTGCAGTACTTCAGCGCGGCGGTCGCCGATCCCACCGACGAGTTGCGCGCCGCCGCGGCCGACTGGTGGCCGTACGTCCAGGGCATGGTCGTCGACCGGCCGGTCGAGGTTACCCACGCTCGGATGGCCACACCGGAGGCGCTGGCGGTGATCGGACCGCAGCTGGCCGCTCTGCTCGACGCTCGCCGTTGACCATCCCTGCCGACGTCGCGACCCCAATCGCGCGTCGGCAGGTAATAATCAACCGCGGCACTCGTCACGTGCGTCCGTTTTCGACCCGAAACCCCAGGGTCGAGGCCGGTCGCGCTCGGCGTGCGCCGGTGGTCAGGTAACGATCGACCTGCGCACGTTCGATGATCCCAGGGTGGGGAGCATGGTGACGTGCGTGCGGCGACGATAGACAGGGTGAGGCAGCACGATGGTTCGGGCGGTCGGGCAGCGGCGTGACGAGACTGCGGAAGCGGTGCGCGTATGACCCGCCCGGCGCGTGTGCGCCCGACCCGGACCCGCCGCCCCCGCGTCACCACTCTGCCGCAATTGATGGCCACCGCCGTCGAGGCCAACCCGAGCGGCGCGGCCGTGGTGTTCGCCGACGCGACCGCCACGCTGGCCGCGCTGAGCTATGCCGAGCTGGACGAACGGTCCACGCGTTTGGCGCGTTTGTTGATCGATCGCGGGGTGGGTCCGGAGGATCTGGTCGCGGTCGGTGTTCCGCGTTCGGTGGAGTCGGTGGTCGCGGTGTGGGCGGTGGCAAAGACCGGTGCGGGGTTCGTGCCGGTGGATCCGAATTATCCGGCCGACCGGGTCGAGCACATGGTCGCCGACTCGGGCTCGGTCTTCGGGCTGACCGTGGAGGAACTCCGCGGTGACCTACCGGACCGGGTCGAGTGGCTGGCCATCGACACCGCGGACTGCGTCCGGCGGCTCGCGGAGTTCCCGGCCGATCCGGTGACCTACACCGATCGGGTTCGTCCGCTGCGCGCGGAGCATCCCGCCTACGTCATCTACACCTCCGGCTCAACGGGCAAGCCGAAGGGTGTGGTCGTCACGCAGGCGGGGTTGGCGAGTTTCTGTGCCGAGCAGCGTGATCGGTATCGGGTGACGAGTGCGTCGCGGACGTTGCATTTCGCGTCGCCGTCGTTCGACGCGTCGGTGCTGGAGTTGCTGCTCGCGCTGGGTGGCGCGGCCACCATGGTCGTCGCGTCCCCCACGGTGTTCGGCGGCGAGGAATTCGCGTCCCTCATCCGCCGGGAGGCCGTGACCCACGCGTTCGTGACGCCGGCCGCGCTGGCGTCGGTGGATCCGGCGGGGTTGGACGAGTTGCGTGTGGTGGTGGCCGGTGGCGAGGCGTGCCCGCCGGAGCTGGTGCGGCGCTGGGTGCTACCGGTGTCGGGTGGGCGCACCCGTGAGTTCTTCAACGGGTACGGCCCGACCGAGACCACGATCATGACGAACATCAGCGCGCCGCTGGTGCCGGGGGAACCGGTGACGATCGGCGCGCCGATCCGGGCCGTCACCGAATACGTGCTGGACGAGCGGTTGGTCCCGGTCCCCAGCGGTGTCGTGGGGGAGCTGTACATCGCCGGTGCGCAACTGGCCCGCGGCTATCACGAACGGCGGGGACTGACCGCGTCCCGCTTCGTGGCGAATCCGTTCGACGCGCATGGGTCACGCCTCTATCGCACCGGTGATCTGGTGCGTTGGACGCCGGATGGCGAGTTGGAGTACCTGGGTCGCAACGACTTCCAGGTGAAGATTCGCGGTTTCCGTATCGAGCTCGGTGAGATCGATGCGGTGCTGGCGGCGCACGAGACGGTCGATTTCGCCGTCACCGTCGGCCACCACCTGGACAGCGGCGCGACCATTCTCGTCTCCTATGTGCACGCCACGCCGGGGATGGACGCCGACGCGGCCGAACTGGCCGCGTTCGCCGAGCAGAGCCTGCCCGCGCATATGGTGCCGACGGTCGTCATGGTGCTGGACGAGATCCCGCTGACTCCGGTGGGCAAATTGGACCGCGAGGCGCTGCCCGCGCCGCGGTTGCAGACCAAGGTGTTCCGCGCGCCGGTCGGCCCGCTCGAAGAGTTGGTCGGCGAGGTGTTCGCCGAACTGCTCGGCCCTGGCGCGCCGGTCGGCGCGGACGACGATTTCTTCGAGCTGGGCGGCAACTCGCTGATCGCGACGCAGGTCGCGGCCCGGTTGGGGGCCGCCATCGCGGCGCGGGTGCCCGCGCGGCTGATCTTCGAGAGCCCCACCGTCGCCGCGCTCGCCGCGCGGTTGGAGCCGTTGAAGGGCGCGGGCGACCGGCGCGCGTTGGTGGCGGTGGAGCGTCCGGAGCGGGTGCCGTTGTCGCCCGCGCAGCGGCGGATGTGGTTTTTGAATCAGTTCGATACCGGGTCCGCGGCGAACAATATTCCGTTCGCGGTGCGGTTGTCGGGTGTGTTGGATGTGGCGGCGTTGCAGGCGGCGGTCGCGGATGTGGTCGGGCGTCATGAGACGTTGCGGACGGTGTATCCGGCGGTGGACGGTACCGGGTATCAGGTGGTGCTGCCCGCCGCGCAGGCCGTTCCCGACCTCGCGCCGAAGCCGGTCGCCGAGCACGAGCTACCGGACTGGCTGCGCGGATTCGCGCTGACCGGCTTCGACGTCGCGGCGGAGGTGCCGCTGCGCATCGCACTCGCCGAGATCGGTCCCGGTGACCACGTGGTCGTTGTGGTGGTGCATCACATCGCGGCCGACGGCGCTTCGGTCGCGCCGTTCCTGCGTGACCTGCTCAGCGCGTTCCTGTCCCGGCGCAACGGGGCCCGCCCGTCCTGGCAACCGCTACCCGTGCAGTACGCGGACTACACGCTGTGGCAGCGCGCGATGCTCGGCGACGAGGACGACCCGGATTCGGTGGCCGCGGCCCAGATCGCCTACTGGCGCGACGCCTTGGCGGGCATCCCGGACCGGATCGACCTACCCGCGGACCGGCCGCGTCCAGCCGTCGCCTCCGGCCGGGGCGCGGAGTACACCTTCGTGGTGGACGCCTCCGTGCACCGAGGTCTCGCCGAACTGGCACAGAGTGCGGGCGCCTCGGAGTTCATGGTGGTGCACAGCGCCCTGGCGGTGCTGCTCGCCCGGCTCACCGGCACCGACGACATCACCATCGGCACGCCCGTGGCGGGCCGGGGCGAGCGGGAACTCGATCCGCTGATCGGCATGTTCGTCAACACGCTGGTCCTGCGCACCCGGATCGATCTCGGCGCGTCGTTCCGTGCGCTGCTCGGTCGGACGAAGGAAACGGATCTCGGCGCGTTCTCGCATGCCGACTTGCCGTTCGAGCGGCTGGTCGAGGTGCTGGACCCGGTGCGCTCGCAGGCGCATCATCCGTTGTTCCAAGTGGCGCTGTTCTACCAGAACCTCAGCATGCCCGAGATAGTTCTGCCCGGACTGTCCGCTCGGGTGGTCGAGTTCGACAGCGCGATGGCGAAATTCGATCTGCAATTGACCGTGGTGCCCGCCGCCGGTGGACAGGCCACGGGGTTCACGGCGATGTTCACCTACGCCACCGACCTGTTCGACGAGCGGACGATCGCCGAGTTCGCCTGGCGGCTGGATCTGTTGCTGACCGCCGTCGCGGCCGAGCCGGATCGGCCGATCGGCGCGATCGACCTGCTGGCTCCCGCCGAGCGCGAACGCATCCTGCTCGAGTGGAACAGCACCAGGTACGCGGTGTCCGCAGAGTTGCTGCTGGACGGTTACCGGCGCGCCGCGGAGGCGTACGCGGACGAGGTGGCCTTGGTGCACGAGGGCGTCGAGCTGACTTATCGTGAGTTCGATGCGCGGGTGAATCGGCTGGCGCGTTTGTTGATTTCGCAGGGTGTGGGTGCGGAGTCGTTGGTGGGGTTGGCGGTTCGGCGGTCGTTGGATCTCGTGGTGGGGATGTATGCGGTGGTGGCGTCGGGTGGGGCGTATGTGCCGTTGGATCCGGATCATCCGGCCGAACGCATCGCGCACATCCTCGACACGGCGCAGCCGGTCTGCGTCCTCACGACCTCCGCCGACGCGGTGGACGTGCCGGAAGGCACCGCGGTCCTGCTGCTGGACGCGCTGGATCCGAACCGATTCGACGACAGCCCGGTTCGCGCGGAAGAACTGGTGCGTCCGGTGTCGCCGCACCATCCGGCGTACGTGATCTTCACTTCTGGGTCGACCGGCAGGCCCAAAGGCGTGGCGATCTCGCACTTCGCGATCCAGAACCAGATCAGCTGGATGCTCGCGGCCTATCCGCTGGACGCCGACGACGTGTACCTGCAGAAGACGGCGACGACCTTCGACGTCTCGCTGTGGGGGTACTTCCTGCCGCTGCGCGTGGGCGCGAAGCTGGTCGTCGCCGCCCACGACGGGCACCGCGATCCGGTGTATGTCGCGGAAACCATTGCGGCGCAGGGTGTGACGGTGACGGACTTCGTGCCGTCCATGCTGACGGTCTTCGCCGCGCACACCGCTCCCGGGTCGTGCCCCACTTTGCGCGACATCTTCGTGATCGGCGAAGCGCTGCCGCCGGAGACCGTCGCCGCGGTGCGCACGGTGACCGACGCGGCCGTGCACAATCTCTACGGCCCGACCGAGGCGGCGGTGTCGGTGACCTACTGGCCCGCGACGGCCGCGGACGAGCGTTCCGTGCCGATCGGCGTGCCGCAGTGGAACACCCAGGTGTATGTGCTGGACGCGCATCTGCAACCCGTGCCGGTGGGTGTGCCCGGTGAGCTGTACTTGGCCGGTGATCAGCTGGCCCGCGGTTATGTGCGGCGTCCCGATCTCACGGCAGACCGGTTCGTGGCCAATCCCTTCGGCAACGGTGAGCGGATGTACCGCACCGGTGACCTGGTGGTCTGGCGCGCCCCGACCGAAGCGCTGCCGCATCGGCTGGACTACCTCGGCCGGACCGATTTCCAGGTGAAGTTCCGTGGTCAGCGGATCGAGCTGGGCGAGATCGAGACGGCGCTGCTGGCGCAGCCTTCGGTGAGCCAGGCGGTGGCCTTGGTCGCGCCTTCGTCGCTCGGGGACCAGCTCGTCGCCTACACGGTCCCCATGCCGGGGTACTCGATCGAGCAAGGCGAGCTGCTCGCTGCAATCGGGGAAACGCTGCCCGGCTACATGGTTCCGGCCGCCATCGTCGCACTGGATGCGTTGCCGCTGAATCCCAGCGGCAAGCTCGATCGTAAGGCGCTTCCCGAACCTGCCTTCACCGCGCGTGAGTTCCGTGCGCCCGCGACGGCGGTCGAGGAGATCGTGGCGGGTGTGTTCGGCGAGGTGCTCGGTGTGACCCGGGTCGGCGCGGATGACGACTTCTTCGCGCTCGGCGGCAATTCGCTGGTCGCCACGCAGGCGGCGGCGCGCTTGGGTGCGGCGGTCGATGCTCGCGTGCCGGTGCGGGCGCTGTTCGAGAACTCGACGGTGGCGGGGTTGGCGGCGGCGCTGGAGTCGCACACGCCCGGTGAGCGTGGTGTGGAGCTGGGGAGCATCGCCCGGCCGGAGCGGTTGCCGTTGTCGTTGGCGCAGCGGCGGATGTGGTTCCTCAACCGCTTCGACCACGTGGACGGCGCTGCCGCCACGGCCTACAATCTGCCCTTCGCATTGCGGTTGACCGGCGAACTGGATGTCGCCGCGCTGGGTGCGGCGCTGCACGACGTGGTGGCGCGCCACGAGGTGCTGCGCACGGTGTATCCGGAGACCGCGGATGGTCCGGTGCAGGTGGTGCTGGCCGCCGGGCAGGTGGCGCTGGATGTGGGCGCGCATGCGATCGGTGCGGACGAGGTCGCGAGCGAGGTGTACACGCTCGCGGCGACTCCGTTCGACGTGACCGCCGAAGTGCCCGTGCGGGTGCGGCTGCTGCGGATCGCGGACGCGCCGCATGAACATGTGTTGGCGGTGGTGGTGCATCACATCGCGGCGGATGCGTCGTCGATGGGTCCGTTGGTGCGGGATGTGATGGTGGCGTATGCGGCGCGTACT
>NZ_JBFAXY010000071.1:0-11281 GCF_040681035.1 Nocardia sp. NPDC051911
ACAAGCGTTCGGCGGCGGACTGGGACAAGGGCATCACCATCATCCATCGAGGCCGGATCTACCCCGACGGTCGCGTGGTGCGCTACCCGAATCCGCTGTTCCTCGACGATGAGACCGTGCGGGCGGTCTTCAGCTGACAGCTGGCCGCGTCCGCCCTGCGTGACGCGTATGCGGACGATGCCGCCCAGACCCGGTTCCCGGCGCGGATCATGGCACGCGGGGAACATGGCTGGCTGCACACCCTCAGCGGAGTCCCCGCCGACATCGGGCTCATGGGCACGAAGATGATCACCGCGGCGCTGGGGACACGCCGCGGGTCCTACCTCATCCCGCTGTTCGACCAGCGCACCGCCGACCTGGCGGCTCTTCTCGACGCCCACTCGATCACCGCCGCCACCTCCGCTCTGGCCACCGACCTACTTCTTCCACCCGGCACAGCCACGGTGGCGGTCATCGGCTCCGGGTTCGAGGCGAAAAACAACATCCGCGCCCTCTTCGCGATCCGGCCCCTCAAAGCCGTCCACGTATACAGCCCCAGGCCGGAGAGTCGCGCCCGGTTCACCACCGAACTCGCCGACCAGCCATTCCCGGTATCGCCCGCCAAGACACCCGAAGCTGCGGTCGCCGAGTCCTCCCTGGTTATCTGCGCCGCGCGCTCCCACGACGAGACTCCCACCCTGCTCGGGAAATGGCTGCACCCCGGAATCACCGTCGTCTCCATCGGATCCACGCTGCCCGAGCAATGCGAAGTGGACACCGACGTGATCGCGCGCGCCGACGTGATCGCGCGCGCCGACGTGCTCGTCGCCGACGTGCTCGTCGCCGACGTGCTCGTCGCCGACGTGCTCGACGAAGTCTTCAACGACACCGGCGACCTGATCGCCGCACGAGCAGCCGGTATCAACGCCGCCAGCCGGGCCACGTCACCGGCCGATGTCGTCGGCGGCCGTCACCCCGACGAAGCGGCGAGGATCAGATCGTCCTCTACAAATCCGTCGGATCCGCCATCCAGGACCTTGCGGTCGCCGCCATGTGCCTGCGCAAGGTTGAAGAGCTCGGGCTCGGTCACCGCCATGTGCCTGCGCAAGGTTGAAGAGCTCGGGCTCGGTCACCGCCTGCCGGTCACCGTCCAACCAGTACCGAAGTGAAAGGCATGCCATGACCATCGCGACCACCGATCCTGGCCTCGCGGATCCGGCGCTGCTGCGCGCGGCCGCCTTGGTAGCCGAGGGCAGGTGAGCACTCTTTCGGTGGTCAGCCGGGAAGCACGGCGGACCAGCCTCCGTCCACGACGAGGTTGGCGCCGGTGACGTAGGAGGCTTCGTCGCTGGCCAGGAAGAGCGCGCAGCGCACGACTTCCTCGGCAGCACCGAACCGGCCAAGTGGGATGTGCCGCGCGATCGCGTGCATGGGATGGTCTGACGAAGTTAGGATTCCCTTGGTTGCCGGGGTGATGACCATCCCAGGGCTGATGCAGTTGGCTCGGATGCCGTGCTTCGCGCCCTCGGCGGCGAGTTGCTTGGTCATCGCCACGACACCGCCCTTGCCCGCGGTGTGCGCGATCCGGGGGTTCGTCACCGATCCCGTGATGCCCGCGGTCGACCCGACCAGCACCACCGCTCCGCCACCGCGAGCGACCAGGTGCGGCCAGGCGTGTTTCGTCACGAGGAAGACGATGTCCAACTCGTTGCGCACGGAAAACGACCAGTCCGCGTAGCTGGTCTCCGCGACCGGCGAGAACCGTGTGGCCGCAGCGTTGTTGTAGACAATGTCGATGCCGCCGTGCTCGGCTGCGGCCCGGCCGACCCAGTCCGCCACACCCGCTTCGTCGGCGAGATCGAGCGGGTGCGTGCTGGTCATCCGGCCACCCGCCACACGGACGAGTTCGGCGGTCTCGGCGGCGCCCTCGGCATTGACATCCGTGCCGACCACCGTCGCACCTTCGGCGGCGAACAACACCGCCGCCGCGCGCCCCTGCCCGCTGGCGGTGCCGGTGATCAGCGCAACCTTCCCGGCCAACCGGCCCATCACACACTCTCCCGGCCCGCGTCGCTGATCGACTTGCTGCCGCCGTGCGCGCTGTAACCGCCGTCGACGGAAATTTCGGCGCCGGACATGAACGACGCGTCATCCCTGATGAGGAAGACCACCAGCGGTGCGACCTCGTCGACGGTGCCCGCGCGGCCGAGCGGGGTCTCGGCGATGCTCGCGGCTCGGAACGCCGGTGCCATCGAGGCACTCATCGGCGTTTCAATGTAGCCGGGATGCACCGTGTTGACACGAATTCCGCGCGGCCCGAGCTCGAGGCAGCTCGCCTTGGCCAGCCCGCGCAATGCCCATTTACTGGCGGTGTAGGCGACCGGATAGTGCCCGGTCAGTGCGGCGGTCGAACCCACGACGACCACCGAGCCGCTAGCGGGCATCAGAGGCAGCACAGACTGGATGCTCAGCAGCGTGCCGCGGATGTTGACGTCGTGGACGCGAGTGAGGTCGGCCGGGTCGAGGTCGGCCAGGCGCGCTCGCCAGGTGATGCCGGCGTTCGCGACGAGTCCGTCGACCCGTCCGTATTCCTTGGGGGAGGTCAGCGGCGAGCGCAGACCAGCCGTCCGCCTCGGTGATATCCAGCTGCCGGTAGTCGATACCTGGCAACTCTTCCACCGGTTTCTCGGTGAGGTCGAGGGCGACAACGGCGGCGCCTTCGGCGGCCAGGAGGCGAGCTTCGGCCGCGCCCTGTCCCTGCCCGGCACCGGTGACGATCACGACCTTTCCGGCCACGCGGTCCCTGGTCACTGTATCCGCTTCCGGGCTCGGGTACGGACACGGGCAGGATGGACGGGTGGCAGGTCCGGGCCAGCGACGACAGTGTTGCGAATGGTCCCGATGCCCTCGACCGTTATTTCGACGACGTCACCGGGCCGTAACGGTGGCGGAGTCTGTTCACCTCGACGGCCCCAGAGCTCGGCCAGGCACCCGCCGTTGCCACAGGTGCCCGAGCCGAGCACGTCCCCGGCGCGGACCCAGGTGCCCCGCGAGGCGTAGGAAACCAGCTCTTCGAACGGCCAGCCCATGTTGGACAGCAGGTCCTGGCCGATCTCCACGCCGTTGACCGACGCCCGCATGTCCAGTTGGAGGAAACCCTCGACGTCGCGATAAGGCTCCAGCTCGTCGGCGGTGACCAGCCACGGGCCGAGCGTGGTGGCCGAGTCCTTTCCCTTGGCCGGGCCGAGGCTGACTTTCATCTCGCGCCGTTGCAGGTCCCGGGCAGACCAGTCGTTGAACACGGTGTAGCCGAAGATCGCGTCCTTGGCCTGCTCCGGCGTCAGTGAGGACCCGTCCCGGCCAACGACGGCGGCGACCTCGATCTCGAAATCGAACAACCGCGAGCCCGAAGGAACCGGAACGTCGTCGTGCGCACCGATCAGCGCATGAGGGTTGGTGAAGTAAAAGGTCGGTGCCTCGTACCACTCCGGGGGGACCCTACCGTCGGACATGCTCTTGGCCATTCCTTCGGCGTGTTCTTCGAAGGCGGCGAAATCGCGAATGGTCGGCGGGGCGAGCGGGGGCAACAGCCGGACCGACTCCAGCGGCAGGGCCGGTCCGTCGAGCGCGGCCTTGCCCGCGATCAGCGCGGCCGGCAGGCCGGTCTGCACAAGGTCGAGCACCGTCGCGCCCGCGGACAGCGCGTGCACGCCGTCGCCGGCGACCACGCCTGCGCGGATGGTTCCGTCGATTTCATAGGTGGCGAAGCGCATCAGAGTTCCTCTTTTCGCAGAAAATGGACTACTTCACGGCGACGGGGGCGACCGGTGCACCGACCGCGCCAGTGACCGGCAGCGGTTCGGCGGTCAGCCAGAACTCGTACACGCCGTCACGCGCGCAGTCCGCGGCGAGCGCGTCGAGATCCCACATCTCACCGAGGAACAAGCCCATGTGCGGGATGACGACCTGGTGCAGCGGCTGGAACGCGTTGTCGAACTCGTTGGGTCGTACCTCGAAACCCCAGGTGTCGGTCGCGATCCCGGCAATCTCGGTGCGGTGCAGCCAGTCCGCAGTGGTGAACGACAGGCCGGGCGAGTCACCCCCGGCGTAGTCGCCCCACCCTTCCCGACGCGCGCGAGTCAGCCGCCCGGTGCGCACCAGCAGCAGATCACCATGGCCGACCCGCGCGGTCTCACCGTGGGCGGTGATGGTGGCTTCGAGATGGTCGGCCGTGATCGCGAAGCCGTCGGGTAGTTCTCCGTCGTCGCCGAGCACCCGGCCGACGTCGAGCAGCACCCCGCGCCCGGCGATCAGGCCCGCCGTGGTTTCGATGCCGGTGACCTGATCGCCCTCACTGGTGACGACGTCCCCGGCACGGCGGCCGTTGTAGGCGATGCCGTGGTCGAAGATGTGCCCGAGCCCGTCCCATTGTGTCGAGGCTTGCAGCGGCATGGACACCGTGTCGTCGGCGCCGCCGATGCCGTGCGGGAAACCCTGGGTACCGCGTTCGGCCTCCAGGCCGGTGGCGAGCATCATGTGGAGCGGGTTGGTGCGGCGCCGCTCGCCTTTCTGCGGACCGTTGGCGTCGAAGCGCTGGGCAAGCGAAAAGCTGGCGCCCCTGCGTACGAGGGCGGCGCCCTCCCGACGTTTCGCCTCGTCCAGGAAGTTCAGCGTGCCGAGAACGTCGTCCCCGCCCCAGCGGCCCCAGTTCGAGCAGCGCTTGGCCGCCGCCGCGATGGCGCCTTCGGGATCGGACGGGTCCGTGGGCACGGGGGGAGTCGAGGGGTGAGGCACGTCGGTTTCTCCTTGATCAACTGAGTCGGCCGTCCGGCACACAAGGCCATCAGGAAAGACGCAATCGGTGATGCGCGAAGTCGCGGTGGAAAAATAGAAAGACGGGATTGGGTCCTTATGTGGCCCCAAACAGGCTGAAGACGTTGTCCACCGGCCTGGCTTGTGAGTACCGCTCCAGCAGGACCTCGTGACCGGCGTGATGGACAGAGAGAGCGGTCGCCGTACCGGCCGGACCACCGCCGATCACCACGGCCCGACCACGCTTGCCGAAGACATACCCGTCATCTCCCTTTCAGAATGTCGCTGATGACAGCCTCCTGCACTCCGGCTCCCGCCGGAAGTGGATTCCCTGGATAGGTGGTATCCGCCTGCGCAATGCGACGGGCCCTGACTCTTATCACTGTCGGCGGGTTGAGCTGAGTAAAATGCGCTGACCTAGCGCCCCAGAAGGATTGGCGATGTAATAGCCCATAGCCCGACTCGCTGATCCCCCGGGCAGGCTGCCCGGGGGGAGCGGGTGCCCGTGGGTCCTCAGCCCGAGGTGTTCGTGCACGAGTTAGTGCCCGTGTTTGCCGGCGATCTGTTCCAGGGTGGGGAGTACCGCCTCGGCCGGTAGCGACAGGATCGCGAGGTCGATGCCGTCCGGTAGATCCTCGATGGATGTGAGGATGGGTCGTTCGCCGAGGGTCCCCGGGGTGCGCCCGACGAGGTGGATCGTTCCCTGGTAGCCGTTCCGCTCCAGGTTGGCGATGATGCCCCGTCACCGCCCCGGGCTTCGCGGCCGCACCGATGACTGCCACCGACTGGGGTTCAGGACTCGTCGAACCGAAGAGTCGTCGGTCGGCCCCCCGTTCGGGACGCGCGGTCAGGGGTGTTCATCGGTTCCTCCAATTACATTAGGTCAACACCATCGAGCTCTACCGTGCCCTGGGAGGGCCGGTACAGGCCGCTCACGCAGTTAAGGGGTGACGTCTTCCCGGCACCATTGGGACCGGGGCGGAGACCGCCCGAGTCGTACAGCTCCGCGATCGCGGTCTCGATGCCGTCGAGGTTGGGGACGTAAACTGCACGCCCGAGCCGCCACTGTGTCAGCGCGGCGACCTTCGGCAAATCCCACATGATCGCGTCCGGCGAGCTACTGCGCAGATATTGATCGAACCCGCCCATCGGCAGCCAGCACCACTCGGGCCAAGCTCGTCGGGGTTGAGGTGCGGCGCGTAGGCCGGCAGATAGTGCAGTTCGATCTGTTCGGCGTGCTCGGCCATCCATTTCTTGGTGGCCTTCGAGCGATGGACGGGATGCCCATCGAGGACGAGATGGATCTTGGTGTCGTATCCGCTGATCAGACGCTGGCAGAAGGCGAGGAACCCGGTGGTGTCGAACCGGCCGGTGAACACGGTGAACCGCATGTCCCCGCGGCGAGATCGCCGACATCGCGTTGAGCGAGAACCGCTTTCCCGTCCTGGTCACCGTCGGAGTCTGCCCGGCCCGGCCCCACGTCGAACCCGACAGATGATCCGGACGCACCCCGACCTGGTCGGCGAACAAAATCACCGCGTCCTCGGATTCGGCGCGTTTCACCAGCGCTGGATAGGTGTCATTCACCCACTCCGCCATCGCTTCGGGATTCGCCTCGATCGCCCGCCGATCAGGGCGCTGGAACGACAATCCCATGCGCCGCAACAGCTCGATCCTCCGACTGTGGTGTCGCTGTGCGATGCGCGCCAACGAGATTCGGCACCTCGGCTCCTGCTCAGTCGGGTCGAGGACCTGATCGGCCCTGTAGAGGGACAGGCGGGCGGTAACCGCGGTGCTGGTGCAACGCAAGACTATGCTTGTTGGATAATTTGGCCGCCTGGACCTCAGGCCGCGCATGCCGCTGCCGGGCCCCGCTCGCTGATTGCGGCAGGGGACGTAGGTGGATTTGGGGCCTCTGGAGCGGATGGTTGCGTTACCTCACGCCTCGGAGGGGCAATCTGGCGAGAGTGCCGCGTCTTAGCTTAGGCTTACCCGTCACGGAACCGTCGCCGTGGTGCGCGTGGTCTATTGGTCGGTCCGGGGCGGACCCGACGAGTCGCGAGCGGGCGGAGGCCCTGCTGAGGGGCGCGGCTAAGCACAATACCGTTTACTTAGTGTTATTCTTGGCTGTGTGCCGCGTGTGGGTTGGGTGAAGCCGGACAGCGATCAGCGGTTGTCCGATCACATCTCGTTGGGAGTTCTGACCAGGGTGTTTCCATCCGAGATCATCGATGAGGTGCTGGTCGAGTGCGACCGGGTCGAACGCCGCAATCGTTTGTTGCCAGCGCGTGTGATGGTCTATTACGTGCTCGCGCTCGCGCTGTTCGCATCCTGTTCGTACGAGGAGGTCATGCGCAAGCTGGTGGCCGGGCTGGAGTGGGTATCGGGGTGGTCGCATCGGTGGTCGATTCCGACGAAGGCGGCGCTGTTCCAGGCCCGCAAACGGCTGGGCTCCGAGCCGCTGCGCGTGCTGTATGAGAAGGTGGCGGTTGCACTGGCTGATCCGCAGGTCCCCGGCGGTTTCTATCGGTCCTGGCACCTGATGAGCATCGACGGGTTGACCCTGGACGTACCGGACACCGACGCCAATGTCGAGCACTTCGGCCGGCCGCCGTCCTCGCGGGGCGGCGGCCGTGGCGGGGCGTTTCCACAGGTGAGGGTGGCGGGTCTGGCCGAGTGCGGGTCGCATGCGATCGTCGATGCCGCGATCGGAAGGTATGGCCAGGGTGAGCAGAGTCTGGCCGAGTCGCTGCTGCGGTCGCTGCGGCCGGGGATGTTGCTGTTGGCCGACAGGGGGTTCTTCAGCTACCGCCTGTGGGATCTGTGCCGAACCACCGGCGCGGACCTGTTGTGGCGGATGAAGTCCAACGCTGTGCTTCCCATCGAAAAACGTTATGCCGACGGATCTTTCGCTTCCCACGTGTATCCCGGGACCAAGGCACGCCGCAACCACACCGACGCGATCGCCGTTCGCGTCATCGAGTACACCCTCGATGCCACAACCCCCGACGGCGAACCCATACCTGGCGCGGAACCCACGACCTACCGCCTACTCACCACCATCACAGACCCCGAGGCCGCGCCTGCCGACGAACTGGCAGCGTTGTATTCGCAACGCTGGGAGATCGAGACAGCCTTCGACGAGTTGAAGGCCCACCAGAAGGGAGCGGGGGTGGTGCTGCGATCGAAGATCCCCGACGGTGTGATCCAGGAAGTCTATGGACACCTCTGCGTGCACTACGCCATCCGAACGCTGATATATTCGGCGGCAACAGCTTCCGGTCACGACCCCGACCGGATGTCGTTCACCCGCACACTCCGGGCCGCTCGCCGCACCACCGCGAGCCACCCGGGCTTTTCCCCCTGACACACGCAGCGACGCCGACCGATGCGTCACCGCGGAAATCCTGCACGAACCGCTCCCGCCGCGACGAGCCCGCACCAACCCCCGAGTGGTCAAACGCAAGATGTCCGTATTCCACGTCAAACACCCTCACCACTGCAAAGCACCCTGCATCCAATCCGGGGAGCTAGCCCACCACCTCAAACCTAAGTAAACGGTATTGCGGCTAAGCATATACATCGCTCTAGGCATTCACGGCGAGTCGCAAGAGGTTGTTTACTTGCAATGTATGTCTGTATAGACTTACATATCGTCCGGGTCGGTACGAATGTGGGTGCCCGACGACGGATCTCGCCAGTCGCGGCCGGCGGCACTGAACGCTGTATCGCCCACAGAAGGGAGAACCGGGTGACCACCCGTGACATCGAGGTGGGTTCGGACCGCGCCAGCGTCGACCCGTACAACGCTATTCAGGAACTCGGTACGGCACCGCTGTGGCGTTATTACGGCAACGTGCTGCCCAAGAAGCCGGAACCGAAGGCAGTTCCTTACATCTGGAAATATGCGTCACTGCGCCCGCATCTTCTGCACTTCCTCGAGACGCTCTCCCTCGAAGAAGCGGAGCGGCGGGTGCTGATGCTTGTCAATCCGGGCATGACCGAGCCTCCCGCCACAAGTACCACGCTCTATGCCGGCCTTCAAATCATCGGCCCGGGCGAGACCGCCCAGGCGCATCGTCATACCTCGAACGCATTCCGCTATGTCATCGAGGGTTCCGGGGCGTACACGACAGTGAATGGTGAACGGGTCCATATGCGCCCGGGTGACCTGCTCCTCACGCCGAACTGGCACTGGCACGATCATTATCATGAGGGTGAGGGGCCTATGGTATGGCTGGACGCGCTCGACTACCCGCTGACCACCAACTGCCTCGATGTGAACTTTTTCGAGCTTTATGGCGAGCGTTCTCAGAAGAGTTCGGTCCCGGACGACCTATCGTCGCGACAGTTCATTCACGGCCAGCTTTCTCCCGCGTGGGAGGTCGCTTATACCGAGGCCTCGCCGATCGGTAACTATCCCTGGTCCGAGACTCAGCGCGCGTTCGCCGCGATTGCGGACGATGCCACGGGCAGCGCAACCGAAGGCGTTCTGTTGGAGTACAAGAACCCGATGACCGCCGGCCCGGTGCTACCTACGATGGGCTGCCGGGTGTCCAGGCTTCGTCCAGGCTTCCGGGGCGTACCGATTCGGCGGACGTCGAGCACGATCTACCACGTCGTCGGCGGGTCAGGCGTCGCCGTCGTCGGCGACGAGCGCCTGGACTGGACGGATAAGGATGTCTTCGCGGTCCCACCCTGGCACTCCTTGGAACTCCGCAATGCCAGCGACACCGAGGATGCATACCTGTTCAGCTACACGAACGAGCCGGTGCTTCGGGCGCTGGGTTTCTTCCGCGAGAAACAGGCCTGAGGAGGATACGTGCGCTTTATTGTCTTCGATAAGGATCGGTTGGGTTTGCTGGAAGGTGATGAGGTCGTCGATGTCACCTCGCTCCTGACAGTTTCTCCGGGCCCGGCCGGCCCGCTTCATCGGCTGATCGAGCGCGGCGAGACGGTGGAGTGGTCGCCCGATCAGCTCAGTGATTTGCCGCGCCGGAAGCGGTCGGAAATCACCTGCACTGCTCCGTTCCCGCGCCCGCCCAAGATCATCGCTGCACCGGTCAACTATCTCGACCATAAGGCCGAGATGGCCTACGTCCGTTCGATAGCCGAACTCGGAATTTTCTTGAAGGCCTCCTCCTCGGTTATCGGCCCGGGGGAACAGGTGCGTTTGCCCTACAGTGACATTCGCATCGATCAGGAGGGCGAGCTGACGGTGGTGATCGGGAAGACGGCTCACGAAGTCCCGGTGGAGCGAGCGCTGGAACACGTTTTCGGCTATACGTGCGGGTTGGATATGTCCGTCCGGTCCACCGAGGATCGGTCGACCCGCAAGTCGTTCGACACCTTTACCCCGCTCGGCCCGGTCGTCGTGACCGCTGACGAGATCCCTGATCCGGGGGCCTTGTCATTGGAGACGAGAGTCAACGGCAAGGTTCGTCAGCAAGCTTCGACGCGCGATCTCATCTTCGGTGTAGCCGAGTTGGTGGCGTATGCCAGCTCGGTCATGACGCTGTGGCCGGGCGACATCATTCTCACCGGCACGCCGGCAGGAGTCGGCCCTGTGGTGGACGGCGACTCGATCGAAGTAGAAATCAGCGAGATCGGGACCCTCGCGGTGACAGTCACGTCGTCGTCGGCCCGTCCGTATACCCAACGGCCCGGCCTTCCAGCATCCGTGGAGGGTACAGCGCCTTAACTCAGTGATAGATGGATATGAGGTGCTGGTAGGAGGCGAGTGCTTCGGGGCCGTATTCACGACCGATCCCGCTGGCCTTGACGCCGCCGATCGGTGCTACGGGGTCCGGGAAGTAGGTGTTGATGCCGAAGGACCCGGTCTGTACCCGGCGCGCGATCTGCATGCCACGGTCGAGGTCCGAAGTCCACACGGGGCCGCGGAGCCCGTATTCCGAGTCGTTGGCGATCGAAACGGCTTCGTCCACGTTCTCGTACGGGAGCACTGTCAGCACCGGTCCGAAAATTTCCTCGCGGGCGATCGTCGCGTTGTTGTCAACGCCATCGAAGACGGTCGGTTGCACGAACCAGCCGCGTTCCTGCGCCTCGGGACGGCCCCCTCCCGTGACGATCCGGCCGCCCTCGGCCTTGCCTTTGGCGATGTAGTCCTCGACCCGATCACGTTGGCGCTGCGAGACCATCGGCCCGATTTGCGTCGGGGGATCGAGCGAATCCCCGACGACCAGCGAGTCGGCGAACTGCTTCATCACCTCGACGACTTCGGCGTATCTGATGCGGGGTGCGAGAATGCGTGTGCTCAGGAAGCAGGTCTGCCCGTTGTTGAGCATCGTGGCCATGAACAACTGCTGCCCGATCTGAGCGAGGTCGAGCTCGGCGTCGTCCAGGACGATCGCGGCCGACTTGCCGCCGAGTTCCAAGTGGCCGGTCCCCGATGACGGGACCACCCGGTCTTTGAGTCCGGGTTGTATTCGATCCAGTTTCAGTTGGTGGTGCAGGCCACCGGGTGGTGGCG
>NZ_JBFAXY010000072.1:0-11181 GCF_040681035.1 Nocardia sp. NPDC051911
GTTTGTTCCTATAACTACTTTCTTCCTTTCTTACCTTTTTTCCATCATTCTTTCCCATGGTAATCTTCCCTTTCGGTGTGGTGGGGGTTTCTCGCGTTCTCCCTGGTCATAGCTCTAGTATAGTGTGCGGGCTGGAGTTTTGTCACGTTGTTTCCCGGACTTTCTTCCAACCCGCACTATTTATTCCTACGCGATCTTTTTGTTGGACTTGATTCGTCCGTCCAACCGCTTCCGCGTCTCGACCACTTCCTCCAGCACGTCGAAGAACTCGTCCATGAAGAACTTGTGCGCCTTGATCATCTGGTCGACCTTGTCCTCCGCGTAGCCCTTCGATGCGGCGTACTCTCGGACCAATTCTTCGTTGTCCGCGCGCAGGATCATGAGCACTGCGGCGTTCAATGCGATACCAACGTCGATCTTCCGCGAGCCGATTTCCATCTTCCACCGCGCGATCGCCTGATCGAGCAGCACCAGATCATACTCGCGCAGGCGAGTGGTCACCGTCTCGATGTTGTCGAGCTTGTCGACTGCGGCCATTGCCCGTTCCTCCCTCTCCTTGCGGGTTGCTATCTACAATAATAAGGTATTTTCCGCCTAATTTCCATTTCTTAGCCGGTTTCGTTACATTCTTTTCTTCCTTCCCTGGAGAAGAAGTATGCGCGTCCGCGGGCGCGGTCGGCAACTCGGCCGAGTGCACGGCGCGCCTTGGGCTCACAAGGTGGGGTATTCCGCCCGGCCCCGCGTGACGAACTCGGCGAATCCCAGAGACGCTGTCCACCGGTCTCGGTGCTGCTCGTCTCCGGCCTTGGCCCAGTGGACGCGGCCGGCGGTCAGGTCCACGATCGTGATCGGGTGGTCGTTGTCATGCAGCTGGGTGGAGACGCCGCCGCCGGCCTTGTCTCGCAGGTCGGAGAAGAGCTGGTCGATCAGGATGCGGGCGAGGTACTGCGGATCTTCCCAGCGAAGGCGTGCGGGACCGGTGATCAGCGCCTGGCGCAGGCGCTCCGGCCAGTCCTGGCCCTTGCGGTGCGTGTAGAGGTAGATGCCGACCACGGGCTCGATGTCTGTGTCTGCTGTGTCCACCAGGAAGATGTTGGCGCGGTCACCCATGGGTTTCGTCCTGTCTCGAGGGTTGGTGAGTTGTAGGCGTGCCCCGTGCAGTCATCTGCACGGGGCACGTGACGAGGGGTTATCGTTCGAGGAAGAAATATCCGGCGTCCATGGCGCGCTGTGCGGCCTGAGCGGCGCGGATTGTGGTGATCAGGCCCTCAGCGCCCGCGTTGGACAACTGGTCTGCCACCAGCTCGTTTGTCGACACTTCGATGTGCCATTCCTTGGTCTCACGGTCGCGGCCGATGCTGACCGACCATTCTTCCCACTGGTCGAGCTCTCCGTCGACCATGTGCGGGAATTTTCCCACCCAGCAGGGATAGCCGCGTTCGTGCTCGGCGCCGATCAGGATCAGGCCCTTGTACCACTGGGCCGCGGCGGCAAGGGCGGGGTCGGTGGCCGCGAGATCCTCGAAGTCGATGAGGCCTGGTGCGGTCGTTTCGGTGTCCATTTTCGTTCTCTCCCTGTTGATTTCGATATGCGGGGGCTCGTGTGCGTGGCTATCGCTCGGTCTACTTCATGGTTTCTCTCTTCCTTCACCCTTTAGACGATGCGGTTGAGTTCTTCGGCGATTTCCGCGATGCGCTCGGCAGCGCGGACCAGCTGCGCGTCACGCTCGTCGGCGGCCACACGGCGGGCGGTGCGAGCCAGGACGGTGCAGCGTTGCGCGTTGTGGACTACGGCGCTGGCCACCGGGTAGCCGTCGCGGCGGATCAGGTCCCAGTTCTCGCTCATGCCTCGGGTGTCGGATTCCTCGATGAGGGCGAACAGCTCCTTGCGGAGGGCTTTGTAGTCGGCGTTCGGGTTGCTGATCACGGTCTCGGTTCCCTCCGGTTGCTGGTTTCTTCTACTTCTATATTAACAGTTTAAACTGTTATACGTCTATTAGTTGGGAATTTTCGACTGTTAGATTTCAGGTGGATGCTGGCCACGGGATCGGCTTAGTGTTTGGCCATGCCGACGTCGAAGAAGCGCGTCAAGAAGCAGCAGTCCCGCAGCAGGCAGTCCCGAAAGCACATCGAACGCTTTGCCGCAGAAGCGATTTCGGCGGCGAGCCGATCTCCTGCCCATGTGCCGGTGTGGATGTTCCGGCAACGGGCTGCCGAGCTGGCGGTTGAGCCGCCACCGCCCGGTGCTGAACCACTTCCGGCCAATTTATGGCTGCAGTTGCTTGCTGCGACACCGATTCGGATCCGAAGCAATGATGGCGCCGAGGTTGTGTCGTCTGTCGTGGCCATGGCCGATCGACGCGGCTTAACCGTCGATGAGGTCATCGATGATCTCTCACGAGGCCATCTCGCTGGCGAACTGTCCTGGAGTCCGGAGCACGAGGCCCACATCATCCCCGCCACCCTCGACGACATACACCAGGCTTTCACTCCGCTGGATTGATCCGCTGTGATTGACGCCGACGCTGGGCACCCCCTCGAATCCGGCGGCGTGCCAGCACGGATCGCAGACCGCCGGCCGCGACGGCATCGACGTCCGGACGGTGCCGGGTGCTTCCGAGCACATCAGGCACGTCTGCCCCGCAGCGGCGTCGAGCTCCGCCGCGCGCCGGTCCTGCTCGGCCTCGGCCGCCGCAGCCACCACCTCGTCGACGAAGACGACGGGCTGCTCCGGCTCCGGCGCGGCCGGATCCGATGGTGCGGGGAGATCCAGGGGTGGGCGGTCCAGGCCGGGGCAGAGGCACCGAATCGGTGCGATCGGTTCGCCTGCACCGAATGCGACGATCCAGCCGGTGTCATGGCAGAGACCGCACTCGCCGCTGTATGCCTTGGCGGCGGCTTTCCGGGCCGCTTCCTGGCGTTCCTGGTCGGCGATGCGGGCCCGCTCAGCTTGGCGCTGCTGCTGCTCGAGCTCGTCCTGGCGCTGCAGCTCGCGGCGGCGTTCCCGCACGACGGCCGCGGGCATCGCCGGGATCTGCTCGGTCCAGTCCACGGCCGCCAGGAGCGCTCGCAGGAATCCGCCCGGGTTAGTGATCCGATTCGGCCAGCTGTAGCCCTGTTCGGCCATGTAGCGGCTCAAACGGGCCGCCATGGCGCGACCGGTCCACCAGGTGCTGTCGATGCCGGCATCGGCGATCAGATCCGCGACCCAGCCGATGTGCGGGCCTGGAAGCCGCACGTAGGAACCCGATCCCGGCGTGCTGATCCACTGCTGGCGGTCGATGCCAGGGATGTGGTGGATGAGCTCGGCCGCCGTGCGCTGCAGATCCAGTGAACGCGGACCGGTTTCTGTCCTCCTCCTGGATTTTTTCGAATTTTTTCCATCGCGCTCGCGCGCGCTTGGTGAGTAATTCGCTCCAGAACAAACCTCTCTACTAGAGAGGTTTGTAGTAGGTGGTCCCACGGGCCGATCCGGCGTCGACGGCGCGGTGTTGGCGGCCGCCGCTGCGGCGTGTGCGGCGCGGCTGAGCCGTCCCAGTGACGCGGACTTGCGGCGCGGGGTGAGCGGGCGGGCGACGGCGACGGCGGCTTCGCGGGGGATCATCAGCGCCCACACCGACGCTGCCTTGGTCTGGGCGCCACCGTGGTGCAGCCAGGCCGCGGCCTGCTCGACAAGGCTCAGAGGCCGGCCGGTGGCCAGCGAGCGCGCCAGACCCAGATCCCGCAGCACGTAGCGCGCGCGGCGGATTGTCTTGACCTGGAAGCCGATCGCCTCGCAGAGGGTGGCGTCAGAGACGGTGACACCGCGGCCGGTGAGGCCATCGGCGTGCGCGGCGAGCTCGCTGGCGACGATGGCGACGGTGTCGGCGTTGGTGTGGTGCTTGGTGACCAGCTGCCGCCCGCGCTCGGTGCCCAGCAGGACGCGCACGGTCTCGATCCAGTGCTCCGGACCGTGCCACACCGGCGCGTCGGCCTCGGCGCCGGCAGGGACCGGCAACGACCAGCTGTTGCCACGTTGGGTGGCGTTGAGCTCGGCGATCGTCTGCTCGAGGGCGGTCGCGTCGTCGTCGATGCCCGCGCGGTGGCGAACTTTCTCGACGATGAGCGTCGCGCCCGGGTGCGGACGTGCTTTACCATGGGACCTGCTTTGCAAGAGAGCAGTCCTTTCGAGGACACAAAAGAGGGACGCATCTGCTTTGCAGGAAGCGTCTGGACGAAGGACGGAAGAGACATCCGTCTTTCGAGGACAGCGGGTGAGACCAATCGTTGGCGCGATTTGGTGGGTCACACCACAGCTGAACTGAGGGTGAAGTTAGGTATTGGTCAGGTCAGCGCTCCTCTAGTGGGTGACGGAATGTCCTGGCGCACAACGGAGTTCTGGCGGCAGCGGGGCAGGCGGGTAACGGCCGCATGCCCCGCGCGCCGGACGTGATCCGATGCGTGGTCTGTGAGATGGCCGCGGAGCGTACTCGACGCGGCTGTCGATCGTTGTGCTCTGGGTGCCGGGTGGCACATCGTCTCTGGTGTCCTTCGGGTCGGAGCCGGAATGCGACACGCCCTGTGAAATGACCCGGTCCGTTCGGACGATGTCCGAGCGGGGCTGTATGGTCATACACGCAGGGCCCCTCATTTGAGGCCTCGCACCCAGCTTGGGTAACGGGAACCCCGGATCTCTCTCGCGGCCAAACGATAGGAGACCGGGGTTTCTTGCTGTCTTGCTTCGGTCGGATCGGCCGCTGAGCGGCCGCTCGTTGCTCTCACCCCACCACAATCGCACGGAAAAAGCCGTTTGCGACACGCACCCACACTGGGTGTGTGGATGCAGCGGGCTGTACATGCTGGGCGTGGTCAGAGCCCTGAGAGCTGTTGTATCAGGCCTCATTCCGGATTTGAAAGTGCACACCTGCACGGCACGGCGCGCAGTAGTGCGCCGTGCCGTCACCGAGCTGCTCGTCCTGGCGGCCCTCCGCACCTTCTTCATGCGTTGGTGTCGTCTGTGGGACCGACAACTGAGCTGCCGTGAAGCGCGATCGCAGAGCGGATCGCGCGGTCGACCGTGGAATGCGCCATCCTCATGCTGTCCGCGATGCTGTTCGGCGTTGTGCGCGGGTGGGAATAGGACTCGTAGATCCAGGCCAAGATCTTCACCGGCTGCTGCGATCGTCCGCTCTGGGAAACCGCAGTCGCGAGTTCCAGTGCGGCCGTGGCCGTCAACTGACGTGTGAACGGATGCGGCTTGGTGCTCGCGCCTGGGCGGCGGGCGGACAAAGCAGGGACATCTGAGCTGGCCTGCAAGGCTGTGGCGAGCCGGAGGTGGGTGTTGGCGTCGTGGATGTCGCGCGCCAGCCGAGCGATGGTCTCCATGAGGCTACTCATGGTCGCCTGTGCGCGGTCCACGATGTCCTGCGCGGCTTGCAGGTGCTGTGCTGGATCCAGCTGCCGGTCATTTGGTTTTGTCATCGATCAGTTCCCCTGCTTTCTCAGCTCAATGACGCGGCCGCCACCGCGGTGCTCGTTACGGATATCAGCGGCCGCCTTCCGGATGCTTCCCACGGTCTGGTGTGACATCTGGGTCTCCGGCGCCTTCGCGATGCGGTTGTTCGCCGCGCCCGCGTCGATCGCTGCGATGACCGCGGCCACCTGCTCGACTGTCTTGGTTTTCGCGACGCCACGCGCCTTGACTTCCGCGGCGAGCTCGAACAGTGGCGACATCCACTCCGGCAGCTGCTGAGCCGTCGCGGCCGCCGTGACGAGGGGAGCGCGGGTGCGGGCCGGTGCGGGTACCGGGCTGATTCGGGGAGACGTCAGATGGTGCGGGGTGGTGCGGGTCCGCACTGCGGGCTTGGCCTCTGTCAGGGGCCGCTCGACGACCGGGGCCGGTGCGCTGGTGCGTGCTTGGTCGTCGGTGGTGTCGGTGTCGGTGTCCGACGCGTTGGTGTGCTCGTCGACGGAGGCCTGCGCCGCGTCGACCAGCTCGGTCACTGCGGGCGGCGAACCAGCATCGATGCTGATGTCGGCGTTGTCGCTGGTCTCGGTACCCGCAGTAGATTCCTGGTCGGTTCCGTGGAGCTCGTCGGTGGCGCTGGTGGTGCGGGTCTCGGTGTCGATCGCGTCGCCGCTGGCTGCGGGGTGCGGGATTTCGGTGCGGGTCCGCACCAACGCCAGCTCAGCGGCCGAATCAGCGGTGTTGTGCGAGGTCTCGGCCGCCGTGTTGTCCCGCACTGCGGGTGCAGGTGCGGGTGCGGGTCCCGCAGTGGTGCGGGCCGCTGCGGGGCCAACTGCGGGTGCGGGTGCAGGTGCGGGATCTACTGCGGGTGCGGGCTGACCCGCACCCGCAGTGGTGCGGGTTTTCAGGTGCGGGATGCGGGTTTCCGCGTCGTCCCGCACTGCGGGTGCGGGCTGCTCCAGTGCGGGTGCGGGGGAGAGGTCGACGCGCTCGGCGGTCCGGTGGTGTGCGACCGGAGCTGTGGGCGCGAAGGCGGTCGCCGGCTCGGCGGTCATCCGCGTCAGTTCGGCCAGCCGATTGGCGATCTCGTCGGTCTCGGAGATGGTCTCGGCCACCGCGGCGATCGCTTGGCCATAGCGCTTGGACACCCGGTCATGAGTCGCCAGCGCGACGCCCATCATGATCGGCGCGATCGCGTGCACACCGACGCCATAGACGTCGACACCCTTGTTGTCATCGCCCCAATGCAGAAACGGGAAGGTGTTGAGCCCGACAGTCAGGACCAGCAGAACGCCCTCGGTCACGTGGGTCTTCCAGACGTCCTTGTCATCGATGCGGATCCACTGGGCCGTGTCGCTGGTGGAAAGCATGATCGCGATCAGCACACCGCTGATCAGACCCTCCAGGGCGAAGGACAGCCAGAACAGCGGGTTGTCCCTACCGTCAGGGGCAATGTTGTGCTGCACGGTGACCGCGCTGTAGGCCATCGCGGCGATCATGACGACGGTCAGGATGCGCAGCACCAGAGTGCGGCGCTTGTAGAGGTGCGCGAGAACCGATTGCGGGCTGGTGGCACGCCGCGCCTCACTGATGGCGCGCTGCGCCAAAAGCAGCTCCTCGGCTTCACGGTCCGCCAGCGCGGCCACGGTGCTACGGGTCCGCTCCGCCGCGGCCGCCGCCGAGTCCAGCCGGGCCTGCTGGTCTTTGCGCTGGTGATCGCGCACAGCCTCGGCCAGTGCCCGGTCCTCGGCCAGCTCCCGCTCGGACAGCGCATCGATGAGCGCCGGATCGTGCTGATGGGCCAGCACCGTGCGCGCCTCCTGGACGCGCTTCTCGAGCACCGCAGGCAGCTCGGTGGACTTCTTCTTCGGCAAGGCGATCTTCATCGGGGACATCCTTGGGACGAGATGCGGGTGGGGAGAGGCCCGGGCATGTTCATGATGCCTAGATCTCTCTAGCATTCTAACAGTTTAAACTGTTGACAGTTATTGATTGATTCCGCTTGGCAGTCGATCGGAGTCGCGCCTCTCGAACCGAACGCCCTCCACCACACCGTCGCCGCAGCACTCGGCGTGTCGGGAGTTGGCAGCGGTTAACACGCTGGTGCCGAGAACATCACGACGGGTGCGTTGAAACCTGGTCGGAGACATAGAAGTCCCGCTCAGTGGCGTAGAAATTCAGTTCGCCGCCCTCGAGGACGACCGCGTCGAACCCGACCTTCTGGCGCAGTAGCAGCAGCTCCCGCATCGCAGCGACGCCGGCGGGCCCGAGCCTTTCCAGGATCTCGGCGGCCTCTTCGGGGGGCAAGCGCTCACTGAACTCCCTATCGACGAATGCGCTACTGAAAGTGCATGTCTGAGTCGACAAGGGCTGGAAGTGTGCGGCCATCGGTTCTCCCTTCCAGGTTGTAGGAGGGATGCTCCTACGTATTTGTCGAGTGTAGGAGCATGCCTCCTACGAGTCCAGGGTGGATTTCAGCCGACCAGCCGTTTCAGCCAGACGCCCTTGGTCCGGCGCAAGCTACGAGAGCGCCAAGCCCTCGGGGTTATCGGGGCGGTGAGCTGGGAACCAGTGCCAGACATCCACAAGGTATCGGCGTGCCAGGTATCGTCTCGCCGCCGCAAATGTCTCACCTTGCGCGCTTATGTCTCTTCCTTGTCTCCTCTGGCGTACCCTTCGGTCAACACTGATGTCACACCGAAGGCAGGCGGCTATGGGCACCGTCTTAAAAGCTCTTCTCCAGCAACGGCATCTGCAAACGGTCTCGTCGTTCAACCGCGAATACGACCAGCTCGCGAGAACTTTGGAGCCTGAACTTGTCGGGGGTGGGCCGCGGAAAGCGCAGTTCTACCGGTGGCTCGCTGGTGATGTTTCGCGCTTGCCCTATCCGCATCACTGCCGGATCCTTCAGTCCATGTTCCCCGAATGGACGATCGCGGAGTTGTTCGAGGAATTCTCGGGGGATCCGGGTGATCTGGTGCGGCATCCTGAGCCACCACGATCACCAGGAATTTTCGGGCGGGGCGAGATGGCCGACGTCGAGGCGGTTTTCGCGACTCGCCTGGACTTCATACGGGCGATGCCGCCGCAGGAACTGTTCGAGACGGCTCAGCAGATCGACATGGCTGGCCTGTCGCTGAACATGCTGTGCCAGCAGTATTCCGACTCCGACATCCTGCGACTGCTGGATACGGGAACGGTCATCCGATGCCTGTTCCTTGATCCGAACGGCACCAGCATTCGGGATCGAGAGATCGAGGAAGGACATCCAGCGGGGCTGCTGACGAACCTCACCGACACGAATATCCGCACGCTCGAACGCATTCGGAACAAAGCCAGCCCCCGCGCGCCCGGTTCGCTGCTGATCCGTGTCTACGACCAGCCAATCCGGTTCAACATCACGATCATCGACGCCGCCGTGTGCGTCATGCAGCCATACATGCCCGCCGCGCGAGGTGTCGAGTCTCCGACCTTCGTGGCGCGTAAGTCCAGCGGACGGGGGATCTTCACGACGTTCTCCGATGTTTTCGAGAGCATGTGGCTCGACAGCAGGGAAAGGCGCGGCGAATGAGCTTTGATGTGGCAGCGATGCTCGATGTGGCGAGGGCGGCCGTCGCGCGTGGTTGCGAGCTGCTGCGCACTGCCGGGCCTGGTGAAGTGCGCAGCAAAGACGACCGCGATTTTGTGACCGACCTCGATATGCGCATCCAGGACACGGTGCGTCGATATCTGCAGGGCGCCGTCGATGGCGTCGACTTCCTGGGGGAAGAGACCGACGACAGCGAGGCTGTCAGTAGTTCGCGATATCGGTGGATACTCGACCCGATCGATGGAACATCGAACTTCATCCATGGCCTGCCGCTGTGCGCGGTCTCATTGGCGCTGACCTGCGACGACATGCCAGTAGTCGGTGCGATCGGCGTGCCGTTCCTTGACCTGGAATATCACGCCCATGCTGGGGGAGGCGCATTCTGCAATGGACGCCGCATAGCCGCAAGCGCCACGGATTCGTTGTCGAACGCCATCGTCTCGATCGGTGACTACGCCGTTGGCGCGGGTGCGGCGGCGAAAAACCGACGGCGGCTCGCTGTGACAGCTGTGCTCGCCGAGCGGGTCGAGCGGATTCGAATGGTGGGCTCAGCCGCGCTGGATCTTGTGTGGGTTGCCGAAGGACGCCTCGACGCCTGTGTGCTTTTGTCGAATAAGCCGTGGGATGTTGCAGCCGGGGTGTTGATCGCCCGCGAGGCTGGCGCGCTCGTCGCCGACTCCGACGGCAGTGACCATACCCTGACATCCACTCACACCATCGCAGCGAATCCGCAGATCTCCGACGCTCTGCTGAAACTGCTCGCGGCGACCGATCCCCCGTCCTGACCAGGGGTGAAGGAGTACTTGATGCGACCAGCGAGTCAGCCACAATCGTTTGCCGCCGTGCAGTTCGTGATGACCCGCGAGCTGGACCGGATCGCGGCTTCAACTGACACCAGCGTCACCATCGTGTGTGGCTTTCCAGGGTCAGGGAAGTCGACAGCGGCACGTCATCTCACCGAAGTAATGGGCGCCGTGCTCATCGACAAGGACAGCTTCGCGCCTGAGCTCGAAGAGTCCGTCATGACCGAGCTGACCGGCGACCCACATGACCGGGACGGCAGTGTCTACGCACGGGTCATCAACCCGCACATCTACAGCGCTTTGATCCGCCACGCGCTCATCACCAGCCACCACACGCCGGTGGTTGTCGACGCGCCGTTCCTTGGTCACGTCCGAGGCGCTGCCCAGCAGGGGATCTCACTCGCCGAGTACATCGAGTCATCCGTGTCAACACCCGCGCGGCAGGTCCAGACCATCTGGGTGTCGGCTGAACCTGACCAGATCCGTGAGCGGATGGCCCGCCGCGGAGCGCCTCGAGACGCCGGAAAACTGGCCAACTGGGACTCATATCGGACCGAGGTCCTGGAGCAGGGAACAGGCGATTTGGCCGCCACCGTCGTGGACCACGTCGTGCGGAACTGATCTCGCGAGGCGCAAGTGATGACCCTGGTCAGGCCGAGACTTTCAGTCGGCCAGCTGTTTTGGCCGCCCACCCTCGTTCCAAACGATGATCGTCCGCGGTTCCCATATCGGCGAGCCCGCGACACGATCGAACGGTTCGGGCAGTCGACCCGCTGATAGATACGAGCTCACTGTCTGTGGTGACCAGCCCAGATAATCCGCCACGTCTCGCCGGGTCCAGTACGGCGCTTTCGGATCCGGTGGTGTGCTCATAACTTCTGATCGTAGGAGCAAACCTCCGAGGACTGTAGTTGGCGGTTAGTCCGTTTGTCTTTGACAGCTGCCTGACAGCCACCACAGCTTGCGCGCATGGCAACTCTCAGGTCAGTGGTCGACCGGGCATGCTGTGGCCTCGACTGCGAGCCTCGGCAGCGACGCGCTTTCCTGGTTGGAGGCTTCCGTCTCGCAGGACGATCCAGCCATGCGTGGCGATCCACCGGGATTGTGCCGTCGCATCATCGGCATCGAGGAATAACCGGAGACCGTTCTGGTCGGTGGCTGCTTCGGCGATCTGCGCCCAATTCGGGCTGTGGCCGTGAATGGCTTGATGGATGCTGATGTAGGCGGCGGTGAAGTTGATGGCGCTAAGTGATTGTTGGCCAGAGTTGCCAAACGAAATGGGCCAGGTGGCTTGGCGTTGAACCTTAACAGGTTCGTCGGTGTAGCGGGACGATTGTTGTGTCG
>NZ_JBFAXY010000073.1:0-10793 GCF_040681035.1 Nocardia sp. NPDC051911
CTCGTCCGGGTATTTCTTCGGTGCTGCCACGCGGGGCTCCTTCCCGGTCCTATCGGACCATGCTCAGAGCCCTCCAAGGAAGCGGGGGAACCTCAACGAGCAAGGTTGGCGCAGCTGTGCCTGGTCAACGACGTCCTCAGGATCGCAGGGACGATCAGCAGCACCGGATTTGATGTCCGGCCGAGTTGCCTTGCGCCGAGCGTGACAGATGAGGTTTTTTAGAAACCCACCGATGGACATCGGCAGGGTGCTCCGGGCCGACCC
The DNA here is from genome assembly GCF_040681035.1 of Nocardia sp. NPDC051911. Lineage (NCBI taxonomy): Bacteria > Bacillati > Actinomycetota > Actinomycetes > Mycobacteriales > Nocardiaceae > Nocardia > Nocardia sp. NPDC051911. The sequence goes on from NZ_JBFAXY010000073.1 coordinate 265, forward strand.
CACCGCGACGAAGGAAAGAAACACAACGCGGCCGTCATCTGCCCGCCCCGCCGCCGCTGCGACGTCCTCTACGCCACGCTCAAAACCAAACAGCTCGACCGAATCCCCGAGTCCATCATCGCTTGACGAAAACCATAGGGACACCCAAGTCAGGACAAAGACCAGCTCACCCATCTTTGAATCACTGGCATTGAGACTAAAGGCCGTTTGTGCCGCGCTCATTCAATGCCATAGATTGTCCGATCCCATATTTCGAATATCGCGTCACTAAGCCCCGGAGTTGGCTCACCGCCGCCCGCGCGTGCTCGAACCTCGCGCTCCAAAATGCGTTCGTTCATGAAGACGAGGGCCTCAGCTATCACGTTGGCATCTGTACCAGCAGGAGCGCGGCCGGCAGTTCGTTCGTCGGAGATCTTGGCTCCAACCCGCTTGACCAACTCCTCCATCCATCCCTCCCAGAGTTCGCGAACTTCCCGATCGCTGCCGACAGCATCCCAGGTTGCCGCCATGAGATTGATATTTTGCTCGCAATACGAAATGACTGCTTCGAACCCCGCCCGGAGGGCATGGCGGGCGGACCCATCAACCATATGCCACGTACCCGAACCTTCCAGCAACTCCTCATAAATCCCCTCAAGAAGCGCGGCGACAGCTGCGGCCTTTGTGGGGAAGTAGAAGTAGAAGGCCGACCGAGTCACGCCAGCGGCTTTCGCGATGTCTGCAATGCCAATCTGCGCGAGAGCTTCTTTTTCCAGGAGTTGTTCAAGCGCTTTCAATAACGCGGTTCGTCTTTCCTCGCCACGACGAGGAGCGCGCTCATATCGACGCCGAATCTTGTACTCGTTCTGTTGGACCGATGGCACTCAAAGATGATAACATAAACTAACTACTGTCGAAGTTCATCGACAATAGTCAACTTTTGCAGACATTGAGATCGCCACCGCCAGAGCTGCTGATAACGAGGCATACGAAGATTCCTTCCGTTCAGCCGTGCGACCTTCCCCTCGCCCGTCGCCCCTGGGTGGACAGGGACGCTTCTGCTATCACCCCAGGCTTCGCACCCCGCAGTCACTCACGACGCACGCCAGGATGGGGACGGTCCCAGAGACACTGGACCGAATCGCGTCCTCGCCAAACGACCTCCAATCAAACGCGACCACTCGCAACGTGCGACATCGCGTCGCGCGGCTGCCCCAGCTGTCGGCTGCCAGGAGGAAGGGACCACATCGGAGCTGGTTTAGCCAGCAGCATGGGACCGTCCTGTTAGCTAGTGATGGGACCACTTGACCGGCAGGTTTTGCCAGTTATGGGACCACCCCGGCGTGGCAGCTGGGGGTTCTCGGTCGCTCGGCCGCTGCATTAGCGGATGAGCTACCGGGAGGTTTCGGTGATCGAGATCAGGGAGATGCTGCGGCTGTGGCTGCAGGGTCGTGGGCTGCGGGAGGTGGCCCGGTTGTCGGGCACCGACCGCAAGACCGTGCGCCCGGTATGTGGAGATGGGCCAATCCTGCGCGGTGGACCGTGACGGCGGGGTCGAGCAGTTGACCGACGAGCTGCTGGCCAAGGCGATCGGCGGGGTCCGCCGTTCCCGACCGTCGGACTGGGCCGCGACGGTCTCCCAGGCCTCGCTCTTGCCGTTCACGTCGGCGGGGTGTGTAGGGATGTATCCGCTGGTGGCGGTCCCGTGGAGAACTTTCGCGAAGTCACAGGCCTTGTAGCAGGCTCGGTTGTCGGTGACGATACTGTAAAGGTGGTCGATGCCGTGACCGCGAAGGACGCTCACGCCCGAAACACGAAACGCCCAAGCTTCGGTATACGCCAGCCAGGGATAAGCCATCGACTGCGGAATGTAGGAAGACATAGCCCGTGCGAGGCTCGCACACCTTGGCGCGGGCGACGGTCTCGGCCTGCTCGGAGCCCGCGCTGACTGCCTGGTCACCGTTCGCACCGCGATGTCGACCCCGGCGGCTTGGAGTTCGAACGCGATCCGCCGTACCGACCTCTTGTTGTCCCGGCGCGACCGCTCGATCCGGGCGACGACCGCTACCTCGGTCGCGCCCGGCTGCCGGTGGGGTACCGAGGACCGGTCCTCAAGTCCGACCTCACCGAAGCGACGCCATCGATTGACCGACTTCGACGCGCATAGATGATTTGGTGCGGCGGTAGATCCTGACCTGCGCTACCTCAAGTTTGCTCCACGTACGTATCTGTGCCAGGTGGACGGATGCGCAGCACTGTCCTACCTGCGCATGATATTGAATGAATTCGGTAGGTATAGAGAGGCGAGATGCCCGGTCATACATACCGCCAATACTCGGAACCGGACTGACCCCGTCTGTCGGCGCTTCGGTGATGCGAATCAGATTCAAGTCACGCCGACTTGCACAGATCTGTACTCACTGAAACCGCCGCATGCAAGTGCTCGGGTGGGCGGTTTCGCGGGACGCTTTGATGACAGGCTGGATGAAAGGAAAGGGTGGGTGAGCAGAAACTTCGGATTGGGCGGAACTCCGCGCCGCGGACTGGCATGGCGAGGCGGTCGACTTCCGCAGGCACTCGCATACTAAACGCCGATGGCGCGACGGTCGGCGATATGGTGCTCGCCGTACCGGACATTGGTTGCGATTGGAGCGATGTGTCCAGCGAGAGGCCGAAAGGACTTTTCTCGCAGTGTAGACGCGTCAGCGTCATGAACGTGCCGATGATCCATCGACCGGACATTCGAGAACGCCGATCACCATGGGCGGGACGATCAGAGCCAGCGACAAGCTGGTGCTAAAATCTCTTTCCTCGGAGTCCAAGCCGAGGCCACTGAAGTTGACGTCGCACCAACTGTCCACGGCGGCATGATCGGCGCCCCGATGGGCGGGGGTTTACAGAGATCCGCTAGTCAGCGCGCTCAATAGAATGAAGGCGCAAGAAATCGTCGCCCGACGGTCGATCACCCACTGTCACCGCTGGCGGGATTCTTGGCACCGCGCCACAGTCCTGGATCCGCATCGCTGATTGCCCCAGCGGGATCACGCAAGAGCTCCGTAATTGACCCCTTCCATCCAGTATCTTCCTCCCGGAGGGATGAAGTGTCAGGCAAGACAGTGAGGCATCTCCGTGCTGAAGTTCAGTTCGGCGAACAAGTTCAGGCGGGTCAAGGCACTCGCGATCAGCACGATGGCACTTACGGTGGGCGGCTGCTCGCTGTTGCCGAACGCGGCGAACGACGCGTTGAGGGATACCACGCGGATCACCGCTGATTTCGACAACATCGCCGGTATCTACGAAGGCAACCCCGTCACCGTCCTCGGACTCGAGGTCGGCAAGGTCGAGAAGGTTACACCGAAAGACACGCTCATCGAGGTCCACCTGTCGATCGAGTCTCGCGTGAAGATTCCGAAAGACGCGGTGGCGGCGCTTATCTCGCCGTCCATCGTCACCGATCGTCACATCGAACTCACCCCAGCCTACACACAGGGCGAGACCCTCTCAGACGGCGCACACCTACCGAAGTCGCGGACCAAGACCCCCGTCGAACTCGACACCATGATCAAGACCATCGATCAGTTCGCGGCGGCGCTGAAAACGCAGGAAGACGCCCAGGGGCACGGCCCGATGTCGGGCCGGGTGCTCTACCCCATGCTCGAGGGCAACGGCGCGAAGATCCGCGACACCCTCGAAGCGCTGTCGGCCGCGCTGAAAGTCGGGGTCGACAACAAGGACGCGATCTCGAACATCATCCTCAGGCTCAACGAACTCACCGCCATTCTCACCGAGAACGACCAAGCAGTCCATGATTTCAGCAACCGCATGACCCAGATGTCCGGCCTGTTCGCCGAGCAATCCCCCGGTCTGCAGGCGACACTCGACCAGCTCACTACCTTCCTCGCCAATACCTCCAGCACCCTCGGGCAGTACCAGGACCAGCTCGCGGGGACGTTGACCGGACTCACGAACGTCACCCGCCAGCTTCGCGACAACGCCTCCGGTCTCACCGAAGTCGCCGACCTCGCAGCCCTGGTGTTCGGGAACATCGACAACCTCATCGATCGCGAAAATAGCTGGGCGCGAGTTCATGTCATCATCCCTACCGCCCTCAACGGTGAGATTGTCAGTCTGTTCTGCGAGCGGGTACAGATGAAGGCCGACGGTTGCCGCACCGGAAACATGCACGACTTCGGCCCCGACTACGGCCTAACCGCCGCGCTGCTCGGACTGACGAAATAGCATGAGATCTCGTCTCCGTAGCACAGGGTTGGCTCGTCGCGGTGCAACCCGATCGCGGTTCCTTGCCTGTGGCAACCGTGAGGCTACGGATAATTGTTTGTAGGCTTGTATATCGAACCGCGTCCAGGCGCCCCGCGATTGAGTCTCAAGGCGACTGGCCCGGAGACTCAATACCCGATTTCGTGGACGACCGCGTCGGCGCGCACTTGCAGGGCCGCCCGCAGGACCATCCGGGACACCGACATGTTCGACAGATGCCCGGACAGTGTGATCACCGCGTGCGCTGCGGCGCGGCGGCATTCCTGGATCAGATCGACGAACGCTGGTCGAAGCAATCCGGTGTCCGGTGGCGGTTCATGGAACACGGTACCCAACTCGTAGCCGAGCGAGCGATCAGCGGCCCGCAATGTGTTTTCACCCAAATCACCTTCGCCATCAGCAACCTCGATCAGGCCATCGCGCAAGTACCCGTAGGCAAGAGGTAGTAGTGCAGTCATCTACGAATCCAGTTGATGACCGCGGCCCACTGAGCGTCGTTGCCCGAATCGGCTCCATGTCGTTGTGCACAGTAGGGGTGGCCCTCGTCGCTGACAGACATCAACCGCACGGTAAAACGCTCCACGCCGGCACCTGCGCCCGCCGATACTCCTTATCGTCGTCGTACGGGTGGACAATCCACATCAGCAAACAACGAATTTCTTCCGGACAGTACCTACGTAGTAGGTAGGGCCGATCATCCTCCGCGTGGACGGAGCTCCTTCACCGCCGCTCGACATACACATCGGCGTGGCAGTGTGCTGGGTCGAGGTGGGTTCCTGCGAGCGTGAGGTTCCGACACCGGTCGACACGCCGCAGGCTCAGTCGTGGTGAAGCGATAGGCACTGGGCTGCGGCGGCTGCTGGGCGCCGGACCGGTGGAGGCTCGGCTATGCCCGTGCCCCGGCTCGTCCTCATCGACAACCCTGCCCGATCGGCGACCTCGACGCGATATGAACCGTCGACGGGTCAGAGACCTCTCACCGCAGCGAAAGCCTCGAGGGTGCTGCTGCGCGCTGCCATTGAATTAGTCGACAGTTCATCCTTTCGGTCGGCGAGCGACTGGCCGCTGAATTGAGACAGTCCTGGTTGAGTCGGCCGTAACGCGGTCCTGGTGTTGCTACCGGTCCGTTTCTGTGGACCGTTCGCCGAGCCCGGCGTGGAGGAGTGCCCATGCACTGCCCCCCGGTCTCCGACCATGTCCTCCCATGCGGCCTTGAAGGCGCGTTTCCCCGGCCACTGCCGGTCGGGATTGAGCCGCCGCGCGGCGGCTTTATCGGCGATGTGGGAGTAGTTGTATATAGGGAGAGTCATTGGTGTAGTCGGCGACCGCGAATCTGCGCTGTGGATGCCCCGACGCGGTCGATGGCCTGCAGCGCGTTGACCAGATCGGCCGCCAGCGGCGTGTTCTACTGCTGTCCGTGCGTGAGGTAAGCGCGGGCGGCCGCGCGCAGAATGGGCGCGGAGAACGCCGCGCTGAGCTGCACCCTGCCTGTGCTCGTCATGGGGGCTACATCGCCACCTACGCCGCCCACCACGTCGGAGGAACAATTGCGCGGCCGCGCTGAGTCGGGTTCAACTTACTCGCGCCGACCTACTCGATGTCCGCGACCATCACCGCAGGGCTGGATCCGATATACTCCTCATGCTCGGCGGCCACCAAGCCAAGGCGATGCCGACACCGATCCTCACCGACCCCCGGGTGCGCGGATGCGCCGCCCTGGTCATCGGGGAAGCCGAAACCCGCGTAGTCGAAGAAGGCCACTGGGCCGAGGCCGGAGATCCAACAGCGCAGCCAACTCGGCGATCCGGTCCGTGGCGCGAGTTCGGCGAAGGCGTTTACCGCTTCGGCTCTCAGAGGGCCGGGCCAAGCCGATAGGGAGGCAGCGCATGCTCGGAAGGAACGTCTGCACTGGGCGGCGGGTCACCACGAATGATATGGTCCCGCAAAATTTCTGCGATCTGCGGGCGCTTCGCGCCGAACGTTATACACCACTGGCCAATATAGGAGTCGGATTGATTGGCGCACGACGATGACGGCAGTAGCAATCGCAGCTGGCGGAGGCGGCGACGCAGTTACGGCGGCGCTGCTCGCCGACAAGATGACAACTCTGCGGGTCGCCGCCATCATGAGTTTCTCGTGGGACCGGCTGATGATCGACCCCGCCCCCGGTCCCAGAAACCGGGCCGACTTCGACGGGTTGATCGATCGGGACGGAGTCTCCGAGGTACCATCCACGGCGGTTCTACGCGCCGACGGCGAATCGACACTTCCGCGTCTTGCCAAGCATATCGGGCGGCCGCTGCTCCTGATGGACATCGAGGCTGGGGTGACGGGACTCGCGCACCAGATTCGCTGCGCGGCAGCTCTTTTCGGAGCCGATGAGCTCGTGGTGATCGACACCGGTGGTGACATCCTCGCCACAGGAACTGAGTCAAATCTACGGAGTCCACTCGCCGATTCCGTCGCCTTGGCCGCCGCGATTTCCACCGGGCTGCCGACTCAGGTACTCGTGGCAGGTATCGGCGTTGACGGCGAACTGTCCCCTGCGGAGCTCGAAGCTCGGTTGATCGCCCTGGATGCCGAGGAATTCGTCAACCTGGTACCTGAGGATGCAGAAGAAATCGCCAACATCTGGTCGTGGCATCCATCGGAGGCCAATGCGCTGCTGGCAGTGGCTGCCTCCGGCTGGCGTGGCTGTGTCGAAACCCAACGCGGTGCTGTCGTAGACGTCACCGAGGCCACTACGCGGGTGTACAGAATCGCCGCCGCCGCTGCCCTTGCCGAGTCGTCGCTGGCAGCCCTCCTCACGCGGACGTCGACTCTCGAAGAGATCGAGCACTTGCTGCGTGAGCGCCGCGGATACAGCGACATCGATGTCGAGCGCAATCGGTTGGTACACCGCTCCCCACCGCGGATGCCTGATGCGAAAACGCTCGCCATCATCGACGGCTATTGTGCCCACGCTGACGCGCGAGGCGTTGATGCTCTCACAGTACGGCGCGTCATCGAACTCACCGACGCGACTCATCCGGCGGCGACAGCGGCGCTGCGCGAACACCTCGCCCGCAGCCGACCCGGCAACTTCCTGCCGCCCCTCTACATGGTGCAGCCGGCGAAGGGCCCCGCTCTGCCCGATGATGCCGCCTTGTCATCAGGAGCCAGGAATTGAAGGCCGCCGTGCCGAGGTATCGTCTCGCGGCGGTGGCCGGTACGCCTGGGATGACGAGGGTGAGGCGTGGTCGATCAGCTGCGGCAAGCAGGGCGTGAACTACTTCCGAAAACAGATGCCCGGCGACCCCGCCGCCGCCCGCAGGCGGCAACCGACTCCAACCGCGTCGCCGCCGCGATACCGGACATCAAAGACTGCTCGCGGACCGATCCTTCGGCCGCCAGCAGGTGGAAGTGGTTGCGAGCAAAGGCTCCAGGCGCTGGTGCCGACGCGGCAGACGCTGTCGTCGGACACATACCCACCGTTTTGTTATCGATACATACGGTTGCCGTCTTCCGGACATCAATGGTGAGGCGAGATACTCGCCTCCAGAAGGAGTCTGGATGCCACCAGCACACCCGCCGGAGTTCCGTCAGCGCGCGATCGAGTTGGCACGCAGCAGCGACCGGCCGATCGGTCAGGTCGCGAAGGGTTTAGGGATCTCGGAATCGTGCCTGCGGAACTGGCTGCGGCGTGCCGATATCGATGAGGGCGCCCGGGAGGGCGTGACCAGCGCTGAACGCAAGGAACTCGCCGAGTTGCGGCGCAAGACTCGGCAACTCGAACTGGAGAACGAGGTGCTGCGTAAGGCGGCGGCCTACTTCGCCCGGGAGAACGTCCTCCTAAAATAGTGTTCCCGGTGGTCGCGCAACTGGCCAAAACCGGCATCCCGGTCACGGTGGCGTGCCGTGTGCTGCGGGTGTCGACCTCCGGGTATTACGAGTGGAAGCAGCGGGGGGAGTCTGCGCGTGCTCGCGCTGATCGTGAACTCACCGCCACGATCACCGACGTCCACATCGCGTCGCGTGGTATCTACGGTGCTGCGCGGGTGCATGCCGAACTGCGGCTCGGTCGGCGGATCCGAGTGGGTCGCAAACGTGTGGCCCGGCTGATGCGCAGCGCTGGGCTGGACGGAATTTCCGCCGTCGCCGAGGCTGCACCACGCGAGATCCGCAGGCCAGTCCGCACCCGGACCTGGTCAACCGCCGCTTCACCGCCGAGGGCCCGGACCGGCTGTGGTGCATGGACGTGACTGCGCACCGCACCAGCGAGGGCTGGGTGTACTGCGCGGCCGTGCTCGATGCGTTCTCCCGGCGCATCCCCAGTTGGTCGATCGCAGACCATCTACGCGCCGAACTGGTCTGCGACGCGGTGGACATGGCCCGCTGGCGGCGCAGACCGCCCGACGATCACGCCGGTCGGACGCGAATCCTCGAGCGCATAAGCGATGCGGTCGGCCAAGTAGGTAAGATCCACCGGCACATAGCCCGCACCGGTCTTCAGCACCACGAGCAGCGCGACTACCAGGTCCAGCGAGCAGGATCACCGCGACTGGTGGTTCCGTACGACGCCGCCGGCGATCAGCCGGCGCGCCAGCACGTTCGCGCGCCGATCCAATTCGGCGCAGGTCAGCGATTCGATATCGAACTTGGCTGCGGAGCTGTCCGGATGCGCGGCCACCGCCTGCTCGAACAGATTGACCAGCGTGGTACCGGCTGCGCTGAATCGCTGCGGATCACCATCCAATCCGGACGGCACCCAGCGCTGCGAAACACTGTTCATGTTTTCCTCTCGGAAAGAAACGTCCGGTGCTTCGGCACATTGCCTCATCGGGACTCGACGAGGTCCTCCGGTGGACCGTCATCGCTCCGGACCGGGAAGAAGCCCGAGTCGATGAAGGATCTGACGTAGGCGTCAAGTACGGCAGCATCGATAGGTGGGCAGTGGATGTGCTGTTTAGCGAGCTCGGCACGAGTATGGGTGTCGTCGATCGGGGCCGTAACCGCTCCGTAGTTGCCGCTTACCAACGCGGCGCGCACCAAGGAGTCGTCGCCCGCCGCATTACGCGCCGCGGCTTGTTCGGCCAGCATCGTCGCGGTCTCTTGGTCTGAGGTGATTGCAATCGGAATCCCCTGTCTGCGGAGAGCTGCGAAGACATCGCGAATTGGCACCGGCCGCGTATTCACCAGGTGGTACGCCGCACCGATCGCGGGCCGGTCGGCCAGCGCTACGATGGCGGACACCACGTAATTCACAGGTACCAGCGACATCGCGGCGTCGGCTGTCTCGGGGGCGTGCCCGAGGATGGCGGCCGCCCGGATCATATTCCAGAACGAGTCGTCGACGCTGTTCACACCGAGCCGCGGGTCGCCGCACACGATGCCGGGACGGTAGATGCTCACTGGCACTCCGCGTGCGCCCGCCTGCCGAACCAGTTGCTCGGCAACCCATTTGCTGGCCACGTATCCGTTCTCGGACACCTCGCCGAGGCTCAATTCCGCATTCTCCCCGCCGATGAAATCCGGTGTGGTGGCGGCCGGTATCACGGCATTGACGGTGGAGACGAAATGCACGGACTTGATCCGGCCGGTGGTCGCAAGGCCGAGCACCTCGCGGGTACCCGAGACGTTCGCCGCGCGCAGCCTTGTATAGGGCTCGATGTGGTTCACGCGAGCTCCATTGTGGTAAATCGTATCGATCCGTTGGGCCAGCCGCGTATAATCGGCATGGTCGAGCCCGAGGCGGGGCGCGGCCAGATCGCCTGCAACAGCGACGATTCGGGTTTGGTAGGAGTCGTTCCAGATCCGGTACTTCTGCAGGGCGTCGCGGATCCGCTTGTGTGCCCGCTCGTCATCATCGCCACGCACCAGGCACCAGACGCGTACCGGTCTGCTGGCCAGCAACTCTCGCAGCAGGTGTGCGCCGACGAATCCGGTCGCACCAGTGAGCAGGACATCCCGAGGGGCTGCGGTGAACATGGGTGCGACACCTTCGGTACTGATCTCTGGTCCGAGAACGACATCGGTGTCGATCGTGGCGCCGTCGTCGGAAGTGAACAGCGCCGCGGGTTCGTCCGGATGGTCGATGCGGGTGGCCAGGCCGCGCACCGTCGGTGCGGTGAACAAGGCCGTCATCGGCAAGTCGATGCCGAGCCGGGCGGCTAGCGCGCGCTGCAGTGTGAAGGCCATCAGCGAGTTACCGCCCAGCTCGAAGAAGTCGTCGTCCAGGCCGACCCGCTCCACGCCGAGCACCTCGGCGAAGGTCTCGGCCACGATCTCCTGCA
>NZ_JBFAXY010000074.1:0-10485 GCF_040681035.1 Nocardia sp. NPDC051911
GGCCGTCCACCACCCGGCGAGCCCCTCGGTGGTGGTCAAGGCGGCGTAGTCGCGCAAACGCGAGCCACAAGGGGGCCGCGAACACGCCGCGACGAAGTCGCGGCAACCAGACAGAGCTACGCTCTCGCACATGAGTGATACGACCTTGTGGGAGTACGCGACCGTGCCGCTGCTGACGCATGCGACGAAGCAGATTCTCGATCAGTGGGGCGCCGACGGCTGGGAGCTGGTCACCGTGCTGCCCGGCCCTACCGGTGAGCAGCACGTCGCCTATCTCAAGCGGCCCAAGTAGCGAAGGAGGGTGACGCAGTGACCCAGTGGGAGAAGAACCTCGCCGAGCTCGGAATCACCCTGCCCCCGGTCGTGGCACCGGTCGCGGCCTATATTCCCGCGATCCGCACCGGGTCGCTCGTCTATACCTCCGGTCAGCTGCCGTTCGTGAACGGCGAGCTGTCGGCGGTCGGCAAGGTCGGCGCGGAGGTTTCGGTGGAGGCGGCCAAGGAAGCGGCTCGGCTGTGCGCGCTCAACGCGCTGGCCGCAGTGCACGACCTGGTCGGGCTGGACGCGGTGGTGCGGATCGTCAAGGTGGTCGGATTCGTGGCTTCGGCACCCGGATTCGGCGATCAGCCGGTGGTGATCAACGGTGCGTCGGAGTTCCTCGGTCAGGTCTTCGGTGACGCGGGCAAGCACGCGCGCTCCGCCGTCGGCGTCTCCGAACTTCCCCGGAATACTCCGGTCGAAGTCGAACTGATCGCCGAGGTGCGCTAGACCGGAACTGTCGGCTCCGTTTCTATCCGAGGTTTTGCGATGACGTTGACACACCCCGCCTACGGGCAGCTCCGACAGGTCACCGAGACGGCGGCGGTGCTGCTCGCCGACAATCCGGGACAGATGACCCTGGAGGGAACCAACACCTGGATCCTGCGGGCGGCGGGCCGGTCGGACTGTGTGGTGGTGGACCCGGGTCCGAAGGACGAGTCGCACAGCGCCGCGATCGCCGAGGCCACCGGTGGCCGGGTCGCTCTCACCTTGATCACCCACCACCACCACGACCACACCGGCGGGATCGATCATCTGGTCAAACTGACCGGGACATCCGTGCGCGCCAAGGATTCCGGCTTTCTGCGCGGCTCGGCTGCCGCCTTCGCCGACGGCGAGGTGATCGAGGCCGCGGGCCTGCGGATCACCGTGCTGGAAACGCCGGGCCACACCGACGACTCGGTCAGTTTCGTCCTCGATGACGCGGTGCTGACGGGCGACACCATCCTCGGCGCTGGCACCACCGTGCTCGGGTCAGGCAGTGGTGCGCTGGCCGACTATCTGTCCTCGCTGGACCGGCTGCTGGAAGCGGGCAAGGGCAAGGCGTTGCTGCCCGCGCACGGCCCGGATCATCCTGATCTCGAACCGGTTGCCCGCTACTACATCGCCCATCGGCACGAGCGCCTCGGCCAGGTGCGGGAAGCGTTGCGGGTGCTCGGTTCGGATGCGGACGCGATGGCGGTCGTACGGCGCGTGTACGCCGATGTGGACGAGCGGCTGTGGCCCGCGGCGCGCAGTTCGGTGCAGGCGCAGCTGGACTACCTGCGCGTGCACGGCTGACAGGAACAACGGAACGCCGGGTTCAGTGGAGCGCTGAACCCGGCGTTCGTCGTTCGGGGCGTGTTACCGAGCGCGGCGGGCCAGGCGCTCGGAGTCGGAGATGAGCACGCTCTTGCCCTCCAGCCGCAGCCAGCCGCGATGCGCGAAGTCGGCGAGCGCCTTGTTCACGGTCTCGCGGGAGGCGCCGACCAGCTGGGCGATCTCCTCCTGGGTCAGGTCGTGGGTGACCCGCAGCGCACCGGCTTCCTGCGTGCCGAAGCGCTGTGCGAGCTGCAACAGCGCCTTGGCGACGCGGCCGGGCACGTCGGTGAAGATCAGGTCGGCCAGGTTGTTGTTGGTCCGGCGCAGGCGGCGGGCGAGGACGCGGAGCAGTTGCTCGGCGATCTCGGGCCGCTGGTCGATCCAGGTCTTGAGGGCGTCGCGGTCCATCGTCACCGCGCGCACCTCGGTCACCGTGGTGGCGGTGGAAGTGCGCGGACCTGGGTCGAAGATGGACAGCTCGCCGAACATGTCGGACGGGCCCATGATGGTCAGCAGATTCTCGCGCCCATCGGGCGAACGGCGTCCGATCTTCACCTTGCCGGACGTGATGATGTACAGCCGGTCACCCGGCTCACCCTCGTTGAAGATGACATGACCGCGCGGGAAATCAACCGGCTGAAGTTGCTTGGCGAGGGCGGCCACCGCAGTGGGCTCGACGCCCTGGAAGATGCCTGCTCTGGCGAGGGCCTCGTCCACGAATGTGCTCCTTAGGGAAATGGCTCTGTACCGGACCGAAGCGACTCGGCCAACAGCGCAGTCTACGCGGCCTCACTACAGCGTAGTGACGGACACCACGTAACGAGTGGATTGCGCGACACTTGCGCCGCGTCAGCTGGCGCGGGCCACGTCCATCTCATCGCCGCGGGAGCGGCGCTTGCGCATCCGGGCGACGGCGGCGGGCAGACCGAGTTTGGTCAGCTCCTTCACCTCGGCGTTGCTTGCCTTGTCCAGGTACTGCTGAACCTCTTCGTCGGGTTCGAGAAGCTTGCGGAGCCGGTTCTCGACCCGCTCCATACCCAGTGCGAACAGCATCAGCACCACTGGGAAGAGCACCACAGCGAGTCCTTGCATGACGAGCAGTAAACACGGTCGAGGTCTCAGATGGAACACGGCAACTGAACTGGAAGGACAACGTTGTCTGCCGATTCCGTATGGTGGACGCGTGCGCGTCTCCCCCTCCACCGCCTCCGGGAACGGGCTTCCGCCCGGCTCCGAGCCCTCCGGAACGCCGCCGGTCGCCGCCGCGGCTCCGAATCGGAAAACCAGGGCACGACAGGCGGAAACCCGGCTCGGGCTGGTCCGCCGCGCGCGCCGGATGAACCGTGAACTGGCGACTGCCTTCCCCGACGCGCACTGCGAGCTGGATTTCACCACACCGCTGGAATTGGCGGTGGCGACAATACTTTCGGCACAATGCACCGACGAGCGCGTGAATCTCACCACGCCCGCGGTGTTCGCCCGTTACCCGGACGCGCGGGCCTACGCCGAGGCAAATCGCGCGGAGCTGGAGGAATACATCCGGCCGACCGGGTTCTACCGGAACAAGACCTCCTCCCTGATCGGACTCGGCCAAGCGCTGCTGGAACGTCACGACGGTGAATTGCCTCACACCCTGACCGAACTGGTCCAGCTCCCCGGCATCGGGCGCAAGACTGCCAACGTCATCCTCGGTAACGCGTTCGGGGTCCCCGGCATCACGGTCGACACCCATTTCGGTCGCCTGGTGCGCCGGTGGGGATGGACCGACGAGGAGGACCCGGTCAAAGTCGAGCACATCGTCGGCGCGCTGATCGAGCGCAAGGAATGGACGATGCTGTCGCACCGGGTGATCTTCCACGGACGGCGCGTCTGCCATTCCCGCAAGCCGGCGTGCGGTGCGTGCGTCCTGGTCAAAGACTGTCCGTCGTTCGGGATCGGGCCGACCGATCCGGAGGCCGCGGCCAAGTTGGTGAAGGGGCCGGAGCGGGAGCATCTGCTCGAGCTGGTGGGCCGGTGAGTTCTGAGCCCTCGGGCCGAAGGAGTGCGGGACATGCGTGGCGCTGGGCACTTGCCGGTCTGATCGTCGTGGTCGCGCTGGCGGTCGCGGTGTGGCCGCGCGGCGACGACCGGAGCGAGGAGCAACACCAGGCTCCCGTTGCCTCCGGCGTCTCCGATGACCTGCGCGCCGCCGCCCATCTGCCCGATTGCCCGAGCGGCGCGGCCCCCGGCAACGGTCCGCTGGCCGGGATAACGCTGGGATGTCTGGCGGACGGCGAACCGGTCGACCTGGCCGCCGCGCTGGCGGGCAAGCCCGCCCTGCTGAATCTCTGGGCCTACTGGTGCGCACCGTGCGCCAGAGAGTTGCCGTATTTGCAGCAATACGCCCAACGCGCCGGAAACGCGATTACGGTGCTGACCGTGCACAGCGACCCTGATGAGGCCAAGGCACTGTCCCGTTTGCGCGGACTGGACGTGAGATTGCCCGGCGTGCTCGACGCCGACGCGCGAGTGCGCACGGTCGTCGGCGCCCCCTCTGTGCTGCCGATCTCGGTGCTTGTGCGTGCCGATGGCTCGATAGCCGACGTCGAGGTGCGCGCTTTCGACGGGGTGGATGACATCGCGGATACCGTCGCGGGCAAGCTCGGAGTGGCCGCATGACGATGCGGGTGGACGAATCAATGGTGGAGGTGACGGTGCGGGCGTGCACGCGGGTCGGTGGGCGAATGCGCGGGGGAGGTGCGCGATGACCATCGAAATGCCCCCCGGCATCCCGAACTGGCTGACCCGCTCGGCCGAACCGGCCCTCGACAGCGCCGACACCGCGACCAGGGCGCGTGCGCTGCGCCGCGCCATGACCGTGACCTCGAAGCCGCGTCAAGCGGCGGTGCTCGTGCTGTTCGGCGGCTCGCCGGAGCCCGACCCGGATGCCCCCGGCGGACTGCCCGCCGACGCGGAGGTGCTGCTCACCCAGCGCGCCTCCACCCTGCGTCAGCATCGCGGCCAGGTGGCCTTCCCTGGTGGCGCCGCGGACCCGGGCGATGCCGGGCCGATCGATACCGCGCTGCGGGAGGCGTGCGAGGAAACCGGCCTCGACCGTTCCGGCGTGGAACCGTTCGCGGTACAACCCAAGCTGTTCGTGCCGGTCTCTCGTTTCGACGTGACGCCGGTGCTCGCGTACTGGCGTACGCCGGGTGCGGTGCAGGTGGTCGACCGGAGCGAGACCGAGCGGGTCGTGCGCGTGCCGCTCGCGCAGCTGCTGGATCCGGCCAACCGCTTCCTGGTTCGCAGCCCCCTCGGTTATCAGAGCCCGGCGTTCCAGGTGGACGGGATGCTGGTCTGGGGCCTCACCGGCGGCATCCTCGCCGGGATCAGCAAGGCCGCGGGCTGGGATCGCGAGTGGGACCACGCGGACGTCCGTGATCTGCAGACCGCACTCGCCGCCGTGGGGATGACGTTATGAGTTCGTCGGCCTGGCTCGACATCGCCGTCGTGCTACTGGCCCTGCTCGCCGCTTCTTCGGGCTGGCGGCAGGGCGCGGTGGCCTCCGCGCTCGCCTTCCTCGGCGTGGTGCTCGGCGCGGTCGCGGGCATCCTGATCGCGCCGCACATCCTGGTGCACGTCGACGAGGGCCGCACCAGGGTGCTCACCGGCGTGCTGCTCATCGTGGTGCTGGTGATCGTCGGTGAAGTCGCGGGCATGGTGCTCGGACGCGCGGCGCGCAGCGGCATGCGTCATCCCTTCACGCGCAGCGTGGACAGCGTGGTCGGCGCGGGGCTGCAGGCGGTCGCCGTGCTGGTCACCGCGTGGTTGCTGGCACTGCCGCTGGCCACCTCGTCACAGCCGGCCATCGCGACCGCGATCAACGGCTCGCGGGTGCTGGCCGACGTCAACGACGTCGCGCCGAACTGGCTGCGCAAGCTGCCCAACGAATTCTCCAAGCTGCTCAACACCTCCGGTCTGCCGGACGTGATCGGGCCGTTCGGGCGGGCGCCGATCGCCGCGGTGGAACCACCGGATCCGAGCGTGCTGGCCAGCCCGGTCGCCGCCTCGCTGCAGCAGAGCGTGCTGCGGATCCGCGGTGTCGCGCCGAGTTGCCAGCGGGCGCTGGAGGGCTCGGGCTTCGTGATCGCCCCGGAGCGCGTGATGACCAACGCTCACGTCGTCGCGGGCACGACGAGCGTCGACGTGGACACCGCCTACGGCTCGCTGCCCGCTTCGGTGGTGCTGTTCGACCCGTTCACCGACGTCGCGGTGCTCTCGGTACCCGGACTCACCGCTCCGGTCGTGCCGCAGGCGCCGTCGCCCGCGCGTACCGGCGACAGCGCCATCGTGCTCGGCTACCCGGGCGGTGGCCGGTACACCGCGAGCGCGGCCCGGATCCGCGAGACTCTGGATCTGACCGGCCCGAACATCTACCGCGACGGAACGGTGAAGCGTGAGGTGTACACCGTCCGCGGGCTCGTCCAGGCGGGCAATTCCGGTGGGCCGCTGGTGGATACCGAAGGGCAGGTGCTCGGGGTCGTCTTCGGCGCCGCGGTGACCGACAACGACACCGGTTATGTGCTGACGCTCAACGAAGTCCGCTCCGAACTCGAAGCTTCGCAGCGTTCCGATGGGCCGGTGGCCACGGGGGCCTGTGTGCTGAGCTGATCCGCGACGCGGGTCGGCCGTACCACCGGAACGGAGCCGTGGTATTCCGATGTCGCGGAACTCGTTCCGCTGCAGGGCTTGGTCGCGACTTGGGAAGGCGGAAGCGCGGGATCGGTGTGGGTACGCGCTTTCATCGAACCGAGACCCGGCCGCGAACCCGTGGCCGGGCCGGAACGCGAAGCGTTCAGCCGAGGAGTTTGACCAGTTCCTTCGTCACGGCGTCCGGGTTCTCCTGGTGGGCGAAGTGCCCGGCCGCCGGGATACCGGCCAGCCGCCGTTCCGGCGAGAGATGGAGGTCGCGGCGGAAGGTTCCCGGCAGTACGTACGGGTCCAGCTCGCCGCGCATGGCCAGGACGGGGATGCGGATGGGTTGGCGCATGGTCGCCATGAACCGGCGGCCGTCCGGCCGCCACTGGCTGCGGAAGGCCCAGCGCTGGTACTCCAGTGCGCAATGCGCGGCGCCGGGGATCCGGATCGCCGACCGCATCCGCTGTGCGGTGTCGACGAATTCGGCGGTGTTCGCCCAACCCGCGCTGACCCGTTGGCGCAGCAGCCGTTCCACTTCGAAGCCGTCGGCGGTGGTCAACAAGTGCTCGCCGTACCGGGGGAGCTGGTAGCGAAGGAAGTTCGGCAGCCAGGCCGCGCGCTGGCGGCGGTTGCGCAGCACGGAGCTTTTCAACGCCGACGGATGCGGCGAGCCCACCAGCGCGATCGAGCGAACCAAGCGCGGATGCAGCACCGCCGTGGTCCAGCAGACCAGACCACCCTCGGCGTGCCCGGCGAGCGTCGCCTCGGTGTAGCCCAGTGCCCGGATCAGCCCGGCGACGTCACCGGCGAGCGTCCAGCCGTCGTAACCGCGCGGCGGCTTGTCGCTGTCGCCGTAGCCGCGCAGGTCGACGGCCACGGTGCGGTAGCCGAGCTCGGCCAGGCCGGTCAGTTGGTGCCGCCAGGACCACCAGAAGTCGCCGAAGCCGTGCAGCAACACGACCAGCGGTGCGTCGGACCGTTCGGGCGCCGCGTCCACGACGTGGAAGCGGATGCCGTTGGCGTGCACGTCCCTATGCGTCCACGGTCCGTCGTAACGGACGCTGGACGGATCCGGGAGCAAGTTCGCCGACACGCCGATCGAGCCTAGTAGCCGCCGTACCGGCTCGCGCGCGCGCCTAGGAAGTCTGCTTCTCCAGGGCGAGGCGGTCCTCGTGCGCGGACGCGCCCAAGCCGTGCGGCAGCACCGTGCGCGCCTGCTTGAGCGAATCGATCGTCTTCTCCGGCGCGCGCAGTTTCTTCACCCGCCGGTAGCCGAGGAACGCCAGTACCGCGGTGGCGACGACCATGAGCAGGAAGACGATCAGGAAGGCCGCCCAGCGCGCCAGCCACACGTCGAGCAGTTCGCCGAGGAAGAAGAAAAAGAAGAACGTGCTGAACAGCAGCACGGTGAGCGCGAGGATGAAGTAGACGCTGCCCTGCAGGCCCTTCTTGATCTCGCCGGTGACCTCGGCCTTGGCCAGTTCGACCTCGGCGCGGACCAGGGTCGACATCTGCTCGGCGGCGTCGCGCACCAGCGTCCCGAAACTGGCGTTGCCGAGCGGATCGGCATCCGTGAGGGGAATGGAGGTGACCGTACGACCGCGCTCCGCGTCGCTCCCGTTACCGCCGTGGTTGAAACTCACTTGGTCGACCCTTCTCCCTGTCCCGGCACTGCTTCAACTCCCGTTCGATCGGCGGTGCTCCCGGTGCCCTCCGTGGTCACGCAGGCTACCGCCTCCGGGCGGATCGCTCGCGCCGCCGTATTGTTCACGTTGTAGCGCACGGGCGTCCCGCCGAGCCTGGTGGACACGCCCACGCCGCAACAGTAGCGCCGAACCGGCGAGCGACGCCGCCATTGATGTCACCAACACAGCGGCCTTCGCCAACTCGACGGCCGACCCGTCCGCGACATCGGCGAGCGCGAGTTCCGCCACGAGAAGGCTAACCGTGAAGCCGATCGCGCCGAGCACCGAGAGGGCGAACATGTCCCGCCAGCCGAGTCCGCTGGGCCGCGTCGCGACGCCCAACCGGATTGCCACCCAGCTCATCCCGAAAATCCCGAGCGGTTTGCCCACCAGCAGGCCGAGAATCACGGCCAGCGCGAGCCGGTCGGTGAACAACTCACCGAAGACCGTGGGATTCAACGGGACTCCGGAGGCGAACAGGGCGAACAGCGGAACGCACAACCCGGCGGAGACCGGCTGGAAGATGTGCTCGAGCCGGGTGGCAGGCGCTTCGGATTCACCGGGATCCGCACGCACCCGGGTGAGCAGGCCGAGGGTGACGCCCGCCAGGGTGGGATGGATGCCCGCCTCGTGCAGCGCGTACCAGGACACCAACGCCAGCGGCACGTAGAGCAACGGAGTGCGGATTCGCGCGCGTTGCCCCGATGCCCACCCGGCGAAGCATCCGGCGGCGACGAGCAGCCACAGCAGCGACACCGTCGTGGTGAACAGCACCGCGATCAGGACGATGGCCATCAGGTCGTCGACCACGGCCAGGCTGAGGAGGAAGACCCGCGCGCCCGTAGGGATGCGTGAACCGGTCAGCGCCAGGACGGCGAGCGCGAACGCGATGTCGGTGGCGACGGGGATGGCCCAGCCACGGTCCATGCCGGGGATCCCGAACCCGACCACCGCCGCGATCAGCGCGGGCGTCACCACACCGCCGATCGCCGCGATGACCGGCAGAGTGGCGCGTCTGCGGTCGGCGAGTTCGCCGACGACCAGTTCGCGTTTGAGCTCCAGGCCTGCGACGAAGAAGAACACCGCGAGCAGACCGTCCTCGGTCCACTCGGCCAGGGTCAGTTCCAGATGCAGCGGCGGTATCGCGACGACCGTCTCGGTGATCGTCAGATAACTGGCTCCCCACGGCGAGTTCACCCACAGCAACGCTCCGGCCGCCGCGATCAGGAGGAGTGCGCCGCCGAAGGTTTCCGTGCGGAGGTAGCGGGACAGTTCCGAGCGCACTCGCGTGATCACGGGAAACCTTTCGGCCGGTGGTCGGGCGGCGCGGACGCGGCACCCACCGGCGTCGGCTGAACGGGTGCGCGACCACTCGCCGACCAGACTTCCCGGCACACCTGACGCAATCTTAACGGGTGCGGCCGGTACCGGGTCCCGGCACCGGCCGCGCTCAGCGCTGTGTGATCAGCCCTTGCCCGCCCGGATCGCCTCGAAGACGCTCGGGTCGACGAGGGTGGAGGTGTCGCCGAGTTCGCGTCCTTCGGCGACGTCGCGCAGGAGTCGGCGCATGATTTTGCCGCTGCGGGTTTTGGGGAGTTCGGGGACGATGTGGATTTCGCGTGGTTTGGCGATGGGGCTGATTTCGCGGGCGACTTCGGTTTTGAGGTCGTCGATGAGGGTGTCGGTGGGTTGGGCTTCGGCGGTGAGGATGACGAAGGCGACGATGCCTTGTCCGGTGGTGGGGTCGGTGGCGCCGACGACGGCGGCTTCGGCGACGGTGTGGTGTCCGACGAGGGCGGATTCGACTTCGGCGGTGGAGATTCGGTGGCCGGAGACGTTCATGACGTCGTCGACGCGGCCGAGGACCCACAGGTCGCCGTCGGTGTCGAGTTTGGCGCCGTCGCCGGCGAAGTACCAGCCTTGGTCGGCGAAGCGTTCCCAGTAGGTGGCTTTGTAGCGTTCGGTGTCGCCCCAGATGCCGCGCAGCATCGACGGCCACGGCTGATCGAGCACGAGGTAGCCGTTGGCTTCGGTTTCCCCGTGTTGGACCGGTTTGCCTTCTTCGTCGACGACTCGAGCGGAGATGCCGGGCAGCGCGGTCATGGCGGCGCCGGGTTTGGCGGCGGTGACGCCGGGCAGCGGGGAGATCATGATGGCCCCGGTCTCGGTCTGCCACCAGGTGTCGACGATGGGGGTGCGATTGCCGCCGATGACCTCGCGGTACCAGCGCCAGGCTTCGGGGTTGATCGGTTCGCCGACCGAGCCGAGCACGCGGATGCTGGACAGGTCGTGGGCGGCGGGTATTTCCCTGCCCCACTTCATGAAGGTGCGCACCAGGGTGGGGGCGGTGTAGTAGATGGTGACGCCGTATTTTTCGATGATCTGCCAGTGGCGGTGTTCGTCGGGGAAGTTGGGTGTGCCTTCGTAGACGACTTGGGTGGTGCGGTTGGCCAGGGGGCCGTAGACGATGTAGCTGTGTCCGGTGACCCAGCCGATGTCGGCG
>NZ_JBFAXY010000075.1:0-9680 GCF_040681035.1 Nocardia sp. NPDC051911
TTGCGTCCTGCCATGTCCCTCAGTGTCCCTTCCGACCCTCATCAGGGCCATCAGGACTCTAATACCGAGCGGTCTCATTCAGTGGGAACGGGCCACGGTCTCTAGCCGCGGGCGCATCGCTGCCGAGGTACTTGAACAGTACAAACACGCGAATCAGTAACCGGCGCTTGCAGCGGCCTGTGGTTGGGTTGGAGGCCCACGTTTCAGTCAGCACCGAATCCGGCCCCACGGCGGTCGCTTCCGCGCCGTGCGTATGGATTGGCCTACGATACGCTGGCTTTGGGGCGTAGTCGCGCCGCGACTGCCTCCAAGGCGCCGTACAACTCACCAGCGATCCGCTACAAGCGGCTGATCAGCTGGTCCATCGTTCCTGCAGATCGTTGGCCTCGTCGTACTGGGCCAACCATGCGTTCGTGACCAGGCACAGTCGCACCCTCAGGCCCAGGTCGGTCAACAGCAGTGTTGTTTCCTCACCAGTCCAGCGGATCTCGGAAATCGAGTCTCCGATCTCCGCAGTCGACTTTCCGATTGCGGCGGTCAGGGCGGCAGCGGCTTCACCGAACGCCGCATGTACCGCAGCTCGACCAGCGGCGTCGTCTGAAGCCAGGGTGGTGAGCGCGATTTCGATCCGTTCTGCGTCACCGCCGTTGCCGATCACGTCACAGCTGCCGGGCCCGAGGCCGCTGTCGAAGCGAACCCAGTCACTGGACTGGATGATCGGATCCCGCCAGCCGAAGACCACCAGAAGCCGCATAAGGTTATCCATCCGCCACGACCAGACCAGCGACTGTAACTGGAGGGCTAGCTCGACGATCGCTAAGTCGTCCATCACCCGCCAACCGGCCGCACTGTCGTCAGAGCTCGAACCGACGCTACTCATAGCACGTTCCCTCTTGTCGACAGTCCAAGGTACGGCAACTCCACCTGGCGATAACCGTCACGCTCGTTCCATGCCTCGTACACTAACGTCGCCGGATCCGAGATACCGAATGCGTCGCGTAGGCCGGTCACTATCCGCGACGCCAACTGTCGGTAGCCGTCCGAGGCGGCTGGCCACTGCAATTCGTACCACCAGTTGTCGCAGTGGTCGGCGTCGGGTTGCTGCCACCCGCAACTAGTGATGAGCTGGCCTCCGGTGTCACCGACTCGTATATCGGGATCGAGCCAGCTGTCGCCCGGTAGCTCGGCCCAAATCATGTCGTCGAGTTGCCGGAACTGTACGAAGCGGCGCCGCGCTTTTGGTTGTCCGGCCTCACCTATGATTACGACGGTGCCAGTCGACAAGGTCGCCAGGTGCTGGGTCAAACCATCGGCGAACTCTGCCCAACTGGTCATATCAGTCCCTGCTCTTGCAGTTCTATCGTCTTGTCGTGCATAGCCAGCCACGAGTTGGTGACCAGGTACAAACGTACCGTCGTTCGAAGGCACGCCAGTTGCAGCGTCGTCTTCTCCCCCGCCCAACGGATCTCGGGGACTTCGCCAGGTTGCCGACTCGACGGCTCTCCGAGGCTATCGGTAAGCGTCGACGCCATCCGCGCGAAAGAATCGCGTAACGATGCTTGACCGGCCGTGTCTCTGCTTGCCCTGGAAGTCACTGCCACTTCGATCACTTCAGCCTGGTCACCGCGGCCTTGGACACCGCCGCTCGCCATCCCGAAGCCCACGTCCAGGATGGCCGACCGCTCCCCGAGACTCTGAACATCCCAACCGAACTCGGCGGCCAACTGCGGTATGTCGGACATCCGCCATGACCAATCCAACGACCGCAGTCGGGTCGCCAGCTCGATGATTTCCGCGTCACTGAGGGTGCGCCATTCAGTCACAGGAACACCCTACATTGCCTGGGGACAGAATCTCACGATCACGACCAAACCGGGCGATATGTACCTGGTTTGACATGGATAGTCCTCCTTTCTGCACTCTGCGGGCTGTCGTATAGTGCATTGTCCGCCGCCGCAATACAGCGCGAATCATTGCCATGGCAGCACCCTTATGGTCATCACTCACCTACTGCTCACCGTCGCATCAATACCCCCGATAGAGTCCTCTTTCACGTTCCCGGGCCACGTCTCGGCTACGGCCGCGCATCTGCAATTCCTCAGCAGTTGGCCGCGTAAGAGCCGCCTCCTGCGCCGGAATGGCCTGACTGATCCGGGTCAAATGAACCAATGCGACGTGATCGACTGAAACTCCCCGTTCAATAGCTTTCGCGGCTTCTGCCAGTCGCGGGGCTAGCGAGTCATAGGGGACAAGAATTGGCGCTCGGCCTGGTAACTCATAGATGTATGCTTGCTTACTCCTGTCGAAGCCACTCGGTTCATTTTCCAGGCAAAGCAGGTACGCCTTAGCGTCGAATGAAGATTCCCGCCCTTCCGGGATCCTCAGGGTGGGATTTTGTTCTACAGCGAGATTATGCTGATGTATTGTCTCGCGAGCAACAGCGTCTCTCAACGGCGTAAGCGATTCTTCTCGCGATTCCGCAATAGCCTGAGACAGTTCCACTACATGTTGAGGGGCAAGGCCGATCGCCTCGATAATGCGAGCATCGTTTACGCGCTCTGCGGCGACGATTTGCTCGATCGCCCGGTGCGCTTCGAGGGCGCGCGTGAAGTCCGCCCCCCGCCCGCTATCGCGACCGATTGTCAGCTCCTTGACCTTTTCAGCAGCTTGCGCCAAGAGTTGCGCACGCTTCGGCAGCTGCGATTCTCTGGACTCTACAATTCGTTCCGTCAGAGAATTCATCAATCCGCGATCGACAGCCCGCAGGTTGGCGATGAGTGCTCGGTCCCGATCAACGATCTCGGCCGCCACCAATTCAGAGGCGACCTCTTTGAGACTTGGGTGCAGATCGAGGTTGGCCAAGATTGCTTGGCTTCTCTCATTCTCCAACTCGTGAACTTTGTCCAGAAGTTCATAAGCCGCGAAAAGTTCCTTACTCAAGATTCCGGGTTCCAGGGCTGGGACCGAGTTGATCCGTTCCATGGCTTCAAGGATCTGGCTCCGCAACTCCTCTACCGTTTTCCCGGGGACAGCGCTTGTTTGCGCGAATTCAACCGCATCCAACACGGGTTGACGGTCGTCGGGATGCAGTGCTTGCAGTAGCTCGACCCGAAGATCCTCCATCTCCTTCGCCATTTGCTGTTCCTGCTCTCGTCTCTCGACGAGCTCGAAGGCGTGAGACTTATCAATGCCGCCAAGGATCTCCGGCAAGAACGACTGACCGTCACGTTCAATATTGAAATGCGACACGGTGACGGTGCCGTCGCGGGATACGTGGACAAGATTGTACTCGACTTGGAGGGTTCCGTCGGCGTGGGCTCGGAGCAGCTGATCGCGAGCCTTCAAGAACTGTTGTCCTTCCGGGCTGCTCGGGTCCAGGCCGCGCGCACGCATCTGCTCCGGGGTCTCCGAGAGAAGTTGCTTGAGATTTTTTTCGATAGCCGCGGTGCGCTCGGCGTACTCGCGCGAGCCTTGCTGGGCGCGTCCGTTTTCGGTATTGGCAGCACGCAGTGGTGAAGTGCCGCCCTTGCATTCATCGATGATCAGCGTTGGCGGATGACCGGTGAATGAGATGACGTCGAAGGTGTCGCGTCCATCTATCGCGTTCTCGAACGGGGTCAGCAGGACAGCGTCGGGACGGTCGGTGGCGTGGGAGATTCCACCCAACTCCCCCATTGTTTTTGACGTGAGTGCCTTCTCGAGGCCGAGGCGGTTGTAGTCACGGGCGTTGTCTCGCATCTCGTGCAGCCGCTCGAGCTTGGCTTTTTTATCCTGGTCGGTGAGCGAAGGGTCGTTGGCGATGCGGTCTTCTCTGTCTTCGATGAGCTCGGCGAGCTTTTTCTCGCTCAGCTGGTCGATCTTGTCGACGTCGAACTCTCTCATATGGGCTTTGACGACTTCGGCAGCAGCGGCGCGGTCGCGGTCTTGGCGGACAGCGTCGGCGGCCAGTTCGTCAAGCCTTGACCGTATGTCTGGGTTCGCTACTTCGTGCTCTTGGGCCGGACCCTTATCTGCCAGGAAGGCGATGTCCTCTCTGGCCGCGGGATCGGTGACCCAGCCACTCCCGTTCCTCAGCTGATATTGGCTGTCGCGGTAGGTGCCTTCGGGGTCTCCGAATTTATGCCATCTTCCATCGGGGTCTCGGTAGGTGTTGGCCGGATCGCCCGGTCGGTGCAGCATGCCGTCCTCGCCGCGGTACATGCCCGGCGGGGTCGACTGATCGTCACGTGAGGAGTTTGATCCCTCCGAGGAAGAGTCCGGGTCCCGGTCATCGGGCCGCTCGTGCCGATCACCATCCGGCCCACCTGGTTCAGTGTGGCCTGGTGGCGCGATGTCCGGCACCTGCGCCGATCTCGGCGTGAGTACTTCGTTGGGCGCGGCGCCCAGCGGGTTCAGTACTCGAACGTCCCTTGCTCCGGCCAGGTCCCGTCCACCCGATTGCGCATCTCTGCCCAGGCCACTGCGTTCGCCGATGTGGTGTCGGTCGGTTGGTAGGCCAGGGTGTGCTTGTCGATCAGGAGTTGGTGCGAGATGGTCGGTTCTGGGGGTTGCGCCATCGACTGGGCTTCGAGCCGGTACTCGATCTGCTGCTGATCTTCCTGTATCCGTTGGATGCTCACGCGCCACCGGGGTGGGTAGACCTGGCTGCCCTGAATCGGTTGTCCGTTCCGGATCGCTTCGTCGTACATCTGCCCGATCACGTGCGGGGGAAGGCTCGAATGGGCTGTTACTACTCCGGTCTGGGCGTTGATCACGTAGTTCCCCAGCCCGAGTCCCATTCCTTTGGCGGTCTCCTCTGGCGTCAGGATCCTCCGACAGACCCACCCGTACTCGGTCTTGAGTATCTGGAACTGTTGATCGGTCGAGAAGATGCGTGCCAGATACTGTTCCACTTGCTCCCGCGTCTGAAGCTGTTCTGGCACTGTTGATTCCTCCATCGGGGCCGTTTGTCATGAACCAGAGCGACGATGAGTTCGCGGACATGTAGGCCGGCGGTGTATCTGATAGCAGGCGCTGCTGCGGATCCCACCATACGGGTCCGCTGGCGTCGTAGGGGTAGACGATGACGGTGGCGTGCGAGCCGTCGACCACCGGCGAGCCGTCGGGGTGGTAGCGCAATTCACCTGTGTTGACGTCGCGGGCATGCCATTCGTTGACGATCAGTGCCGATGATCCTGGGCCCAGGTGTGCAATCCATTGGTGGAGTGCGTCGAACTGTTCCTGGATGGTCTTGCCCTGATGGTCGAAGTTTTGCCATTCACCCCCGAGCCATTCGGTAGCGCGTTCCAGTCCCCCCTCTTCACCTCCGGTGCGATCGAGTGTTCCGTCTGCCAGCACATCGGCCCACCTCGGGACCCCGACCTGTGGGTCGCCGTGGAAGGATGAGATCGCGGCCAGCGCTTGTTCGACGCAGTTGTTGCTGCGCCCCGGATTTTCCGGACCGCCGTCGTTGATCAGCTGCCCGTAGGGGTTGGTGCGGGGATCGGCTCCGACCAGGAAGCGGTTGCCGTTGCGGAGCGCATCCTCAACCGCGGCTTGGAAGGCCGAATCCTCGAGGTGGTTCAGTCGACCGTTGCCGACAACCCGCGTTTGGGGCAGGTCCTGGAACCGGGACGGGGTGTTGGCGCGAGCGATGTCGTTACTGATGTGGCGCAGGTCCACCGCGTCGAGACCCGGTGTGTGCCCGGTATCGGTGGGCAGGCCGAGTTGGTGGCGGAGGTGGTCAGCGAGGACGTCGGGGTGGTCGTTCGGGTGCCAGGTGTTCGGGCCGGTCGGCGCGTGGTCGACATTGATGTGCAGGTGTGCGGCGGCCGGGTCCTCGGTGCGGACGATATCGACCAGCAGGCGGTCGGCGCTGAGCAGTCGCTCACCGCTGTTGAAGGCTCGGTCGGCGCCCAGCTGGGCGTTTTCGAGGACCTGCTCTAGTTCCCGCGGGGATACGTGGTCGCCGGACGAGAGGTGCACCTGGATGCTGATCAGCGCGACCGGGTCATCCGGGTTGTCGGTGAAGCGGTGCACGTCGTAGGCGGCGTCTTCGTTCGAGCGTCCGCGCGGCGTGGCCGAAGTCAGGCGGCTGTCGTCATCGGCCTGGTGTCGGTAGCGCTCGCGCTCAGGGCGAGCTTCGCTGACATGCGGTGCCTCGCGAGGGGCAGGGTGTTGAGCCGGAGCGCCGGGATCACGCGGCGGCTGATGAGAATCATGCGGCCGAGCGACGGAGGAGTCCTCCCGAGGGGGCCTGTGCTCTGGAATCGTCGTGGTCGGCCGATCAGACTCCGGCCGCAGTTCCGAAGCGCGAGAACTTCGCTCAGACTCATGAAGAGACCGAGCGGCAGTGGACTCGGCATCATGTGGCACGCTTCTCGGCGTTGAGGCTGGGGCCGGCGCAGCAGCGTGCGGGGGCCGAGCCTCCGGTCGCGCTGCCGTGGGCGTGTCAGGACGTGCAGCTGCCGGGGGAACGGAAGTAGAGGTGGGCAATCCCGCGTGCGGAGCATCTGCAGGGACAGTGTGATTGGGTGCGCTCGGCCGATTGATCTCATGTGCAGGTGCGCTCAGGCCGAGAGTGGGTGACGGGCCTACCGAAGAGGTTGTCGGTACCGAAGGACCATCAGCCACCGCCGTCGAGGTCACGGGCGCAACCGCACTTGTGCTCGGATGGCTTGGCGACGTCGGTGTGCCCGAGACCAGGTCAGAAACATCATTGACTGTTCTGGGGGCCCCGTGAGGCGTCGAGGCTGGTGCGTGCACGCCCGACGGCGCCGCGTCGGGTTCGACGGTCGGCGTATCAAGCGCGTGGGTTGACTCGGTGTTGGGCGGATGAAGAACGGTTTCAATGTCCAATGAGCCGTGCCCAGACAGCAGCGTGGAGCCGTCCGGTAGGCGTTCCATCCGCGGACCGCTGCTTTGGTTGTCGGCCAGCGACGGCGAGGACTGTTCCTGTAGCAGCGTTGGGGTTTCGTGATGGCCTGGGGGCATCGCGTCGGTATGCGCGAGTGGTTGCGTCGCAGCGGGCGGCGCGTCGCTATGCACGGTCGGCCGACTGGTGGTGTCCGCGGTGGTCGGCGATGGACTGTCGTGCTGGTGATCCGGACGAACTGTTTCTGTGCCAGTGGAGGCTGGCGCCGTAGTGACTTCATGCTGAGTGGGCGACGGCGGTGCCTCGCGTGAGGTGTGCTCGACGGCCGGTATTTGAGGACTGGGTTTGGTCTCAGTCGTAACTGCTGGAGCTGGCTGGGCCTCGATGGTTGGAGATGGCTTTGTGCCAATGTCCTGGGCGCTGCTGAGGTCGAGGTGCGGCCCGGTGCCATGGTCGACGCTCGGAGCCGTCGAGTCGTGGTTGTGGTGGGCTCCCGCACCGGCAAAGATGGCGCCGTTGGCGACGGATGAGGTCACCATCGGTGCGCCGAACTCGAAGTTTCCGCCCAGCGGCACCGTCGCTGCAGTGCCTGCTGCGTAGGCGGCCGTGCCGACGGCGCCGTCGACAGCGGCTTGGGTGGCGGCTTTGCCGAGTTTGGAGCTTGCCGCCTCGACTGCGTTACTTCCGAGACCGCTGGCATCAAGTCCGCCGCCGATCGCGCCGGCGACCGTTCCGGTCAAGGTGCCGAGCCCGACTTGATTCCAGTCCTTGGCGTTTAGTCCATCGCGGTGGCCATCGGCGATCTGCACAAGGCGGGCGCCGAGGTCCACGCCACCGCTTTGCAGGATGCCCCAGCCGACGCCCTTCAACGCGGCGCGGGCGGCGGCTTTGGCCGCGGCCCGCGTCAACATGCGCTGGATGAGTTGTCTGATCGCCATCCGGATTGTGATCTGAGTGGCGACCCGCGCGGCGACCTCCGCAGCTGCTGCAGCCGGGGCGCCGATCCCTGTCGCAGCGACACCTAATGCCCAAAGCGCCTGGGCAGCGAAGATAACGAGTGCCGCGATGATGACCATCTTGGTGTGCTCGATGTCATTAGCGCCGTCGTTCAGGCTGTCGGCCAGGGAGTGGCATCGCTTGATCAACGCGGGCAGTGATCCCTCTGGCCCGTCGATTTGCCGCCAGTAGTCGGCGAGCGCGTCATGGGTCTTGCCGCTGTCGAGCGCGGTGAGGACGTCTCGTAAGGCACCGTCGGCGTCGACCTCGATATCGCTGTCGAGCGCGGTGGCTAAGGTGTCCCATGCGTCGGCGACTCGCCGCATCGCGGTTTCGTCACCCTCGGGCCAGTCACCCGCGCCGACAACCCATTTGGCAACCCACTGCAGTTCGCCCGGGAGTTCTATGCCCATGTCATGGCCTGATCTGGTTCACTCTGTCAGCGGTTGATTGATCTTGCGCCTGAACCTTGTCGGCGATAATGACGACGCTGTCACCCAGATTCGTCAGTACTTTCGCCAGGCCGTCTGTCCCTTTCAACCCGTCGTCTGCGCCGGGCACATAATCCTTGGCGAAGGACTGTCCGATCTTGTCCGACCCCCAGCACGTGCCTTCGGCCTCGATAACTCGCCTCAAATCAGCGGCTGCGGCTTTGACGCGATCGGCCGCGCTGACGAACCGAGGTTGGGTAGCCCGCAGGGCCTCTGGGTTGACGCCGAAGTCGCTCACGGACGCTCCTCCAGATACGAGGCGTTGCGGAAGTACTCGTCTTCGTCATCGTCATCGACGCGAGGCCGCTTGGGCTTCGAGGGCGTCGGGCTGGGCGGCCGCGGGACGACTGACTTGAACAGGTCTTTGACGCTGGGAGCGCCGGGGATGAGGTCGGGAAGGTCAGGCATGCCGTCCACCAGCTGCTCGATGGGGCCGAGTGCTTGCTGGGCCCGCTCGGCAACCAGTCGAGCAGCCAACTGGGCAGCTTCGGTGACCGACCGGCCCAGCTTCTCGGGAGTGGAGCGCTTGAACGCTTCCGGCACGACATGCACCTCGATGGGGATTCCGGCGATATTGCTCACCACGCGAACCAACCGGTCGGAGGACCACGCCTCAGCCGTCGCTGACGACAGACGGGACTGCGCAGCGACGAATCCCTCGCGCTGCCGCTGCAACTGCTCAAGCATCGAGCCGACCTGCTGCCCCAGCCCACTGCTGTGTGCGTCGAGAGGATCCTGCTCGATGCCAGCCATTCGTGCTCCTCATATCCGAGATCGAGTCCGTCAATCTAATCCGACGCAGCAGACCGCCGATCGGTTCCATTGGTTCGCAGTTTCTTTGGCGGTGTGCCGCGCCGACGCTGTCGCACGTGCAGCGGTCCGGGCGGGCCACTGTGAGCCCAGTTGAACAGCTACCACCTGGTGCGCGCATCTTCCTGCAGGCGTTGCAGGGCACGTTCGATCCAGGTCATGAATTGAGTAGACAGCCCCTCCACCGAAGCGGGACTCACCGTGACTTGATCGCCGCTGCGGCGCTCGAGGTAGCGCCCGTCATCGGTGAGGTCATGCCATTGCAGCACGAACAGGGGCTGTGACACCACATTGACGGGGCCAGTAAGCAGTCCAGCGCTACCGCCGCCGTCGGCCGGACGATGAACCAGCCGCTCGTACCTTTCCCGTGGGCTGGCGCGGGAGACATCTTCCAGATGACTACCATTGTCCCGCCGCAGATCTCGGACATCGAACGTTGATGGCGCTAAGTGATTGTTGGCCAGAGTTGCCAAACGAAATGGGCCAGGTGGCTTGGCGTTGAACCTTAACAGGTTCGTCGGTGTAGCGGG
>NZ_JBFAXY010000076.1:0-8568 GCF_040681035.1 Nocardia sp. NPDC051911
GAGGTCTTTCGTCACAAATCGACGTCGATACCCTCCGCCACCTCAAAACTCGAGCCCCCTCCACACCACAGCCGAGTTAGGAATCACTCGTCTAGTTGTGTTCTCGCTGTTAGTGGTCGCAGCAACGGGGGAGGGGATGTGTGTACGCCTTGGTGGGCGTGGCGGCTCGGCGCCTCGCTGCGTTGCGATCCGCGCTGCCGCTGTTCGCCTTCCGGTCTGGACTCTTCTGCGGGAAGGCAGCTATGTGGCTTTGCCGCATCATGCCGAGAGTTGACAGGTGTGTCAACGCTCACAGCTAGATGCGTAGACTAGTGGCTCGCATTTTCCCAGGTCAACCGGCTTAGCCGGAGAGTTTTCGGAATGAAGCTTTTCAAATAGCTTTTTAGAAAGATATAGTGAGATTGCGAGCCGGCGCCTCCCGGTGTCGCGAATCGACGATGCCCGCGTGACATGAATTGGGCGATGACAGCAAGGAGAGTGCTGGTGAGTGTGGACAGTCTGGAAGACAAGCTCGGTCGGGTCGGGAGTCCCGTCGAGATGCTCAGGAATGCGCCTATCGGGGCCTTCGAGATCCCGGGCAGGGGCGAGTTCGGGAACTGGCGTGACGAGCAACGAGCGTGGAAGACCACAGCGGTGGTGTTCGACCAGTCGTTTCACATGACCGATGTCTACTTCCGTGGTCCCGATGTTCATCGCCTCTTGTCGGACACGGGGATCAACAGCTTCCGGACCTTCGGCCGTAACCGGGCGAAGCAGTTCGTGGCCTGCAACGAGGACGGCTACGTCATCGGTGATGCGGTCCTGTTCGGCCTGGAGGATGACGAGGTGAGCTTGGTGGGACGGCCTGCGGTCCCTAATTGGGTTGCGTATCAGGCGGAAACCGGTGGATACGACGTGACGGTGACTCGCGATGAACGGACCGTCGCCAATAACAGTATGCGGCGGACCTTCCGGTACCAGCTGCAGGGACCGAATGCGTTGAAGGTTGTTGAGAAGGCTCACGGCGGGCCGATCGAGCGCATCAAATTCTTCCAGATGGGTGAGTTCACGCTGGCGGGATGCCGGGTACGCGCGCTCAACCATACGATGTCGGGAATTCCCGGTGAGGAGATGACCGGGCTTGAACTTGTCGGTCCCGCGGCGGAGGGTGACGCGGTGATGGCCGCGTTGGTCGAAGCGGGCGCGGAGTTCGGGCTCGTTCGTGGTGGCGCGATTGCTTATCCCACAACGGGATTCGAGTCGGGATGGATCCCATCTCCTGCGCCGGCCATCTACTCGGGTGCAGCGATGAAGCCGTATCGGCAGTGGCTGCCCGCAGACGGTTGGGAAGCGTCGATTTCGCTCGGTGGCAGCTTCGAGTCACCGAATATCGACGACTATTACCTGACCCCCTGGGATCTAGGCTACGGCAACCTCGTCAAGTTCGACCACGACTTCATCGGCAAGGCCGCGCTGGAGCGGCTCGCCGACGCGCCGCACCGCCGGAAGGTATGGCTGCGCTGGAACAACGACGACGTGCAGCGGGTGATCGCCAGCAGCCTGTTCGACAAGCCCGGAACCGGCGCCAAGTACCTCGACCTGCCCAAGACAGTGTACTCCACGTTGCCGTACGACCAGGTGCTGTCCGGTGACCGGTTGGTGGGTCTATCCACTTACGCCGGCTACACGGTCAATGTGGGCAGCTGGCTTTCATTGGCGATGCTCGACGAAGCGGACGTCCGCGACGGGGCCGAGGTCACCATCGTCTGGGGAGAAAGCGACGGCGGATCAGGAAAGCCGACGGTTGAGCGCCACGTTCAGACACACATCCGGGCGAACATCAGTACGCGACCGCTCGTCTGAGGAAGGTAGAAGGAGATCATCATGACCACGGCCCAGCAGGTTACCGACCACGTCTTGACCCTGTCCTGTCCGGATCAACCCGGAATCGTCTTCGCCGTATCCCAGTTCGTGTTCGAGCATGGGCTCACCATCCGGGAGAGTCACCAGTTCGGGGATCGTGAGACGGGCGGGTTCTTCATGCGGGTGCGGTTCGGAGCCGATGCTGGAGCCGAAAGCGGCGGTGCCGAGCTGCAGCGGGACTTCACCGCCGTCGCGAACCGGTTCGCGATGTCGTGGCGGCTGACCGGTGCCGAAGAGAAGCAACGCCTGCTGATCATGGTGAGCAAGTACGGTCATTGCCTTAACGACCTGCTGTACCGCGCATCCACGGGGTGGCTGGATGTGGAGATCGTCGCGGTTGTCTCAAACCATCCTGATCTGGAATGGCTGGTCAGCAGCTACGACATCCCGTTCCACCACATTCCTCTGCTGCCTGGTCGGAAACCGGAGGCCGAGGCCGAACTGCTACGCCTCGTGGAGGACTTGGATATCGACCTCGTCGTGCTCGCCCGATACATGCAGATCCTGTCTGAGGACCTGTGCAAGAACCTCGAGGGCCGCGCCATCAACATCCACCATTCGATGTTGCCCAGCTTCAAGGGTGCTCGGCCCTACAACCAAGCGCATGCGCGCGGGGTCAAGGCGGTCGGTGCCACCGCGCACTACGTCACCAGCGACCTCGATGAAGGGCCGATCATCGAGCAGCAGGTCGCCAGAGTGGATCATGCGATGTCCGCACGGGATGTCGTCGAGCTGGGCCGGGATACCGAATGTCTGGCGCTTGCATGGGCGGTGCGCTGGCATACCGAGAATCGGATTCTGCTGGACGGTCACACGACGGTGGTGTTCCGTTGAGCGTTGTTGGGCCTGCCGATCTGGTCCTGGTCGGCGGCCGGGTGTGGACCGACCGGGACTCTCATGGCGAACCCACTGCGATCGCGATGGGCAATGGACGCATCGTGGCGGTGGGAGACGACCTGGAGCAGTACGTCGGACCCGATACTCGTGTTGTCGATGTGGGTGGCCGGCGGGTCATACCAGGTCTGGTCGACTCTCATCTTCATGCTGTGCGGGCCGGCTGGAGCTATCTCGATGAACTCGATCTGACCGAGACGCGGTCGCTGGCGGAACTCCTGGAAGCAGTAGCCGATGCTACGGCCGGACGCGCGTCCGGCAGCTGGATCACCGCCCTCGGCGGATGGCATCCGAGCCAACTCGCCGAAGGAAGGATGCCGTCCCGTAGCGAACTGGACGAAGCAGCACCGCACCATCCGGTCTTCGTGCACCCGGTTTATGGACACGACGACCACGGTGTGCTGAATTCGGTAGCGCTCGAGGAAATGGGTTGGATCGGCCCCTGTCCAGATCCCGAAGCAGGAGTACTGCACCGCTCGGCGGATGGCAGTCCGGACGGCAGGATCTCGGGCGTATCCGCATACCAGGCGGTGGTCGGTAGAGCGCTGCGGCCTCCCCTGGAGCGTAGTGAGGCATCCACCGAGGCATTCTTCACGCGACTGGCCGCTGTCGGACTCACCGGGGTCGTCGATGCCGGCGGACTGGGCATGGTGCCGGAGAAGTATCAAGCGCTGCACGCGGTATGGCGTCGAGGGCGGCTGCCGATCCGTGTCCGGACCTTCCTGGGAGCGGTGACCGGCGGGCACGAGAACGAGGAAATCGCGGGCTGGCAACGATATCTGGCTCCGGGGCTGGGGGACGACCTGCTGGCTGTTGCAGGTGTCGGCGAGGCAATGCACTACGGCTGCCACGACTGGGAAGGGATGAATCCGCTCGATGCTCCCGATTGGGCATATACGGAACTGGGCCGTTCGTTGCTGGAGACCGCGCGTCGCGGTTGGCCGATGACGATTCACGCCATCCTCGACGAGTCGATCACTCGAATTCTCGATGCGATCGAGATGGTGGCGGCCGAGGTGCCTATCGCGCAGTTGCGGTGGTCGCTCTGCCATGTCGAATGCATCAGCCGGACGAACCTCGAACGGGTACGGGATCTCGGTCTGGGACTCACCTTGCAGAGCCGGGTGTCGCACAAGGGTGCGGTGTGTGCCGAGCGGTGGGGAGAAGAGACATTCCGGCACGCTCCACCGCTGGGGGATATGCTCGATCTGGGCATCCCATTCGGTGCCGGCACGGACGGCACCCGTGCCGCCTCGTACAACCCGTGGCAGGCACTCTGGTGGTTCGTCACCGGGCGTTGTCTCGATGGTGGTCCCCGCCGGGACGGTCGCCACCGTATCGACCGCGCCGCGGCACTCGACGCTTATACGCGCGGTAGCACGTGGTTCACCTTCGAGGAAAACCGCCGCGGGCGCCTCCTGCCCGGCTTCGATGCGGATCTGGCGGTGTTGTCCGAGGACTACTTCACGGTGCCCGAGGACGAAATACCTGCCATCGAGTCCGAACTGACCATCGTTTCGGGACGGATTGTGCACGCCGGCCGCGCATTTCCCGAGATAGGCACCGAACACCATAGTCCACGTCCCGCGTCGGAAGCGGCGGGACAGAATGAGAGGCTCGCATGACACTCACGAATAGACGGCCGCGGTTGCGTGTGGCAGTCGTCGGTGGTGGGATCGGCGGCGCGGCCACAGCCCAATTCCTTCGCCGGGCAGGCGTCACAGTGACGATTTTCGAGCAGGCCGACGAGTTCCGGGAAGTGGGCGCCGGCGTGCAGGTGAGCCCGAATGCGGTTCGGCTCTTGGAGCGGGTCGGCGTCGCGAACGAGGTGGGGAAGGTCGCGGCACAACCTGACATCTTGTGGCAGATGCATCGCTGGCGTACCGGCGAAATCATTTCCGAGCAGCGCCTCGATGACAACCACCGGGCTGCATGGGGCGCTCCCTACTACATGGTGCATCGCGCCAAACTGCTTGCCGCGCTGTGCCGTAACCTTCCAGAAGGAACGATCCGGCTCCGTACCCGCTGTCTCGATATCGTGAGGCTGCAAAACGCTGAGCTCGAGCTCGTCCTGGATGGGCAGGCGGAGCGGCCCCGGTTCGACGCGGTGATCGTCGCCGACGGTATCCAGTCGCCTTTGCGGGCCAAGCTGTTCGGCTTCGCCCCGCCGGTGTTTTCCGGTTATTACGCATTCCGTGCCGTCGCCCCCACAGCGGCGACCCCGCTGCCGGAAAAGCCGATTACCATGGCGAGTTGGCTGGGCCCGGACCGCCATTTCGTGCACTACCCGATCGAGCGCGGCGAGATGATGAACCTCGTCTGTGCGGTACCAGTTGACAGCTGGGATCATCCGGGAAATTGGGCGGACGGGACGATCACCGAATTTCTGGACGCGTTCGATGGGTGGCATCCGACGGTGGGCGCGCTCATCTCCGCCGCACCTGCGACCCGCAAGTTCGCTCTGTATTACAGCGATCCTTTGCCGCACTGGACGCAGGATGCCATTGCTCTGCTGGGCGACGCGGCTCACCCGATGCTCTCGTTCTTCGCGCAGGGGTCGGGTCAGGCGATCGAAGATGCCGCGGTACTCGCGCGCTGTCTTCAAGGGGTCGACCGTGACGGCGTGCGGGAAGCGCTCTCGCTGTATGAAACGATCCGCCGTCCCAGGGCCAGCGACATTCAGAAGAATGCCAACGCCCGCCTGTACAGCTACCACTTCCCGGACGGTCCGGAACAGATCGCCAGGGACGAGCGATTGGCGAATGCGGACCCGTTGACTGCGAACGGGTGGGTCTATGAGCATGATGTGGAACGCGATTTCGAGGAAATGTCGGGGGCGGGTCAGCAAGCAGTTTCGTCGCGATAGTGACCTCACCAGCGGGGCCCCAGGCATGGCCAACACGCACTCCGCCGGTTGGCCATGCCCGCGGTCATACGCTGTCGCGGGGCTGGTGTTCGAATAGTGCCAAGCGGGCCCGTCCTCGGACAGTGTGGTGCCTGACGCACGCAGCGATGAACATCGTCGGGCAGTGTCCTACGCGCACCATTCGGGCCTTCTGCCCCTCGTGCCCGGGGTGACAGATGAAGATCGACTCGCCCTTCGGCCGGTTCGACGACCTGCGCTCGGGGGAATCCTGGGTGTTTCCCGAGGTTGCCTACAGCCTGGTGGCGACTCGCCTGGAGCAGGTGGTGCCGGTGCTGGCCGAAGTGGAGCGGGTTACCGAGCTCGGGCGGTGGGCCTTTGGGTTCGTGGCTTACGAGGCGGCCCCGGGCCTGGACCATCGGCTGCCGGTGCAGCGACCGATGGCAGGGTTACCGCTGGTCTGGTTCGGAGTATGCGCTGAGCCCCAGCGTGGTCGTGCGCTTACACCACCGGTGCCCGGTCTCTACCGAACCGATCCCTGGCGGGCAGAGTGGAGTTCCGAACAGCATCATCAGCGTGTTCAAGCGGTCCGCGAACAGATAGCGGCCGGAGAGACCTACCAATGCAACCTCACGACGCGCTTGTCCGGCCGTGTGACCGGTGACCTCTCGGCGTGCTACGCCGATCTTGCGCTGGCCCAAGGTGGGGCTTACAACGCCTACCTCGACCTTGGGCGATTCGCCATCGCAAGTGCCAGCCCGGAGCTGTTCTTCGAGAACCGCGACGGGGATGTGCACATGCGGCCGATAAAGGGCACTGCGTCTCGTGGACGTGATTCCGTTGAAGACGCGGCCCTACTTGCGGCGCTCCGCAGCAGCCGCAAAGAGCATGCAGAAAATGTCATGATCGTCGACTTGGTCCGGAACGACCTGGCACGTGTCGCTGTGACCGGTAGTGTTCGGGTGACATCGCTGTGCCGAGCCGAGCAGTTCGAGACTGTGCATCAGCTCATTTCGGACGTCGGCGCACGCTTGAGACCCGGAACCGGGCTGGTCGAGATGTTCCAGGCTATGTTCCCGTGCGGATCGGTGACGGGAGCGCCTAAACCGCGCACCATGCGGTTGATCCAGGAGCTGGAGGACTCGCCGCGTGGTGTGTATTGCGGGGCGGTCGGGATGCTGGCACCAGCCGGTGCATCGTTCCGGGCACGGTTCAATGTCGCGATTCGGACATTGTTGATCGACCGGGAGACCGGGGCGGCGACGTACGGTACCGGAGGCGGCATCACGTGGGATTCGGTGCCGGCCGCGGAATACGCGGAACTGTGGGCGAAGGCCGCTGTCCTGCGGAGGCTGGGCAAGGCGCCCGACAATCGCGTCGACACCCTCGTGCATCCCTTATCTGATCCGCGCCCGATCCGGCAGTGATGGTGAGTGGAGCACATGGTATTCGCCATCGTCCAACGGGATGGTGATTCGTGATAGGTCTTCATCAATGAACGATATGTCAGCGAAACTGAGCCCGGATTGGGTCAGAGAACTGCGGAATAAATGCGATGTACTGGAGTCGGCGAAGGCGGTGGATATGGATGCTGGATCGGTAATCAAATTCGCAATCCAGTGGGCCCCATTCGGTGGAGCGAGCGCTGATGAACTGTTGGTCGTATTCGGCGTCGGTCGCTCGCGATTCCTTCAGATGATTCACAACGCGCTGTCTCCGAAGATCGGCGATCGGTACGATGTGCGTGCTCGGAAGCACGAGTTACTGGAGACTCTGACCTCGGCGTGGGGGTGTGCAGCACGGTTCGGTTCGGCGCCTCAACCGGTAGCGGGACGCACTGCCGGCTTCTCATGATGGTTGATATTCGCTGCTGCCATAACCTCTCGAATTCCCTTGTCGTGCTGACGTTCGCGGGAGAGCGCGCAAGGTTGACACACAGAGTCGGCATACGCGTATAGTGACTGCACCGCCTTGGTTACCGCAATGATGCGGTGCGGTTCCGTTGCTGGAGGTTACTAATCAGTTCGTAAGTATGTCGACTTACGCGGTGATGTAGGCCAGGTTCGGGTCACGGAAGAATCCGCGGACGATGTCGGGGAGTTTCTGCAACCTGTGCAGGGCGGTGGTGACCAGGTCGGTCTTGTTGGTGACACCGATGCGGCCGACACGGTCGGCCTTGATGGTCTTCCAGACCCATTCGTCGGGGTTGAGTTCGGGTGAGTAGCCGGGCAGGAAGACCAGGCGCAGTCGGCCGTCGGTGGAGGCGGCGAACTCGCGGGTCGCGGTGGACCGGTGCGCCGGGTGGCCGTCCAGGACGAGGTAGATGGGTGTGTCGCTGCCCGAGAGCAGGCGTCTTCGTGCTCGGGTGGGCTCTGGTCGGCATGGTGCCTCACTTCGTGCCTATGCTAATAGACTCCGGCGTCACGCCCAAGCGTGCCGCCTTCTTGTCCTCGCTGGTCGGAGTAGGGACTATCGTGGCTCGCCCGACTATCGGCTGGCTGCTGGACAGATGCCGCGCGGCCTACGTCAGCGTCCCACTGCTCCTTCTCGCTGCCGAAGGCAGTCTGGCACTCCTGCTCGGTGGGCCCGGCTTCGCCCCAGTTGCCGCCCTCGCCGCAGGACTCGGTCTCGGTGTCGAGACAGATCTGGCGGGCTATCTCTCGTCCCGCTACTTGGGAAGTCGAAGATTCGGAACACTATACGGATTCGTCTACAGTGGCTTTGCGATCGTTTCGGCCTCTGGTGCCGTAGCAGCGGGCTTTATATTCACGAAGAACGGAAACTACTCGGCCGCGCTCGTTATCTCTATCGCTTGGGACTGCCCCGGCTTCGGTTGACTCCTGACCTGAGGAGACTTCCCGGTCTCTTCTGTGAGAGGATGCGTCACCGTGCCCAAGCCCTACCCCGAA
>NZ_JBFAXY010000077.1:0-8373 GCF_040681035.1 Nocardia sp. NPDC051911
CCGAACTGCGGCGATGGGTGCGAAACCGCGGAATCGGCGTCCGCATCGCCCGCAACGGCATCGAATCCTCCCAGCGCCTCGGCCGTCACCGGTGGGTGATCGAGCGCACGATTTCCTGGCTGGCCGGCTACCACCGCCTCAACCTCCGCTACGACCGCAAGGCCACCCACTTCCTCGCCTTCCTCACCCTCGCTGCGGCACTGACCTGCTACAAGAAACTCGCCAAATCAGCCACATGAGACATGCTCTTAGTAGCGCGGCGTCGCGGAACGCGCCGACAGCCAGCCCTTGCGCCCGGCTTCCGGATGCGCACTACCTGTTCGTCGGCGTAGCCGAGCAGCGCGACAAGCTCTTTAGGGTGAAAGTCCGCTTGCCAGAATCGGATTCGGCTTTGTCGATGCGCTCGGCGGTGTTCCATTCGTGGAACACCTGAACCGTATGTGTGCCAAACCGCTGCTCACATACCGTCGCCCACTGGTATGCCCACCTCGTGTCTGGCCGGTTCGAGGAGGCCGGCTCAGACCGCGGTGAAACGCACCGGCAGCCGATCGATGCCGTATGTCTGAAGCGATCGGTGGTAGACCACCTCTCTGGTGATCTCGATCCGGAGGTAGCGCCTCACGAGGACGCCGAGGGTCTCCTGGAGCTGCACGCGCGCGAGGTGGATGCCAGAGCAGGTATGGCGCCCGGCTCCGAAGTTCATGTTCGGTGACACCGGTGTCCGGGTTATGTCGAACCGGTCGGGTTGCGGGAAGACTCGCTCGTCGCGGTTAGCGGCGACTACCATCGCGCTCACCCAGCTGCCGGCGGGGAGGTGAACTCCGGCGAGCTCGAGATTCTGAGAGACATAGCACGGGATGCGGGTGAAGCGAGGCCGCAGGCGCATGCACTCTTCCACCGCGCCGGGGATCAGCTCAGGACGGGTGCGCAGGATCTCCCACTGATCGGGGTGCTCCGCGAACAGCGACACCATGCTGTTCATGGTGTGCGCAATATTGTCCACCGCCGCCCACAGCGACACCTTCACCATGTCGACCATCTCGTCGGTCGTGAGCCGGCTGCCTTCCTCCTCCGCTTGGATCAGCCGAGAGATGAAGTCTTCGCCTGGTGCTTTCCGCCGCTGCTCAATCAGTGGGAAGACGAACTCCGTCAACTCCTGAAAAGCAGTTTCGATCTCGTCCCGGTTCGCCGGGTCGCGCCAGAACATCTTGAAGATCGATCGGTTGATGCGCGCGAGCGTCGCCGCCTCTTCGTCGGGGACGTTCAGGAAGCGGCAGAACACCACGCTCGGGTAATGCGCGCTGACCTCGGACGCGAACTCCACCTCGCCGTCGACGACCGACGCGTCCACCATGTTGATGAAGACGGAGCGGGCGGCGTCACGCAGCCGCTCCATCGCTGTGGTGCTGAACGCCGGCATTATCAGCTTGCGCAGCCGATGGTGATTCGCACCCTCCTGGTTGCCCAGTTGGTGGGTCATATGGTCGTACGCCAAGCCCGAAGGCAGCCCGAGCATCGCCATCTGCTTCTCAAAGTTCTGCGTAACGCGCTCGTCGCGGAACATCTCGACGCTCTCCGGGAATCCCAGGATCTCGACTCCGAAAGGAGTCCTCACCGCCCGGTACTTCCGCCG
Organism: Nocardia sp. NPDC051911; assembly: GCF_040681035.1. NCBI lineage: Bacteria > Bacillati > Actinomycetota > Actinomycetes > Mycobacteriales > Nocardiaceae > Nocardia > Nocardia sp. NPDC051911. Next base: position 1,634 of record NZ_JBFAXY010000077.1, read on the forward strand.
CAGCTCGCGGGTACCTCGTTCCGGGTCGCTGAGGAATTCCGGACTCATCACGTCCAAGAACGGGAGGTCTTCTATCGCGCTGGCTTCGGGCATAACAAACCCCTATGATCACACACTACTTGGCGGCCCCAAGCTGGGCGCCGCGCGAGTGTAGCATGGTATCGAGCGAATAGTGCATACCCCATTTCCGATCGTGTGAATATACGTATGCATCATATGGCGACTAATACGTAGCCGACACGTATTAAGTTATAGTTTTCTGCTTTCCTTGCATGCTTCGTGATAGCGGGCAAGATTGCGATTCACACTCTTTACTGGGAGGGTGTTTTGTGAATCCGAGAGGTCGGCCGCATGGTCCGTTGACGACAGTCCCCGGAAGGAACGGACCTCATCGGGCGAACGCGGCCACGACGCGACAGGAACGCCGCGGAGCCGAGCTCGTGCGCTGCGGGCGCGGCGGGCGGCATGCGAGATCGCCTCGGCTGCAGGGATATTTGGTGTTCACCGCGTCGCTGGCCACGAAATATGGTTCGGAACTCGACTATCGCGGTGCGGTCGCCACCGCACCCGCTTCGAATATCGTCGACGCGTCCACGTTGGTCGGCCCGTCGACACCTACGATCCAGTCGTCGCGCCTGACCGCCACCGCGACGTACGTGATGAACGGGTTGAAGGCGGCACGCCCGGACTTCGACCTGGACAGCTACCTCACCTCCGTCGGCAAGAAATTGGTCGACGCGGCCCAGACGCTGTGCTTCACACCCCTAGCCCAGCGCGCCGAGGGCATCACCCTGAATCAGCTATTCTCCCGCCCACTTTTGGATGGCGACTTCGCCGCGACCGCACGTCCGATCATGGATGTGCCGATGACCGGATACGACCGCCCGCTGTTCATGGGCCAGAGGCACCAATGACACCGATGTGCCCGCGCCGTTGACCGCGAAGCTGGTCGCCGACCCGCAGGCCAACGGCGTCCGGCCCGAGTTCCACATCTATCCCGGCCTGGATCACAACGCGACCGTCGCGGGTTCGCTACCGGACAGCGTGCCGTTCGTCGCCCGACTGTTCAGCTGAACCTGAGCCTGCAGGCATTCTCCAGCAATCGAAATGGCGGTGGACATCTCCAGCTCAGTGCGGTGTAGCCGAGGGCGACTGCGAAGATATGCGGACCAGCTGCCGTGGCCAGTGGATGTTTGTTGTGCCGCAAGGTGGTGGCGCGACAGTCCGTCGAGCGCCACACCGCGCGCTCGACCCGCGGCCACGGCACGCTGTTCGGTTGAGCTGGATCCACTGGCGCAGTCAGCGCAGCTGTTGCGCGAGATCACCGTGGCGGGCAAATTCGGTGAGTACTCGTTGGCCGGTGGTGCTTGGGCATGAGCCGGTTTGTTAGCGTTGCGTGACAACGCCTTTCGGTGATATCTGACGCGGCGACGAGCCAGTCGATCCCTAAGCTCGGCGAGAGGATCTTGCTCGTGATGCCGAGATGGACGGCGACGTCCGGGACACTGCGGCCAACAGCGGCAGAGGCGGTGTCGTAGTGCAATTCGCCGTCGTAGTCGTCTTGGATGATGAGTACACCCGCACGCCTGGCGAAACGAGTTGTACGCGACGTGACGCCTGCAGGCGGGCACCGATTGGAAGTTGTCGTGCTGGGGTATAAGGCACGGCCTTGATACTGTCCGGCAGGCGGTCTACACGCAGACCGTCGGCATCGCTCGGCACCGGGACCACCCAGACACCAGCGGTGAGGAATGCGCCTGCCGCGCGCTCAGAGCCGGGAACTTCCATGGTGATGATGTCGCCGGGGGCGCAGCAGTGTATCCGCTAACTCGACACATGAATGAGTCAGGCCAGAGCCAATAGTATCCCGCAACTCCGGAGCTTCGCCGACGGTCAGGTCACGAACTACGACGCCGTCCGCAACAGTCGGCCCCTGCCGCAGAGCTCAAGCGCGGTCGAAGGCACCATGACGAAAATAAGCAATCGCCTTCAGGCGGTAGACGGCACTCTCGACAGCACCGCTGCTCCATTCGAGGGTTAGACTCGACGATCGCGGGAGCGCATCAGCACGCCGCTGGCGCCCGTACCGACGATTCGGAGTGACCCAACCGGTGATCGGCCATTAGGGCGATCTGGGCGGGGTCGCAGATACTGCGCCGCGATGCCACGGGCGCGGAGCCAGCGACGGTGGATGCCGAAGTGGCAGCCTTTGTCCGCCCGTAGTTTGGCGGGTTTCTCGCGACGCGGGCCGCGGGCCGACCGGACTCCCGGGATCGACTCGACCATCGGATGCAGCATCACCGAATCATGAGTGATCGCGGCAGTAACACCGCTGATGAGCGGTATCCCGTTCGCATCCGATACGATGTGGAGATTGGAGCCATCTTTCCGCGATCGACCGGGCAGCGATCCCCTTTCTTCGCCCGCACGCTCGCCGCGTCCAGGATCGCCGCCGCGCTCCAGTCGGTGTCACAGGTGGTGCCGAGCCGGCCGAGGATCTGTGGACGCAGCGCGTCGACCTCGGCATCAGCCCAGACCATGAACCGGCGATGGCGGTGGGAACGCTGACCCCGAACGATGGCGGCAGATGCCACCATGCGCAACCGCTGGTCAACACGAACACCACAGCAGTGAACGCCGCACGCTCATCCACCGGAGCGGTTCCGCCGCCCTGCGGCCTGGACGTGAACTCGGGGAGCAGTGGTTAGCTATGTACCACAACGCATCCGGAACCAGCCGTTGAGTAGTCCCGTCCACCGCGGGCTACATTATGTCAGACAACGGATCACACCCACGTAAGAGGTCCTCGAAAAGTCGGACTTCCGGGCCGGGCGGTGAATAGCCCGACGGCAACGGTGGCGACATTGGCAACGGTCCGCTGGCTGCGGTCACCACACCCGTCGTTTTCGTCGCCGATTGCTTCCGGGCGCCGGTCGCAGTGGGCCTGTCACTGACGCTATCAGTCGCTACAGCAACTGCTCCGATAGGCTGCTCACTCGACACACGCGTGCAGTCGGCCAGCGGTCAGTCGCCGTCGCGGAATTGTGTATCCGGAAGCAGTGGGAATTTCTCGTAGTCGATGGGTTCGTAGTCGAGGGAGTAGTCGAGGGGCTTCGGGCCGTGCTCCCAGCGCGTTATCTCGGCGTCCCAGCTCCCGTATGCCGGGTCGTCGGGATCGATGGCGACCACGCCGTCGATCATACTTCCGTCGGGTTCTCGTGTGAAGTAGCGCAAAAGTATCCGCCCGTCGTGCAGCCGCCGGGCCAGGGGATGTTCCTCACTCATGCGATGCCCAACGTCGATCCCAAAGCGTCATAATAGCCGGCCATATGGCGGGCGGCGTCAACAGAAGACATGAAAGCCGGTTTCGCGGTGCTGCCAAACCCTGGTGATTGGATGTGGTGGAACCAGGGGAAGCCTTCGGCAAACAGTTCTTCCTGCCCACGGCCCTCCGCAGCGAAATGCGCGGCAATTTCGGGATCCCTCTTTTTTATGAGACGGAGAACCTCGCGGTGGACTTCGGTGAATGCCGGTGAAAGGCTCGGCCAGCCGAGAGCGTGATCCAGAGCGTGGCCTAATTCGTGCCGCGATATCGTGGAGTACATGCCTGGACTACCACCGACAAGCATGGATTTAAACTGCGTATTATACGCGCCTAAAGCGTCGTCCCCCGGCTTGCTCTCTCCGGCGAACCCTTTTTCAGGTGAAAAGAATGGATGACCGAGTTCCAGCACACTGCCATGTCCGAGCCAGATCCCGGCATGGGGCGTCTCACCTTCTCTCATATGAGCTGCTACAATTTGGTGCCATCCCTCTGGCACACCAGCCAGCAAACGGGCGTGGGTGCGGGCCGAGTCGGAGCGATCGGTGTGGTAAAGATCCCCGTAAATATTTCTCAAGAATGTGTCTGGCGAATCCCACGTCAGATGAGCTTCCGGCCCTCGTTCAGAGAAAGGCTCGGCTAAGGCGCTGAGGGCGCGGGCGCCCGCCTCGTCGGAGACACCTAACCGTGACAAGTAAGCTCGCAACCCGTCGGCGGCATCGTTCAGCGGAGCTGACTGCGCTTCCGCATACTTCCTGAAGACGCGAACCATTCCGCCGAGAAGCTTCCCCATAGCCTCCCCCCACTTTGCGTCCATCGTGCAACTCGGTCAGTTCATGCCTCGGCCTGAACGCATAACAAACTTCCCTCTATCGAATTCGAGCGAATCGCATCTGCGCGAGTGCGGTTGTTCTGTCGACCCCCCGAAATGTGAAGGGGCCCTGACCGGAGACACCGAAGCGCCTCGGGCGTGAGAATATCCCGCGGCGTCGGGGCAGCTGTCGGCGGCTACGGCGGCCGGGCCGTGGTGGGTCGCGTTGGATTGCGACGCCCCTTGGATAGCTGCGAGCGGAGATAATTCTCACGCCTGCAGTTGGCCCGCGCATACCTGCCTTGAATAGATCCTCATCGATGGCAGTCATGGGTAGTCCTTGCATTTGCTTCGACGCCTTTTACTCGGCAACGACTTTGCAAGCGTCAGGCGTATCGGGTGTGCGACTTGATACTCGCTGGAACATAAAGCCGAGACCTTAGTGCTGCACGACAAACCTAGCAATCGGCGGGCGTGTAATCTGTTGGCGGGTAGGGTCAGCTTTGACATCGCTTTCGCGGGCGTATTTGCATCCGGCCGACGAAATATCTTCATTGTAAAGCTGAGTTAATTGTCAGGTACTAATTTGCACTCACCTACGGTGGTTGGCGTCCTTGTCCACCGGCCGACGTTGTTGCCGGAAAGCGGGATCTCCCGAGCCTGGTCGCCATCCGGAACCCGTAGGCAAGCAACATTCTACGTTCGGCAGGGCAGGTGCCGCATCGGCAGCAACACGACGACGACGTACGCAGGCTAGGAGCCCAACCGGACGGTGAGTGATTCAGCGGGGAGGTCAGATATCGATGGGACTGCTGCACGGATAGGTGACAACTGATTCGGCTTGCTTCCAGGCGAGCAGAATGGATGCCGCTGTGGCCAAGCCCTACTCCCGCGAGTTCCGTGACCATGTCGTCCGGGTGGCTCGCAATCGTGATGCCAAGTTGAGGCGAACGCGCACGATGGTCTCGAATGCGCGGTTGAGTTGGCGGTCACCACCGCGATTGAGCCTGTGGCGCAGGGTGTTTTGCGACGATGCAGGTTCGACCCCACGAAGGGATCACCACCCGGAACCACGACCACGCCAGCCACGCGCAGAACAACCGCATCCGCCGCCCGGCAACTTCCGGGCCTTAGACCCGGGAGCACACCTTGAGTTTTCCCGCCAGCAATGGCATCGGTGCTGCAGCTGCGTTCCACGGCCGTGAAGAATTCGTCTGGTGCGGATTTCATCGAGCGGGTGCTTGGCGGCGTCGAGGGTGGTGGCTCTGCCGGAGGCGGTGAGCAGGTCTTGGACCCGAGCGTTGGTGGGGGCTTGACCGCGATACAGCTCGGGCAGGGTCGCTTGGACGTAGAGCCAGCAGCATGGGTACATGTGTCCGGTCGCGGAGACGAAGATTGCGTGGGAGTCCAGGGCCGGGCAATGGATGGTGCGGGTGTCGAAGAATCGCTCGAATTATTCGGCGCGGGCTTCGATGCTGCGCGCTCAAAGCACGACCTCGTTGACGAGCCGTTCATCGGCCGGTGGCCGCACTTCCTCCACGACCGCGCCGGTGCGGTCGTAGATCGGCGCGGCGTCGATGCCGTCACCGGGGCGTAGTGCGGGTGCAGGTTCATACAGCGGCCGCGAAGCGGGCGGTCTTCTGGCACGGGTGCGGTGGCGGTGTCGATCTCGTGGTCGTTGTGGGCGAAGGCGATGTAGTCGCGCTGGGCGTGGCCGCTGGCGTCGATGAACGCGGCGGCGTTGGCCAGATCTTTGTCGATGTCGACCTTGCGCCGGTACACGCCGTTGGTGGCCAGGCCGTCGATGGCGAAGATCGTTATGATGCACGGGATTTCGGCCAGCCGTGCCTACCAGGTAGGGGTACGCAGGCCGCCGTTGGAGTAGATGCGGATGCCGGTGGCTGGGTTGGTGGCGTGGATGTGGTGCCAAGGCCGCCGCGGACGGAGCGCTGCATCCGCGGCAGCGCACCATGCGGCCGTATCTCGGGCGGGTCGGCGTATACGAGTGCAAACGACTGTGCGGAATGGGCAAATTCGATGCAGAGCGGTTGATGTGGTTTCCCGCGCGCCTCTCGAGCGAACGGATGAAGGCCATGGTGCTGGACGAGTTTGCCCGACGCGACATCTGGGCCGGTCATCCCGAAATGTGGTACAGCAACCTGGCGAGTCGTAAACATCGGCAGCGCGTCCATCTTCGTCATCCTCCACGAGATGATGGCAGGGGTCTGGTCAAGGCAGGCGATACGCTGCTGCGCATGGTCCCGGAGTCTAGCCGTTTCACGACCTCGTTCACGCATTTCAGGGCGGTATCGGCAGCGGAACTCGGGTGACTGAACCGCCATAGATCTGGGGCCGCTGGACCCTATGTGTCGTGGAAGGCGGGGGCCCGGCTACGTCATCGCGCGAGAGTGTCACCGGTCCGACCGCGCCGGCGTCCGCCGCACAGCGCCAGCGTTCAGAGAAAGCCGCGAGTAAGGCGGTTTCCGTTCACGGTCCGACCCAACCCGCTCGGCTTAGACCGTGTCTTACGTGGTTGTGATTCGTTCACGTTGTGCCGGAATCGACTGTGCTGCATGATGTTCGACTCGTGGTCGATGAGTTGTCGAA
>NZ_JBFAXY010000078.1:0-6737 GCF_040681035.1 Nocardia sp. NPDC051911
GCCGGGTCAGGACGATCCCGCTATCCGATTCGTGTGCCACCATCGCCCAGAACTCCATGCGGACGAGCATACGAGCGTCCGGACGGGTCCGGGAGCGGGACTGTGGATTTATGGGTGTTTCCGGCCTGATTCGCTGACCGGATGGTCAGCGGGAAGGTGCCGTGATGACGACACTTGATGCCGTGGCGAAGAAGAAGGCCGAGGCCTCGGCCGAGCAGCTGGCAGCGGCGGAGTTGGTGAGGATGGCCAAACAGCAGGGCTTGTCCCTGACGGGGCCCGACGGGTTGCTGCAGCAGTTCACCAAGACCGTCCTCGAGACCGCGCTGAACGAGGAGATGACCGAGCACTTGGGGTATGAACCCAACCAGGCGCCCGAGGGCCGGGAATCGGTGCATGTGCGTAATGGGACCAGGTCGAAGACGGTGTTGACCGCGACGACCGGGCCGGTGCCGATCGAGGTGCCCCGCGACCGGGACGGCAGCTTTCAACCGCAGATCGTGCGCAAGCGGCAGCGCCGATTGTCCGGGGTCGATGAGATCGTGCTGTCGTTGTATGCGAAAGGCCTCACAAACGGGGAGATTTCGGCGCATTTCGCTGAGATCTATGGCGCGTCGGTGTCCAAGGAGACGGTCTCCCGGATCACCGACAAAGTGGTCGCGGAGATGCAGGAATGGTCGAGCCGACCCCTGGACGAGGTGTATGTCGCGATCTTCATCGACGCGCTGGTTGTGAAGGTGCGCGAAGGTCAAGTCGCCAACCGGCCGATCTATGCCGCGATCGGGGTCACCGTGACCGGGGAGGAGGACATCCTCGGCCTGTGGGCCGGCAGCGGTGGTGAGGGCGCGAAGTTCTGGATGAGTGTGCTCACCGAGATCCGTAACCGCGGAGCCAAGGATGTCTTCTTCCTGGTCTGCGACGGGCTCAAAGGACTGCCGGAGGTGGTCGGCAATGTGTGGCCGCTTGCCCCGGTGCAGACCTCATCCGTCCACAATGCTGTCGCCGGGATGGTCCCGGCGGTCACTCGCACCACCCCGGTCACGACCTATGCAGACGTGCAACCTTCGAGGTCCAGATGCAGACCTGTCGGGCCGGGGTGGTGGCGGGCTTCACATCGGCCAGCGGGAGTAGCGCTTCGAGCGCCGAGATGAGGTTCCGGGGAAGCCGGCCGAGCGGTGGCCGAACTTCTTCTTGCAGGAGCATCGTTGGTCCACGTCACCGGCACCAGTCCAGCCGAACAGTCTGTGTTCGCGGGAATAGACTGGGGCGGAACACATCATCAAATATGTATTGTTGACCATGCTGGCAAGCTGATCGTTCAGAAGCGGGTCAGACACGACCTCGGCGGGTTCGCCGAACTCGAGGACCTACTCGACCTTCCCGGCATCCGGATCGCGATCGAACGTGGTGAGGGGCTGCTGGTCGAGCACCTGCAGCTCCGTGGACTTCCGGTTTACTGTGTGTCGCCGAAGATTTCAGCCCGAGCCCGCGAACGCTATCGGCTGTCGGCGACCAAATCCGACAGCTTCGACGCGTTCGTCCTGGCCGACACCCTCCGTCATGACCACACGCATTGGCGCCCGTTGCCGCTGCTGTCGCGAGACACCGCGGAACTCAAGGCGGTGATACGTGACCGAGAGCGGATCATCTTGTCTCAGCGCAGTGTCGAGTCACAGCTGCGTGCTGTTCTCGACACGTATCATCCTGCGCCGCTGCACCTGTTCTCGACGCTCGACCGGGATATCACCCTGGACTTCCTCGCCGATTATCCGACACCCGCGCAGGCCGCTCGCGTCGGAGACAAGCGGATGGACGCGTTCTGCCGCCGACACGGCTACACGGGTCGAGTTCCAGCCGACCAGCTCGTGGAACGGCTCCAGCCGCACCTGCTGGCGGCGTCGGAGGGTACTACCGCGGGCAAGCAGTTCACCGCGCAACTGTTCGCCTCGCAGCTGCGGTTGCTGAACCAGCACATTCGGGCCTGCAATAAACGGATCGATCAACTTCTCGATGTTCACCCGGATGCGCCGATCTTCCTCAGCTTCCCGGGCATCGGGCCGGTCGTCGCGGCCACATTGATCGCCGAGATGGGTGACGACCGCTCCCACTACCCAGACGCGCGGGTCCTGCTCGCCGAGGCCGGCCTGGCGCCGGTCACGCGCGCCTCTGGGCGCATGCATCAGGTCCGGTTCCGTTACGCCTGCAACCATCGAATGCGTCACGCCATCGACTGGTGGGCTTTCGTCTCCACCCGCGAGACCGACTGGGCCGCCAACGCCTATGAGCAAGCTCGAGCCCGTGGCCACGGCAAATACCGCGCTTTGCGTGGTGTCGGAGCCCGCTGGGGGCGGGTTCTCTGGCGCTGCTGGCAGGACAACACCATCTACAACCCGGAAAAGCACTCCAGCGCCGCAGCGGCCTGACCGCTACTTTCAGCAACCCGCGTGTCCACGACGCCACGCGGGCCGCAGTCATGCCATCAGAACCAACCCTCTCCGACCTCGCTGACAGCCTGCCAGTTGACAGCGGGAGTCTGCATCATCCACCGGAGTCGTAAAGATTCAACTTGGCGATTTGTGGTCGGTGTCCGAGGCGATCAGGTCAAGGACTTCAGCGGCAGTGGTGAACTGGCGTATTGCGGGTGCAGGGGTGATGCCGTGTTGCTGGAGCAGCGGCAGGACGTCGTCGACGGCGTTGCGGATGGTGCCTCTGCTGACGCCGAACAGCTCTGCGAGGGTTTGTTGGTCGCATAGCTGGCGTTGGGCCAGCACGGTGGCCAGGATTCGGTCGGCGTCGGTGATCTTCTGGCGGAACAGTCCGCCCCGGGTGCCGGGGCGGCGTTCACCGCCGCGTTGGCGGTGGCGTCGTTGTTCGATCGAGGCGCGGTAGGAAACCGATATCCGGTCGACGAGGGCCTGGAAATCGTCACGGGTCATGCCGGTGAGGTCGGGGTGAGTCAACGCTCGAGCGGCTTCGATCCTTGTTGTGGTGGTGTCGTTGTCGAGCCAGTTGCGCAGCTCGTCGATGTCGGAGAAGTAGTGCGATGTCTGGGAAAACTCGATCTGATGCTCTTCGATCAGGGTGCGGGTTTCCCTGATCGCCCGGCCGATGGTGTTGGGGTTGATCCCCAGCAGTTCCACCAGGACTTTCTGGGGGCATACCCGCCGCAGGTAGACCACGGTTATCAGCACTTTGTCGGCCGGTGTCAGCAACGGACGGCCGTGGTCGCCGCGTTCTTTTCGGCGTGGTCCGCCGCGTTGCAGGTACTGGCGCTGCTCGGCGATCGCTGCTTGCGCCGGCGCCAGCAGCGTGCAGAGCTGCTGCAGTTCGTGGGCGGGTAAGCCGGTCACCTTCGGGTCGGCGAGCGCCGCCAGGGCGTGCGCTCTGGCCGCGTTGCGGCCTTCGGTAGTGGTGACGGTGTGTAGGGTCTCAAAAGTCGTGGCCAAATCTCAGAATGTTTGGCCATCGCGTGGCCAGTTGGCCATGATTTTGAGATTCGGCTCCCTGCTCCGGCTGACTGGTGGATGATCTTCGCCAGTTGTGTTCCGGGGCAGGAGGGTTCGAGTTGGCGGGTGGAGCGTTGCTGTCGTTGTCGAGATTGGCGCGATCGGTCGATGTGGATGCTGTTGTGGTGGCGTTCCGCTGCGCTGACGATGGTTCCGATGAGGTCGGGTCGTTCGCGGCGGTGAGCGCCGAAGCGATGGGACGGGCGGCTCCGTGGCGGAGGTTCCGCTGGCATCACGGGCAGAAACACTTCTCTGGCACGTATTGGTCTGGCACCGAGGTCGATGTGAAACCTGCTGCGCGGCTACAGGATCCGAAGGTCGCCTTCACCTTCGCATGGACCGATCAGGTGGTGAGGGCACGCGGCTGGCGATACGAGATCTGGAGCGAACCGGATCCGGTCGAGCTGGCAAATGTTCGATTCCTCGCAGGCTACCGCCGCGGCTGGCTGTTCGACCCTGGTGTCGTCGAGGTGGTGCGGGACTCGATGGTAAGCGGGATGAGCATCGGCGAAGCTCTCGGCTGCGTATCCGGGTTTCCGCCCGCGACGGTCCGTGCGGCGCTGTTGCACCTGCTGTGGCGGCAGGAGTTCACGGTCGACATGTCGGCACAGTTGCGGTCGGCGACCACTTTGCGGGCGGTGTGATGGGCAGGGCAGGCACCCGCTTGGGTGTGGGGACGCGGCTGATCTATGACGGCGAGACCGTCGAGATCGTAGAGATGATCGCCACCTCCGCCGGCAATGAGGTTGTCCTTCGGTCGCAGTCGGCGGGGTAGCCGGTTCGTCGTGTCTGGGTTCGCGAATTGCTCACCACCGACAGTGTCCGGGTGATCCCGGCCGAGGACGGCCCGGCAGGCACCGACGACGAGGCATTGGCCGGTGCCGTCCTGGACGACCTGAACGACGCACAGCGCCGGGGATTGCTCAAGCGCGCCGAGCATGTCCGGGAAGTTCTCACCGGCTATAAGTCCGGTTCGGCCGAACTTGCCGCTGCGGGGGAACCACGCACCGGATACGATCCGGCGCTGCCGCTGAACGCCCGGTATGAGGCGAAGGCCGCCGAGCTGGGGGTGGGTGTCCGGACGGTGCGGCGCTGGGTCGGCGACTACCGCAGGGCCGGGGAGGCGGGTCTGGAGCCGACTCGAACAGTTCGCCGCCGCCAGTCACCACCCCGCCCTCGCCAGCGCCGCGGAGAACCTCGGCATCCACGCCGACGTTCTCCGGCGCCGAATCCGCGAACTCGAACTCGACCTGGGCGGCGAACTCCTCAACCGCGCCCACGCACAACGCCCCATGACCCTCACACCACTCGGACAAGCCGTCCTCGACGCGCTCGACCAGACCCAGCCGAATCCGCAGCGAGACAGCCCGATGCCGCGCATTGCGGGCTGACCCGAAATGCGACTGATCGAGTCGGTGTGTTCGAGTGGCTCAGCAGATCGAGTCCCAGCTCGGGAAAAATTCAGTGGCAGCCCGCCCCAGCCGACCATCACGATGGCTACATGACGCCACAACCGGGCACCGGCATCGACACGTTCATCGAGGCGAATCGGCAGAACTGGAACGATCGAACCCGGCTGCACGCGCGGTCGGCGTTCTACGATCTCGACGGCTTTCTCGCCGGCAGAAGCAGCATCGGCACCCACGAACACGCCGAAGTCGGGCCCGTCCACGGAAAACGACTGCTTCACATGCAATGCCACTTCGGGATGGACACCCTCAGCTGGGCACGACTGGGAGCGACCGTGACCGGCGTCGACATCGCCGACGAAGCCATCACCCACGCACAATCACTTGCCTGCCAACTGGATCTACCAGCCCGGTTCCTGCGAACCAACATCTACGACCTACCCCAGGTCCTCGACGAATCCTTCGACATCGTCTACGCAACCTACGGAGTGCTGTGCTGGATCCCCGACATCACACAATGGGCCCAGATCGCAGCACGGCACCTCGACTCCGGCGGCGTGTTCTACCTCGCCGACGGACATCCACTCACCGGCATCCTCCGCGACGACCAGCCCGAACTCGACACCGGAATCAGCTACTTCCACCGCCAAGAACCGATGCGGTTCGAACAGCACGGCTCCTACACCGGAGACACCGACACCTTGAACCAACCCGTCTGCTACGAGTGGCAGCACTCCCTCAGCGAGATCATCACCGCAGTCCTCGCCGCCGGACTACGCATCGACTTCGTGCACGAGTTCGACTGGGCAACATACCAGCGGCTACCACAAATGCAACAAGAACCCGACGGACGCTGGCGGCTCCCGGGAAACCCTCTCCCACTGACCTTCTCGATCCGGGCAACCAAACCCTGAACCCCATCCAGCACACAAGAAATGCCATCGAACTGAGACAACCGGCGCTGGCCACGGCGTGAGACAAACCAAAAACAACCAGGTCAACCGACTGGCAGATGCCACGAATTTTGAGACCCTAGGGACTGCCCTCGGTTTGGTTGACTCCTGACCTGTGAGGATTGCTCCTCGCTGGAAGGATGTCCACCATGCCGAAGCCGTATCCCGAAGAGTTCCGCCGCGATGTCGTCGCGGTCGCCCGCAAGGGCGAGATCTCGTTGACGCAGGTCGCGAGAGACTTCGGGATTTCGCAGAGTTGTGTGAAGAACTGGCTCAAACAGGCCGATATCGAAGACGGTCATCGGCCCGGCGTCACCCGTGATGAGTCAGCCGAGTTGCGGGAAGCGCGCAAACGGATCCGTCAGTTGGAACAAGAAGCCGAGGTCATGCGCCGCGCGGTCGCCTATTTCTCGCGTGACATCAACCCAAAATGACTCTTCTATGAACCGTCACGGGTAAGGGACCGGCTTCGGTTTCAGACCAGCACCGGTCGGCGTGGCGGTTTTTGAGCGTAATACGCGGCTTCGTACTCGGTCGGAGACAGGTAGTCCAGCCGGGAATGCAGGCGGGCGTTGTTGTACCAGTCGCACCATTCCATCAGCGCGTACTCGACCTCGGATAGTGTCTTGAACGGTCCGCGCCGGCGCACGACCTCGGTCTTGAACAGGCCGATGATCGACTCTGCCAGAGCGTTGTCGTAGGCATCGCCGACCGATCCGACCGAAGCCGACAAGCCGTGCAAGGCAAGCGATTCAGTGAACTTCACCGATACGTATTGGCCGTATTCAATCGGTCGTCGCAACACCGGTTTGTTGGAGCGATCGTAGCTGCTCGGTGAAGGCTTCAGCGGGCGTCTTCCAGCCGAGGCTTTT
>NZ_JBFAXY010000079.1:0-6696 GCF_040681035.1 Nocardia sp. NPDC051911
CTCGGCCACCGACTCGAACGCATCCTCACCACCATCGCCACCAACCCCCACACCCCCATCGGAGACATCGACATCCTCGACCGAACCGAACGGGAGCGGATGGCGGCCGCGGCGGAGTCGGTGAGCGTCGAACCGCCCACGGCTACCGCGGGCACGGCGCTGACCCAGGCGCTGGCGGCGGCGGTCGAGGACGACCCGGAGGGGCCCGCCGTGGTCGCCGGTGAGAACGCGCTGTCGTACCAAGATCTCGACGCCCGCTCTTCGCGTTTGGCGCGGGTGCTCATCGCGCGGGGCTGCGGTCCCGGCGCGGGTGTCGGAATGCGCTTGGATCGCGGCATGGAAGCGGTCATCGCGACCTGGGCCGTCCTCAAAACAGGCGCCGCCGTCGTACCCGTCGACACCCTCGACACCGCACTGCCCGACGACCTCCAAACCAAAGTCGGCCTCACCCTCGGTGATCCACCCACCGGCACCCTCGACTGGCTCGCCCTCGACGACCCCGCCGTCATCGCCGAGATCGCCGCCGAATCACCCCGCCCGGTCACCTACGCACACCGCACCCGGGCGCTGCGCGGCACCGACCCGGCGTTCGTCGGCGCGCAAGTGCTCAGCTACGACGACTTGGCCACGGCGGCCGGACGGCTGCGCGCCCGCACCGAGCTGACCTTCGAATCGCGCACCTTCCAGCACGGCAGTCCGCAGTCGCCCGCCGCGCTGATCGAGGTGGTCGCCGCGGGATCGGTGGGCGCGTCGGTGGTGCTGGTCGGCGCGGACGGCGCGCTGACGGAGTCGCTGGCCGACGAGTGGGTAACCCATCTGGTGACCGATCGGACCGGGCTGGACGCCCTCGACCCGACGGCCCTGGAAGATTTGCACGCTGTGGTGCTGGACAATGGTGTCGGCGCCGTACCGGCGGGGCCGTGGGCCGATGTGGCCGCTATCGTCGAGTTCACCGAGCTGCTCGGTAGCGAGTGAATTGATTCGCAGCCGGACACGAGCCGCCAGTTGTGTGACCATGGACACAGCTGGTTGGTTTGGAGTATCAGGGTGTCCGCTGGAAATGTGTCATGGACGTGTTCTTACAGGCAGGATGTGCAGAGTTTTCATGTTTCGCTTGTCGGGGAATAGTCTGCCGGCTCAGGGATGGGGGACCAGGGACGAAGCGGGGCTCGCGTGACGCGGCCCGCGCGGGTGCGGCCCACACGCACCCGGCGACCTAGAGTCACTACCCTTCCGCAACTGATGGCAACCGCCGTCGAGGCGAATCCGACCGGTACCGCGGTCGTGTTCGCCGACGCGGTCAGCTCACGCGGACAACTCACCTACGCGGAACTCGACGCCGAATCCACGCGTTTGGCGCGTTTGTTGATCGATCGTGGGGTGGGTCCGGAGGATCTGGTCGCGGTCGGTGTTCCGCGTTCGGTGGAGTCGGTGGTCGCGGTGTGGGCCGTGGCCAAGACCGGTGCGGGGTTCGTGCCGGTGGATCCGAATTATCCGGCCGACCGGGTCGAGCACATGGTGAAGGACTCCGGCGCCGTGCTCGGACTCACCGTCGCGCGTGTGGTGGAGGACCTGCCCAACGAAATCGAATGGCTGGTGATCGATTCCGACACCTGTGCCAGGCAGCTGGAGGACTACCCGACCGAACCGGTCACCTATGCGGATCGGCTGCGCCAATTGCGCGCCGAACATCCTGCCTACGTCATCTACACCTCGGGATCGACCGGCATGCCGAAGGGTGTGGTCGTCACGCAGGCGGGGTTGGCGAGTTTCTGTGCCGAGCAGCGTGATCGGTATCGGGTGACGAGTGCGTCGCGGACGTTGCATTTCGCGTCGCCGTCGTTCGACGCGTCGGTGCTGGAGTTGCTGCTCGCGCTGGGTGGCGCGGCCACCATGGTCGTGGTCGCGCCGACGGTGTACGGCGGTGACGAGCTGGCCGCGCTCCTGCGCAGGGAGGCCGTCACGCACGCGTTCATCACCCCGGCCGCGCTGGCGTCGGTGGATCCGGCGGGGCTGGACGAGTTGCGTGTGGTGGTGGCCGGTGGCGAGGCGTGCCCGCCGGAGCTGGTGCGGCGCTGGGTGCGCCCGCTCGCCGACGGTGATCGCGAGTTCTACAACGGGTACGGCCCGACCGAGACCACGATCATGACGAACATCAGCGCGCCGCTGGTGCCGGGGCAGCCGGTGACGATCGGCGCGCCGATCCAGGCGACCACCGAGTACGTGCTGGACGAGCGACTGGTGCCGGTCCCGATCGGCGTGGTCGGCGAGTTGTACATCGGCGGGCCCCAGTTGGCACGGGGCTACCAGTTGCGCCCCGGCCTCACCGCCGTGCGTTTCGTCCCGAACCCCTTCGACCCGAACCACTCTCGTCTCTATCGCACCGGTGATCTGGTGCGCTGGACGCCGAGTGGTGAGTTGGAGTACCTGGGTCGCAACGACTTCCAGGTGAAGATTCGCGGTTTCCGTATCGAGCTCGGTGAGATCGATGCGGTGCTGGCGGCGCACGAGACGGTGGATTTCGCGGTCACCGTCGGGCACCAATTGGACAGCGGCGCGACGATTCTCGCCTCCTACGTGCATGCGGCGAGCGGACACTCGATCGACATCGACGAGCTGACCGCGCACGCCGAGCGCAGCCTGCCGGTGCACATGGTGCCGACCTCCCTCACCGTGCTGGACGAGATCCCGCTGACCCCGGTGGGCAAGCTGGATCGTCGGGCCCTGCCCGCTCCGCAGTTGCAGACCAAGGAATTCCGCGCTCCGTCGGGTGCGCTCGAGCAGTTGGTGGCGGGTGTGTTCGCCGACCTGCTCAGCGCCGGCGACGAGATCGGCGCGGACGACGATTTCTTCGAGCTGGGCGGCAACTCGCTCATCGCGACGCAGGTAGCGGCCCGGCTCGGGGCGTCGATCGGCGCGCGGGTGCCCGCGCGGACGGTGTTCGAAGCGCCGACGGTCGCGCTGCTGGCCGCCCGGCTCGCCGAATTCGACACCGGCGCGCAGCGTCCGGCACTGGTGGCGGTGGAGCGTCCGGAGCGGGTGCCGTTGTCGTTGGCGCAGCGGCGGATGTGGTTTTTGAATCAGTTCGATACCGGGTCCGCGGCGAACAATATTCCGTTCGCGGTGCGGTTGTCGGGTGTGTTGGATGTGGCGGCGTTGCAGGCGGCGGTCGCGGATGTGGTCGGGCGTCATGAGACGTTGCGGACGGTGTATCCGGCGGTGGACGGTACCGGGTATCAGGTGGTGCTGCCCGCCGCGGAGGCGACGCCGGACCTGACGCCGCACGACCTGCCCGCCGGGGAAGTCCCGGACTGGCTGCGTACGTTCGCCGCCACCGGTTTCGATGTCGCGGCCGAGGTGCCGTTGCGGCTTTCGCTCGCGCGGACCGGTCCCGACGACTACGTCCTCGCCGTCGTCGTGCACCACATCGCGGCCGATGGCACCTCGATAGCGCCGCTGGTGCGCGACTTGATGACCGCCTATGTCGCGCGCAGCGCGGGCACCGCACCCGGCTGGGAACCGCTGCCGGTGCAGTACGCGGACTACACGCTGTGGCAGCGCGCCGTGCTGGGCGAGGAGAACGACCCCCGTTCCGTGGCCGCGACGCAGATCGCCTTCTGGCGCGAGGCTCTCGCGGACATTCCGGACCGGATCGATCTCCCCACGGATCGGCCGCGTCCCGCCGCGGCATCCGGAAGCGGAGGCGTCTTCACCTTCACCGTCGACGCACCCACCCGGGCCCGGCTCGACGAACTCGCGCACGCGAATGGCGCCTCGTTGTTCATGGTTGTGCACACCGCTTTCGCGGCGTTGCTCGCCCGACTGTCCGGCTCCGCCGACATCACCATCGGCACGCCGGTCGCAGGCCGCGGCGAGGCCGAACTCGACGATCTGGTCGGCATGTTCGTCAACACGCTGGTGTTGCGGACCGCGGTGGATCCGGCGGCCTCGTTCGCCGAACTGCTGGCGGTGACCAAGGAACGTGACCTCGCCGCCTTCTCGCATGCCGAGTTGCCGTTCGAGCGGCTGGTCGAGGTGCTGGACCCGGTCCGCTCGCAGGCGCATCATCCGCTGTTCCAGGTGGCGCTGTTCTTCCAGAACATGGACCGAGCGGAGCTCGAGTTGCCCGGCCTGTCGGTCGGCGCGGTCGAACTCGACGGCGCGGTGGCCAAATTCGATCTGCAGCTGACGGTGACGCCGCAGGAAGGTCCGGACGCGGGCCTTGCCGCCATGTTCACTTACGCCACCGACCTTTTCGATGAGGGTTCGGTCGCCGAATTCGCGGCGCGCCTGAACCGGTTGCTGCGCGCGGTAGCGGCCGACCCCGATCGCGCACTGGGCGGCATCGACCTGCTCAGCGTGGTCGAGCGGGATCGAATCCTGCACGAGTGGAACGACACCCGTTACCCCGTCCGCTCCGAATTGCTGCTCGACGGATATCGCCGTGCCGTCGAAGCGAATCCGGAACGGATCGCCGTCGCTTACGAGGGCGTCGAGCTGACTTATCGTGAGTTCGATGCGCGGGTGAATCGGCTGGCGCGTTTGTTGATTTCGCAGGGTGTGGGTGCGGAGTCGTTGGTGGGGTTGGCGGTTCGGCGGTCGTTGGATCTGGTGGTGGGGATGTATGCGGTGGTGGCGTCGGGTGGGGCGTATGTGCCGTTGGATCCGGATCATCCGGCCGAACGCATCGCGCACATCCTCGACACCGCTCGCCCCCTCTGTGTCGTGACGACCAGTGCCGACGCGGCGGCCCTGCCCGAGGACGTCCGGGCGCTCGCCGTCGACACCCTGGATCTCGACGGCTTCGACGACAGCCCGGTTCGCCCGGAGGAACTACTGCGTCCGGTGTTGCCGGAGCACCCGGCGTACGTGATCTTCACGTCGGGATCGACCGGCAGGCCCAAGGGCGTCGCGGTGTCCCATGCGGCGATCGACAACCAGATCGCGTGGATGCTGGCGGAATACCCGCTGGGCCCGGACGACGTGTACCTGCAGAAGACGGCGACGACGTTCGACGTCTCGCTGTGGGGCTACTTCATGCCGTTGCGTGCGGGAGCGAAGCTCGTCGTCGCCACGCCGGACGGGCACCGCGACCCCGCCTACGTCGCGGAAACCATTGCCGGGCAGCGCGTGACGGTAACCGACTTCGTGCCGTCCATGCTGACCGTCTTCGCCGCGCACACCACGCCCGGCAGCTGCCCGACGCTGAAACACGTCTTCGTGATCGGCGAGGCGCTGCCCCCGGAGACCGTGGGAGCCATGCTCGCGGTGTCCGACGCCGCTGTGCACAACTTGTACGGCCCGACCGAGGCGGCGGTCTCGGTGACCTACTGGCCCGCGTCGGCGGACGAGCGCAGCGTGCCGATCGGTCTGCCGCAGTGGAACACGCAGGTGTACGTCCTGGACTCGTGGTTGCGGCCGGTGCCGGTGGGTGTGCCCGGTGAGCTGTATTTGGCCGGTGATCAGCTGGCCCGCGGTTACGTGCGGCGTCCCGATCTCACCGCGGACCGGTTCGTGGCCAACCCGTTCGGCAACGGTGAGCGGATGTACCGCACCGGTGACCTCGTCGTATGGCGCAAGGACGCCGACGACGCGGTCCTCGACTATCTCGGCCGGACCGATTTCCAGGTGAAGTTCCGTGGTCAGCGGATCGAGCTGGGCGAGATCGAGACGGCGCTGCTGGCGCAGCCTTCGGTGAGCCAGGCGGTGGCGCTCGTGTCGCCTTCATCGCTGGGCGACCAACTCGTGGCCTACGTCGTCCCCGCTCCGGGAGACCGGATCGACACGCAGGCACTGCGCTCCGCGATCGGTGAGACGTTGCCCGCCTACATGGTTCCGGGCGCCATCGTGGCGCTGGATGCGTTCCCGCTGAACTCCAGCGGCAAGCTGGATCGTAAGGCGCTACCGGAGCCCACCTTCGAGACCAAGCATTTCCGTGCGCCCTCGAGCGCGATCGAGGAGATCGTGGCGGGTGTGTTCGGCGAGGTGCTCGGTGTGACCCGGGTCGGCGCGGATGACGACTTCTTCGCGCTCGGCGGCAATTCGCTGGTCGCCACCCAAGTCGTGGCGCGTCTCGGCGCGGCGGTCGGTGGCCGCGTGCCGGTGCGGGCGCTGTTCGAGACTCCGACGGTGGCGGGGTTGGCGGCGGCGCTGGAGTCGCACACGCACGGTGAGCGCGTTGAGTTGGGCAGTATCGCCCGGCCGGAGCGGTTGCCGTTGTCGTTGGCGCAGCGGCGGATGTGGTTCCTCAACCGCTTCGATCAGTCCGATGAGGCCGCGGAGCAGATCGGTTCGGCGGCCTACAACCTGCCGTTCGCGTTGCGGTTGACCGGTGCGTTGGATGTCGCCGCGCTGGGTGCGGCGCTACAGGATGTAGTCGTGCGCCACGAGGTGCTGCGCACGGTGTATCCGGAGACGGTCGACGGCCCGGTGCAGGTGGTGCTGCCCGCCGGGCAGGTCGCCTTGGATCTCACTCCGCGGGTGCTGGCCGAGTCGGACGTGGCGAGCGCCGTGTACGCCTTGGCGGCGACTCCGTTCGACGTGACGGCCGAGGTGCCGTTGCGTGCCGTCCTCATCCAGGTCGACGGAGCGCCCGAGACGTATGTGTTGGCGGTGGTGGTGCATCACATCGCGGCGGATGCGTCGTCGATGGGTCCGTTGGTGCGGGATGTGATGGTGGCGTATGCGGCGCGTACT
>NZ_JBFAXY010000080.1:0-6490 GCF_040681035.1 Nocardia sp. NPDC051911
CAAGGCCACCCACTTCCTCGCCTTCCTCACCCTCGCTGCGGCACTGACCTGCTACAAGAAACTCGCCAAATCAGCCACATGAGACATGCTCTTAGCGCGGCTTCTCGCGCCAGCAGTTCGTATGCATCCAACATGACTCCTGCTCGCGCGGCCCGGGCCCCTCTGGGTGGCTTACGTATGTATCTTTACCACAGTGACGGATGTCTGGACTTGTTGCTTTCTCGCACAATATGGACAGGTAAGAAGATGGGTCGAAGAAGTGCGGGAGATTGCTGAGCGGTTGTCCGCTCGATCAGGGCTCAAGGGTAACCGTCAACTGATGCAGAAATGGCTTCTCGGGAGCCCGTTTCTCTGTAACATCTTTAGATTTTCTGGAGAACTGAAGAATGTGGATATCCCGCAAGATGCTTCAGGATGAGGCCTGCATCTTCTGCAGCTGAGTGGATCGAGGAAGGTCACGGTCACCCGCGATACTGACAGATTGACCGAATGCAGCCTATCGGAGTCTGGTGTATTTTCTGTGAGCCATTGCGAACAGGTTGTGAATAGAGTGTTAGATGTTGGCCGATTGGACGCGCACACGGTAGGTCAGAAACTGTCGGCAATCGTCGATAGGGACCCGGAGGCACCCGCGCTGCTACTTCACGGCGACGAGATCGCCTACCGCGTACTGGATCGAAGGTCGTCCCAGCTGGCCAGGGTGCTCATCGATCGCGGAGTAGGACCTGGCGACATCGTGGCGGTGATGCTGCCACGCTCAGTGGATCAAGTGGTCGCGGCATGGTCGGTGCAAAAGGCTGGCGCGGCATGCCTGTTCGCGGGTGACCTCAACCATGATGCACTGGCGGCCGCAGGTGCCACATTCGGAATCGCCTCCGAACCGGTGGCCGACAGCCAGATCCGCTGGCTGGCACTCGGCAACGCTCAGATTGAGCGGAGTCTCGTGGCAGCTTCGGAGCGGCCTGTGTTCTATGCGGACAGAGTCCGTAAGCTCAAGGTAGAACACCCGGCTTTTGTCATCCCCACAAAGGGTGGGACCGCCTTTCTCTCTCAGCGCGAGGCATTGGCCTTGGCCGAGTACTTGCGCGTAGAGTATGCGGTCGATCACGAGTCGACCACATACACTTCCTACTCCTCGGGCCGCGCAGCTGTGTTCGAGTTTCTTGCATCGACCACCGCCGGAGCCGTCTCGGTCCTGCCGAGCAGCAAGCTCGGCACCGACCTCGTCATGGGTCAAGTCACCCACTGGTTCATCGCACCAAGTGGAGCAACCGACCCCCCTGACGAAAACATGGTTATCGTGATAGTCGAAGAGAACTTGTGAACTACTACGACAGTCGTAGTTCGTTATTTTGGTGACGGGTTCGTTGGTGGCGGGTTAGCCTCGATCTTTCGCCGGGTGGTCGGCATGGCGTGATCGGGTTCGGATTGGTCTGCGGTCACTGATCAGTGACCGGTGGGCAACACAAGCTAGCCCGGTCAGCGGGTTGGCGGCCAGGTTCCACGGGCCTGGATTGAAGTCCTTTCAGTGGTTGAAGGTGCGGTTTGTGCTGGTCATCCCGGTTGCAGGCGGGCCAGCGCGGTGAGCAGCAGAGGGGTGCCGCGGTGATGTCGTGATAGGCGCAGGTTGACTTGTCGGGCGTGGCGTGCGATCCGGGCGGGGATTGAGAATATCTGCAGGCGTAGTGTTTTCGGTTCCCATCGGCGGGCCGGGTGGTGGTGCAGGGCGAGGGTTTGCAGCCATGCGGTGAGGTCCAGGGCGAGTGCGACGATGGCGATCCAGATCTGATTGGTGTCGAACGCCTTGAACGGCAGGTTCCGTAGCCCGGTTGCTTTCGCGGCGCGGATGCGGTCTTCGCTGCGGGCGCGGCGGCGGTGACGTAGTTCCAGGTCGGGGATCTGACCGGTGCGGGTGTTGGTGACGAACGCGGTCAGCCGCAGGCCGTCGATGTCGGTGAACCGCAGTTGCGCGCCGGGATGCGGGCGTTCTTTGCGCACGATGAGCCGCATGTCGTCGGGCCAGCCGGTCAGGTCGAGCATGCCGGTGACCTCGGCGACCCAAGCGTCTTCACGGACCTCGCCGTGGGCGTCGTAGGCGGGAGTCCACACGTGTTTCGGTAGGTTGCCGACCGCCTCGACGATGGTGTCGGTGAGCGTGAACCCCAGCGAGTACTGCACCCGGCGGGCCGTGCAGTAGCCCACGAAGTCGTGGGTTCCGCCACCGGAATCGGTGCGCACCAGCACTTTCCAGCCCACGCGGTAGCCGGGCTGCCACCGCAGCTTGCGCCAGTGCGGCGGCGAGGACCCGTTTGTGGTCTGCGGCGGTGTTGGCGCCGGCGTTGCCCGGCCGCAGCAGCTCGGCCAGGGGCTCACCGGTGCCGTCGCCGCCGTGGTCGGCGAAGGCCAGCAGCGGGTGGAAGCCGTATCCCTTCTTGAAGGCCGGTGCCGCGCGTTCCTTCTCCGAATGCGCCTCGACCAGCGTGGCATCCAGATCGATGATCAGCGGCGCTTTCGCGGTGATCATGTGAAACGGTGCTCGGACTCCGGCCTCCCGCCATGCCCTGGCACGGGCGGTAGCGCGGGCAGACGCTGTGGCGGACAACACTTTCGGTGCATCCTGCGCCAGGACCGCAAGCAGCCGAGACACCGTCGGATCCGACGCCACCGGCCCGTAGACGCCCGGTTCACCGCGCAGCAGCGCCACATCGGCGGCACAGTCACCGCCGACCGCGGCCGTCACCGCCAGATCCAGCAGGATCTTCCCCGGATCGTGCACGGCGAGGGGTTTCCGCCACGGCGCCAGAGCCTGGGGCAACGCCCGATCCAGCCCCACCGTCGAAGCGGTGCGCAGCAGCGCGACCGCACCGGCTTGGGACACCACTCCCGACCCGTCCCCGTCAATTTTCAGCGTCGGCTACCACCACGTAGACTCCCGCACCAGAGGGGTGCTCCTCACACTGCGTATATCGATCTTCAGCAAATCGAACTATCGCAGCTCAGAGCACCCTTCGCCATTTCTCGGCCACTACCAGCTGACCAGACGTGATTGGCCGAGGTTAGTGGAGCGCGGTGTCGGCCGTCAGCGGGAGGCGGCCTGTGTGAGGGGAGCACTGTCGCCAGGAGACGGCGGATTTCGACGACTGAGATTCAACCCAGTCCGAGTGGGCTTTGGGTCGGTGGCGGCGAGCACGGCAAGGGAGATGTGCCGGTGGCAGGCGTCGTATTGCACTTCGATCCCGGTCTCGCCTGGGATGACATGATCCTTGAGTGCGCCCGGTAAAGCTCTCGGGTCACCGATCGTGGTGGACACCGAAGCGTTGCCAGCCGCCGGGTGCGGGATCGCATCGAGCGGACCGGAGGGCAACGACTCGTCAGCGGGCAGGTAGTAGGCGAGGTTCGGTTCGAAAGGCCGTCATCGTCGATCTGTCAACCGCCTATGATCGCTCCTGGCGGTGGTTGCTGTGCCGCCTCAGTGGGTTCCCAACCCGGCGCGGTCAAGACCAGCCAGCGCGTCCGACGGTCGGGCTGATCCGTCATCATCTCATTCCTATCCGATTGGCCAGCACCCTCTGGAACACGCGCCGCGCCCGGACGCAGGCACCTCCGTTCAAAGGCACCTAACGACGGTCGTCCACCGGGCAGTCGGCTCGCCCAGCGCCCGTCCGGCAACAGGCGCTGCGGTGCGACAACACATCGACCACGACCAAACATCATGGGGCGTGAACCGCCCCGGCTTTCCTGCCGGTGTTTTACGAGCCGGTAGTCACTCGGCTCATCGGTCTGTGTCAGCGTAGTGCGCTGCCTCGTACTCGGTCGGTGAGATCATGCCCAGACTCGAATGCAAGCGCCGGTTGTTGTACCACTCGACCCATGCCGCGGTCGCGTACTCGACATCGGCGATCGTCTTCCACGGACCGTCGTGGAACACCGCCGTGCGGATGCATTCGGCCTTGTAGAGGCCGTTTATGGTCTCCATCAGGGCGTTATCGTAGGCGTCGCCGACGCTGCCGATCGATGGGCTGATGCCCTCGATCCGCAGATGCTCGGTGAAGCGGATACTGGTGTATTGAGACCCCGCATCGGAATGGCATGTCAACAGACCTCTTTCGACCGGATTACCTTCATGGCCGCGGCGCCACAGCGCCATCCGTAACGGCACATCGACCAGTTCGACGTCCCGTTTGATCGAGGCATGCCAGCCCACGATCTTCTGGGAGAAGCAGTCCACAATGAACGCGACATACGAAAACGACTGATACGTCCGCACATACGTGAAATCTGTCACCCACTTCCGGTCCGGCGCGACCGCGGTGAAGTCCCGGTCAAGTAGATCAGGTGCTCTGGTGTCAGCCGGGTTGGCGATCGTGGTCCTGGCTCGTTTACCACGCACGACACCGGTCAAGCCGAGCGAGCGTATGGCTCGGTCGACGGCCCCGAACCCGGCGTCGGGGAACAGGGTCCGGCGGATGAGAGCCAGCATCTTGCGCCGGCCATAGAGCCCTTCCGGGGTCAGCACACGCTGCCCGGCGGCGTTGGTGGTGAACGCCAGGGTCCGGATCGCGTCCTGGATCAGGGCGTCGGTCACGGTCCTGGCCGCCGGCCTGTTCCCGGGTCCAGCCGGGGCACACCAGGCCCGCAAGGTTCGTGCCGCGATCTTGAGCCCAGCGGTGTTGAGGGCGATCAAGATCGACTCGACGGCGTGACCAGCAGCGCGCATCTGGTCGGTGAATGCCGCGATCAGCGGTTTCGGGGGTCGAGTTCCCCCGCGAAGAAAATTGTCGCCGATTTCAGGATGTCGTTGACCTCACGCAGCCGCTTGTTCTCCGCCCGCAACCGGCGCAACTCGTCGCGTTCGTCGCTGGTCACACCCGGCACCTGGCCCGCGTCGATCTCTTCCTGCATCACCCAGCGCCGCACCGATTCCCGGGACACGCCGAGGGACTCGGCGACCTGGACATGCACGGCACGCTCGGTCGAGTACTCCGAGCGGTGCTCCCGCACAAGCCTGACGGCCTGGCTCCGAAGCACTGGGTCGATCTTTTTGGGCATGGCCCATATCCTTCCTGCTACCCCATAACGGGGCGGCAGAAAAGCCGGGGCGGTTCATTCCCAAGCGATCGGACAGTACGTGGATTTTCGAGCCGGACTTGCCGCGGTCAACCGGGCTCGGGCCGGTCAGAGATCCCCCCTTTTCGCGCGGACGCTCGCTGCGTCGATCACCGCACGCGACCAGTCGATCAAGCCCTCGCTGCCGAGCTCATCGAGTATCGCGCGATGTAGCCGCCGCCAGAGACCGGCTTCGGTCCACACCGTGAACCGGCGGTGCGCCGTCGGTACCGTCACCCCGAACGACGGCGGCAGCATCCGCCACGCACACCCGCTGGTCAGCACGAATACAACTGCCGTGAACACCGCCCGCTCGTCGGCCGGAGCAGTACCCCCACCCTGCGGTCGTGGCTCGAACTTCGGCAGCAACGGCTCCACCATCGCCCAAAGCTCGTCCGGAACGAGACGTTTCGACAACTTGTCCGACACGGCCGAACATCATGCACCACAACCGATCACAGTCCATCGCTACCCACCGACAACCAGTCACAACGACGTGAGACACGGTCTTAGTGCCGCGACGCGTTTTTTGGACGCTGCGGCGTAGCAGTTGCCGGATGAAGAGTCCGAACCAGCGGCTCTCCTGAACTAAATCTGCGACGCGTAGAACACTAGCAATGCGGGTTGTCCCACATCAACAGCTTGCAGGCAAGGGTCGCCGATCCGCTGGCACTGCCGGTGCTGGGGGTGGTCGCGATCGGTGCGGGATCAAAGGTGGCCGGTTCCGGCGGAATCTGCTGCGCAGCAGCAGTGGCGGTGGTACAGCTCAGTGTGCCCATCGCGGCGCCAACGGCAAGTGTCACGAGCACGCGCCGGATTGCCGGGGTTCCATACAACGATTGTCGATTTCGCATGGCAAAGAGCATAGGGAGATCTGACCATTTCGTCTATTCCAAAATCCGGGATGATTTAGTTCTCGGGCATCACTTACGTACTTTCGCTGGATATACCGATGCGCTTGCTTGCTGCGACTCACACAATCTGGAACCGCAGGAGCGAAAGAAGGACGGGTCGCGGAGACTGGGGAGTGCCGTATGAGTACTGAGGTTGCGCGGAGTCTTCGGCCTGTTGCATCACGCATGACACTTGTAGGTCGCGAATTGAATCAGTCAATCGTCGATCGGTGAAACTCTGTTCGAACTGAGGCGTTCCGGGATTCGGGATAAGGGGAGTCATGAGAGGGAGCCACCTCCGCCGGTTGCTGCTGTCGGCGGTCGTCGCCGGCGCTGCGGCCGCATCGGCAATGGTCTCGGTGCAGGCCCAGGCCGCGCCCGCGGAGTCTTCTATTGTTTCCGTGCAGGAGCACAGTGCGCGGAACCTGACATTGACGGTGCATTCCGCCGCCATGGATCTCGATATTCCGGTGGAAGTGCAGCGCGCCGCG
>NZ_JBFAXY010000081.1:0-6362 GCF_040681035.1 Nocardia sp. NPDC051911
GGCAACGCCGCCCGATCCAACTTCCCCACCGGCGTCAACGGAATCTCGTCCAACACCACAATCGACGCCGGAATCATGTACCCCGGCAACGACTCACCGATGTACTCGGCGAGCGCGTCGGTGTCCAGGTCGGCGCCGGGGCGCGGCAGCACGTACGACACCAGTGCGGTCGCACCCGATGGCAGCGCCTTGCCCAGGGTGGCCGCGAAGTCGATATCCGGATGGCTGGTGAGAGCGTTGTCGATCTCGCCCAGTTCGATGCGGAAACCGCGGATCTTCACCTGGAAGTCCGAGCGGCCCAGGTATTCGATGACGCCGCCGTCCTGGCCGGCCGATTCGGTGCGTCGCACCAGATCACCGGTGCGGTACAGCCGCGCCGCCGGGTTGCCGCTGTCGGCGCCGAACGGGCTGGCGACGAATCGCTCCGCGGTCAGGCCCGGCCGGTTGAGGTAGCCCTGCGCCAGCGCGGGACCGGACAGATACAGCTCGCCGACCACCCCGGCAGGAACCGGCCGCAGCCGCGAGTCCAGCACGAACGCGCCGACGCCCGGGATGGCCGTGCCGATCGTGATGGGCTCGCCCGGCGTCATCGGCGGCGTGCTGGTGGCCAGGATCGTGGCCTCGGTGGGCCCGTAGCCGTTGTAGAACTCGCGCTCGGCCGCCCAGCGTCCGACCAGTTCCGGGCCGAACTTGTCACCTGCCACCACCACGGCCTGCAGGTCGTCCAGTCCGGCCGGATCCACCGATTCCAGGGCGCCCGGCGTGATGAGCATGTGCGTGACGTGCTCGCGCCTCAGCAGATCCGCCAGCTCGAAACCGCCGAACACCGTCGGCGGCGCGATCACCAGCGTCGCTCCGGAGGAGAAGGCCAGCAGCAGTTCCAGCACCGAGACGTCGAAGTTCGGCGAGCAGACGTGCAGAACGCGCGAGTCCTCCGTCACGCCGTAGTGCTCGCGCTCCGCGGCGACCAGCCCGGCCAGACCGCTGTGCGTGACCACGACGCCCTTGGGCTTGCCGGTGGAGCCGGAGGTGTAGATGACATAGGCCGGGTGCCGCTCGTCGAGCGGACGGACCCGGTCGGTGTAGGAGATGGGGTGCTCCGGGCGCGCGGCGATGCGCGCGGCCTGCACCGGGTCGTCCAGTTCGATCCAGTACACACCGGTGCCGAGCACCGGGCGGTGCGCCGAAGTGGTCAGACCCACCGTGGCGCCGGAGTCGGCGACGATGTGATTGATCCGGTCGGTGGGATAGGTCGGATCCACCGGCACGTAGGCCGCGCCGGTCTTGGCGATGGCCCAGACGGCGAGCACCGACTCCACGCTGCGCGAGATTCCGATGGCGACCACGTCGCCGGGCCCGACACCGCGCTCGATCAGCTCCCTGGCCAGCCGCGAGGACGCCGCGTCCAGCTCGGCGTAGGTGAGCTCCCGATCGTCGGCCGGGTCCCCCGTGGGGTTGAACCGGATCGCGACCTCGGTGGCGGCGGACTCGACCGCGGCGGTGAGCAGCTGCGCGAAAAGCGGACTGCCCGACCTGCGGCGACGGCTACCGCGAGCAGAGCGACGGGCGGTTTCCATTCGAGTGCATTCACCTCTCGGATCGAGCCAGGACCCGGGCTCTACCCTGCTCAGGGCTTGTTATCCGGGGCCAGCGCGGACCGAGCAATCATATAAGGGGCTGACCACTGAACCCGCGCGCTGTATTGGATTGCCGCGGATGCCGTCGGTACGGTCCGCATCCCCCTTGTCGAGTGCTGTCCTCTCGTAGGACACCATCCGCCCCCCTGGAATCGGTGTCTTGCCTGATCCCTGCCGTTATATCGGTACTTATGCCATCGTGTTGCACTAGTGCCCGAATCGGTGAGCTTGGTCACAGCCATCCGCGCCGCGTGGCCTGCACCCCCGCCTGGAATCTGGTGCTCGCCCCGAGGCGCTCCAGCAGCCGTGCGGTCCGGCGGACCACCGTGCGTCGGGACATCCCGAGTCGCCGCGCGATGGTGTCATCGGTCGCGCCGAGCCCCATCAGGGTCAGGATCGCGCGGTCGCGTTCGTCCAGCGCCTCCGCGGCCGGGTTCACCGAGATCGGCGCCGCCATCGTCCACAGCACGTCGAAGGTCTTGATCAACAACTCGAGCGTGGGGGAACCGGTGATGCGCAGACCCATCGGGTCGGGCCTGCGTTCGTCGGCGTGCAGCACCAGGCTGGCCCGCTCGTCGTCGCTGATGATCAATTTGAGCGGCGGCTCGGGCAGGGTTCTGGCCTGCGCACCGCCCGCGTTGGTGGACAGCGCGTGCCGCAGGCGCTCGGGGTCCTGATAGACGGTGTCCTGATACAAGGTCTGGTAGCGGATGCCGTCGGCGAGCCTGGCGCGTTTGAGTTCGAACAGTTGGCGCTCGCGCTCGGGATCGCTCAGATAGGGCCCGCGCTCGACCAGCTTGACGCAGCTGCGCGCGCCGGTCTGCATCTCCTCGAAATCCGCCAGCATCTCCAGCCGCTCGTACACCGGCACCACCGCGCCGTTGCCGCGGGGCGAGCGGCGCACCGAGCGGAACGTCTCGCTCAAGCGTGCTGCGGCGGCGTGCATCTGGTTGATCTCCTGCTGCCTGCGCCGAGCCTCGGCTTCGGACAACGATTCCGGCGCGTGCGCGTCCCACAGCGGTTCGCCGTCGGGCGACTCGACGCGGACCGCGGCGTGCAATTCACACAACACATCCAGCGAGTCCGCGGCGAGGTCTTCCGAAACGCCCAGGTACTGCGCGATATCGGCGAGACTCGACCGCGGATGGTGCACCAGCACGGCGTACGCGCGGCCGTGCGGTGACCCAGGCTCGAAGATGTCGCCCAGCTCGATCACGGCCCGAGCCTAGCGACCGACCGGTGTCCGTGGGGCAGCTCTACGAGACCAGGACGCGAACCGCCTCCCGCGTCACCGGGACGCGGGAGGCTTCGCTGCGCGCAACCGTGCGCTGATCGGAATATCAAGCCGGACAGGGAATGTCAGTGCGCCGACGGGCCCCACTCCAGGGGCACTCCCTTGGCGGCCAAGTAGGGCATCGGGTCGATCTTGGCGCCCGACTGGTCCCAGATCTCCAAGTGCAGATGCGGACCGGTGGACTGGCCCCGGTTGCCGACGGTGGCGATCACGTCGCCCGCGTTCACCCGCTGGCCCGCGTGCACGAACATCTCGTTCACGTGGCCGTAGACGGCGGTGGTGCCGTCGTCCTGCAGGATTCGCACCCACAGACCGAAACCGGAGGCGGGCCCCGCCTCGATGACGGTGCCGTTGCTGACCGAGTGGATCGGCGCGCCCAGCGAGTCGGCGAAGTCGAGACCGTAATGCATGGCGCCCCAGCGGCTGCCGAAGCCGGAGCTGATCTCACCGGCCACCGGGCGCACCGCGGACGCCGGAGCGACCTGCTGCTGCACGCCCTTGAGGGCCTCCTCGGCCTGCGCCAAGGGACCGATGACCTCCGGGGGAAGGTTGGGAATGCCGAACGGCGCCGCGACCGGTGCGGCGATCTGGCCCGCGACCGCGGCGGGCTCCGGCGCGGCCTGCGCGACCGGCTCGGCGGCGGCCTTGGCCTCGACGATCGGAAGGATGCTCGTACCCTTCACGGTGGAGGGCGCGGCCTGCGTCTCCTCGTCGGCATCGTGCGAACCGGGCAGCAGCGGCGACGCGTAAGCGAGCGCGGGAGCGACCTGGCTGGCAGCGCCGATCAAGGCGCCCGCGGCAACCGCCGCGGTGGCGGCGGCCTTGACTCGTTCGGTGGCGGACGGCTCGGCGCGGTGCCGCGTCGGACGGCCCGATTCGCCGCCGTCGCCGAGGAGGCTCTGGACGGTAATGGAACTTGGGCCTACACGGTGCTGCGACAAAGCTGAATCCTCGGTCGTACAACAGGGTCCGGGATGCCGGAGCCCTTGCGGAACCGGTTCGATAACGATCCGGTGAAGCCGGGCGGATAACGGTTTGGCATCCGTCGTGACGGGAACTCTACCGCGTCGTGACCATTCCGCAACCTTCCAGCGGAAAAACGCTGGTGAGGCCCGGGTCACATGTCCAGATACGCGACAATCGAACCGTGATCCTCGACCACTTGGACGTTCCGATCGCGCTCGCCCCCATGGCGGGCGGCCCCTCCACCCCTGAGCTGACCGCCGCCGTGGCCGAAGCGGGCGGTTTCGGCCAGCTGGCCGCCGGTTATCTGAGCGCCGCCGACACCGCGGCGCGGATCGCGGCGACTCGCGCGGCCACCGGCAAGCCGTTCGGCGTGAACCTCTTCGTGCCGGGCCCGCCGACTCCTCCCGCCGATCTGGCGGACTATCTGGCCGAACTCGGCGCCGAACACCAGCTGGGAGATCCGCGCTTCGACACCGACGACTGGGACGCCAAACTGGACCTGCTCGTCGCCGACCCGGTCGCGGCCGTGTCGTTCACCTTCGGCTGCCCGAGTGCCGCGGACATCGAACGGCTGCATGCCGCCGGTTCCGAAGCCTGGGTCACCGTCACCTCGGTCGTCGAGGCGCGCGTCGCCGTCGAGGCGGGCGCCGACGTGCTCATCGCCCAAGGCGCGGAGGCGGGCGGGCACCGCGCGACGTTCACCGATCGGCCCGCCGACGACGCCACCGACCCACTCGGGCTGTTGGCGCTGCTGCAATTGCTCTCCGCCGCCACCGACCTGCCACTGGTGGCCACCGGCGGCCTCACGACGGGCGCGGGCATCGCCGCCGCGCTCGCGGCGGGCGCCGCGGCCGCGCAACTGGGCACGGTGTTCCTGCGCTGCCCCGAGGCGGGCACCAGTCAGGTGCACCGCGCCGCGCTGACCGCCGACACCCCGACGATGCTCACCCGCGCCTTCACCGGACGCAGGGCACGCGGCTTGCGCAACCGCTTCCTGGTGCGGCACACCGCTACCGCGCCGACCGGATACCCGGAGATCCACTACGCCACCGCCCCGCTGCGAGCCGAGGCGCGGGCGGCGGGCAACCCCGAGGAGGTCAACCTCTGGGCGGGCCAAACCCATGAGCTGACACCGGAGCTACCCGCGGGCGAACTGGTCTCGACCCTGGCCGCCGACACGAAAGCCGCACTGGAAAAGGCACTTTCGCGCCGAATCCAGCATTATTGACAACGACTTTCGTTTAGACTTCAGTGGCATCGCATCGACGTTCAGCACTGGAGGAGAGCGCCATGTCCCTTGATGTCCCCACCGCAGTACTCGAACGCGCCGAACGCGGCGAGGTCGACGACGCCGACTTCGTCGAGGTCGTACGCAATTCGCTGCCCTACGCCTGGGAAGTGGTCAGCCGCGTAGCCGGTGAGCTGCGTTCCGGGACGGCCGAATTCGCCGACAACACGATCGCGCCGCCCGACGAGGTGGCGCGCGGGCAACTGCTGCGCGCCATGGCTTCCGACGCGATTCGCGGTGGGCTGGAGCGGCACTTCGGCGTGAAGCTCGCCTTCCAGAACTGCCACCGGGTCGCGGCGTTCCCGCTCTCCTCGGTCGGCGGCGAGACCTACACCACGTTCATCGGCACCCGGGCCCAGCTGCTCAACCAGAGCCCGGAACTGCGCAACTGCTGATCCACCGAATCGAACACCCGGCGCGGCAAACCGTTTCGCCCGCGCCGGGTGTTCTCGCGTATGCGGCGCCGTGCCCGCGCGTCGCCGCCGCCCGTCACGGACGGCTGCGCGTAGGGTGAACCGCCATGAGCAGCAACGATCTTCGCGATGAGGTCGAGGCCCGGCTCGCGCCGTGGCGCCAACAGCTCGGGGCGGACCGCGCCGCCTACACCAATCATGTGCTGCGGGTGCTCACGTTGTGCGATCTGCTGGCCGACGACCGGCAAACCCCGCCGAGCGCCCGTGAGGAGTTCCTGACCGCGGCCGTGCTGCACGACATCGGCATCTGGTCGGCGGGCAGCTTCGACTACCTCGCGCCCTCGTGCGACCAGGCGCGCGCCTGGCTGGCGAGCATCGACCGCGACGACCTGACCGGACTGGTGGTGGCGATGATCGACCAGCATCACAAGATCCGCCCGGCGGGCCCACCGCACGACCCGGTCGAGATCTTCCGGCGCGCCGACGCGATCGACGTCGAACTCGGCTTGCTCGGCCGGTTCGGCGTCTCGCGCGGAACCTACCGTGAGCTGGCGAAGCGCTATCCGAACCACGGCTTCCACCGCAAGCTCGTCTCCCTGGTCGCGCGGCGGGTGCGTAGTCACCCCGCGTCACCACTGCCGATGCTGAGGTGGTGACGCGGGGCAGCAGGGGTCAGGACAGGGTGGTGACCTCCAGGTCACCGTCGGCGTACTGGGCGCGTAGCCGCTTCTTGTCGAACTTGCCCACGCTGGTCTTGGGGACCT
>NZ_JBFAXY010000082.1:0-6289 GCF_040681035.1 Nocardia sp. NPDC051911
CTTCTACGCCGAGAACGCCACCCGCTTCCTGGCTGATCGGGAAGTCGAGGTGGCGGGAGCTCGCACATGGGTGACGCACGAGCCACTCGGGGTGGCGTCGAACACTGCAACCTCGACAACCCCACCAACGTCATGCGCTTCATCGCCGACTGGGTCGCCGAGTCCCTCGACGGCCGCGTGCGGTGAGCGTCCGATCCAACCGAGGAGCACCGACTCTTGACCACCTTCCTGACAGACGCCGACGTCCGAGCGGTCCACGACTGGCCGGCCGCCGTCGCCGCGCTGCGTCGCGCGTACGGCCACCTCGACGACACTGACGCCTTCCCGCCTCGCATGATGGCCCGCAACGGGAACAGGCTGTGGCTGCGCATCTTGGGCGGGGTCTCGCGCGAGACCGGGATGATGGGCGCCAAGCTCATCGCCGCCTCGGTCAACAGCCGCAGGGTCTCCTACTTGATCCCGCTCTTCGACCCCGAGACCGTCGACCTGGTCGCACTCCTCGACGCGCACTCCATCACCGGGTTCCGAACGGCAGCCACCTCGGCCCTGGCTGTGGACGTCCTCGCCCCGCGGAGGCCGTTGCAGGTGGCGATGATCGGCTCGGGCTTCGAGGCCCAGAACCACCTGCGCGCCCTCGCCTCCGCGCGCGAGCTCTCCGCGGTCACCGTCTTCAGTCCGACCCCGTCCAGCCGTGAGCGGTTCGTCGAGGTCTTCGCCGGGGAGGGCACGGCGGTGCGCGCCGTCTCGACGCCGCAGGACGCGGTCGCCGGAGCTGACGTCGTCGTGTGCGCGGCCCGCTCGCACGACGAGAGCCCGATCATGCACGGCGACTGGATCAAGCCTGGCATGACCGTGGTCTCGATCGGGTCCACCCTGCCGGAGCAGCGCGAGCTCGACGCGTCGTGCATCACGCAGGCCGATCTCGTCGTCGCCGACCAGGTCGAGGAGGTCGCCCACGACACCGGCGACATGATCGCTGCGAAGGAGGCCGGCACCGACTTCTCAGGCAAGCTCGTGAGCCTCGCCGCCGTCGTATCCGGTCAGACACCCGGGCGTCGCTCAGAGGACGACGTCGTCGTCTACAAGTCCGTAGGCGCTGCCGTCCAGGACCTCGCCGTTGCCCAGATGTGCGCCGAGCGCGCCACCGAGCTCGGGCTCGGAACCACGTTGCCGGTGACGCTCGCGCCCATCACCAAGTAAGCACCCACCATCACCACCTGAGGAGACACATGGCCCGCTACACCCCCGACGAGGCCCGTGCCTGGGCGCGCCAACACCTCGTCGGCGCCGTGAACTGCACGATCCCGTCGTTCACCGCCGACCTTGACGACATCAACGAGGCCGGGATCCGACACGATGCCAGGCGGGCCGTCGAGCACGGCTTCGTCGGAACCCTCGGGGTCTCCGAGGTCGCCATCACCCGGCCCGAGTACCAGCGGTTCCTCGCCGCGATCAAGGACGAGGTCGGCGACCGTCTCATCCTCGTCCATCACGCCAGTTTCAGCACGCTGCAGCACAACATCGAGGCCGTGAGCGGTGCCGAGAGCGCCGGCGCGGAGCTCGTGCTGCTGTCCTACCCGCCCAACTTCTATCCCGAGTCCGAGGACGACATCTTCGACTACACCAAGGCGCTGTGCGACGCCACCAACCTCGGGGTGATGCTGTTCCCGATGTACCTGTGGGGGTTCAGCCCCCGGATCCACCCCAGCGACATCCCGCTGCGGCTCCTGCGCCGCCTGGTCGACGCGTGCCCGAACATCGTCGCCATCAAGGCAGAGGGTGGTTTCCCGGGCATCCAGAACGTGATCGAGTGCCACCGGCACTTCGCGGACGAGGTCGTCATCTCGATGCCGATCGAGGGCGAGCTCATCCCGCTCGCCCAGGTCATGCCGCTGAAGTTCTCGGCGACCAGCGACCACGAGTACTACGGTCCGATGATCCCTCGGGCCATGGAGCTCCTAGCAGCCGGCAAGCATGACGAGGCCTCGGACCTGTTCTGGCAGCTGCATCCGGCCCGGAAGGCGAAAGCGGGGCTTGCGCCGGCGCTCCACGGGGGCGCCTTCTTGAACCGTCAGGCCTGGAAATTCCAGGGCTGGCTCCAGGGCTACAACGGCGGCCCGCTGCGGCAGCCGACGATGCGCATCCACGACCAGCAGATGAACGCCCTACGCAAGGGGCTCATCGACTCGGGGCTGGAGCCCACCACCGAGCCGCTCCGCGAGTTCTTCGTCGGGCGCAACCCCGCATGACCGAGCCCGACCACACCACGTTCCGCACCATTCACGACCGGAGGTAATCATGACCGTCACCACGAGCCGTCCCTTCGAGGGTGAGCGGGAGCTCCCCCGAGGAAATCTCGAAACCGCCTTGGACGAGTTCCGCGCGGCCTTGGGCGAGAACGGCCTCCTGCTCACCCCCGAGGCCTACGCCGAGTACCGGGACCCGTACCAGCCCACCGCCTGGTCCGATTTCACCTCCGCCGCGATCCTCCAGCCGACGACGGTGGAGCAGGTGCAGGAGATCGTCCGCATCGCGCAACGCCACCAGGTGACGATCTGGACCCAGAGCCAGGGCCGCAACAACGGCTACGGCGGTGCCGCACCCCGCGTGTCGGGGTGCGTGACGCTGAATCTGCGCAGGATGAACAAGGTCCTAGAGATCAACGAGAAGCTCGGGTACGCCCTGGTGGAGCCGGGCGTGAGCTTCCAGGAGCTGTACGACGCCATCGAGGCCCAGGGCGCGAACCTGATGCTGTCGGTGCCGGACCTCGGCTGGGGCAGCGTGGTGGGCAACGCGTTGGACAGCGGAACGACCTACCTGCCCAACGGCAAGGACTTCCGGGCCGTCTGCGGGCTCGAGGTGGTGACTCCGGACGGAGACCTCCTGCGCACCGGCATGGGCGCGATGGAGGGCAACAAGTCGTGGAACCTCTACCCACGCAGCTTCGGGCCCGCGCTCGACCAACTCTTCGTCCAGTCGAACCTCGGCATTGTCACCAAGATGGGGGTGTGGCTGACCCCCAAGCCGGAGAAGATCATCCATGCGGCTGTCACGGTGCCGCAGGACCAGGACCTCATCCCGCTCATCGACACACTCCGTGAACTCCGGCTCGACGGCACTATCGACGGGGTCCCGTGCGTGTTCAACACCTTGTTCCTCGCGTCGGGCGCGGGCCAGCGCGACAGCTTCTGGCAGGGGGAACAGCCGGTCCCGGAGGAGCGCATCGAGGAGATCGCCAAAGAACTCGGGGTCGGAAGGTGGTTCCTGCGCTTCGCGCTCTGGGGTGACGACGCGATCGTGGACCTCCAGATGGCCAAGGCCGAACGGGCGTTCGCCGCGGCGATCCCGGGCGCGCGCATCGTGAGCTCCAAGCGCACTCCCGAGGAGGCGCGCAACCTGCCGAACTCCTCGGACCGGGTCCTCTCCGGGGTGCCCAACCTCGAATGGCTGGACATGCGAGGGTGGTACGGGGGCGAGAACGGTGGCCACATGGGCTTCTCGCCCGTGGTCCCGCTCAGCGGGCAGGAGGTCTACGACCTGGAGTGCTTCATGCGCGGGGTCATGGAGTCGAATGGCCTCGACTACTTCTCCGACATCATCGTCGTGACGGCCCGGGCTGCCATCGCGGTCTCCGGTGCGCTGTACGACTACACGGACGAGGAGGCGACGCGGGTCGCCTACGACGCGACGCGTGAGCTGGTCGGGAAGGCCGGGGCGCGCGGCTTCGGTGAGTACCGCGCCCACCTGCACTTCATGGACAAGGCGGCCGCTCAGTACGGGTTCAACGACCACGCATACCTGCGGTTCGTCGAGCGCCTCAAGGACGCCGTGGACCCGGCAGGGATCCTCTCGCCGGGCAAGCAGGGCGTGTGGCCCCGCTCGATGCGGGCCGGTGGCCACGACCGGGCGGAGGTCTCCTCATGACGTCGCTCTCCGGCAAGGTTGCGTTGATCAGTGGCACCGCCGGCGGCATGGGTCGAGAGGCAGCGCTGGAGTTCGCCCGTCGCGGGGCGTCGGTGGTCGGTTGCGACCTAGACCCGGAGCGATCCGAGGAGACTGTTCGCCTGGCCCGAGACGAGGGACTCGAGATCGAGTCCGTGCATCCCGTCGACCTGACCTCTGAGGAGGACACCGGACGGTGGGTGCAGCACGCGGTCGACCGGTACGGACGGATCGACGTGCTCTACAACAACGCCTCCGTCGCCCGTGTCGGGCCGTGGGAGGAGATGACGTACGAGGCGTGGCGCTTCTCGATGACCTACGAGCTCGACCTGGTCTACATCTCCACCAAGGCGGCGTGGCCGCACCTGGCCGCTGCCGGCGGCGGAGTGGTGATCAACGTCGCGAGCATCGCCGGTCAGTTGGGCGCGCGCTTCGTGGATCAGCATGCGCACGGTGCTGCCAAGGGCGGCGTCTTGGCCTTCACCAAGCATCTCACGGTCTCGGGCGCCCGGGACGGCATCCGGGCGGTCTCGATCAGCCCGGGTCTAATCGTCACCCCGGCGACACAGCCGGTCCTCGACGCCATGGGTGCCGAGGCTGAGGCGGGAGTGGTCGCGATCACTCCTGTCGGCCGCCTCGGCCGGCCGGAGGACGTCGCCCGTGTGGCCGCGTTCCTCGCCAGCGACGACGCGAGCTTCATCAACGGCACCGACATCGTCATCGACGGCGGGGTCACGGCCCTGCGCTGATCACGCAGCCCAGCACAAACTGCGCGCTCCCTCCCGGCCGGGAGGGAGCGCACGCAGTGGCATGTCTGCGGTCGGAAGCTCAGCTACCTGCCGGGTGCAGCCGGACCCGGGAGGCTCTCAAGCCCGTAGACGGTGTTGTTCAGGTGTCGCGTCGGCGGACCGGCGATCTCGATCCGCTCGACCCGACGAGCCAAGGTGGTGAGGATCGCGACGCCCTCGATGCGGGCGAGTCCCTGGCCGCTAGGTGAGGGCATTCACAGTTGCACGCCCGACAAGACCATCACGCGCTGCTCGGTCAGATCGTCCATCGTTGCCGGGCAAGGATACTCACTGGTCGCGAGCATCGATGGCCGAACGGACCGGGCTCTCGAAATCGACCATCGGCCGGATCTGGAAGAAGTTCGATCTCAAACCGCACCTGCAGGACTCGTTCAAGCTGTCCACCGACCCGCTGTTCATCGAAAAAGTGGTGGATGTCGTTGGCCTGTACCACAATCCGCCGGAGAAGGCGATGGTGTTGTGCGTCGATGAGAAGAGCCAGATCCAGGCTCTGGACCGCTCCCAGCCGGTGTTGCCGATGATGCCGGGCATGCCCGAACGCCGCACCCACGATTACCTGCGCCACGGCATCACCAGCCTGTTCGCCGCGTTCAACATCGCCGATGGCACCGTCATCAGTGAACTGCACCGTCGCCACCGCGCCGCCGAGTTCAAGAAATTCCTGGTCGCCATTGACAAGGCCGTGCCCCGCGACCTGGACGTGCACCTGGTCTGCGACAACTACGCCACCCACAACACCGCCGAGATCAAGTCCTGGCTGGCCCGGCATCCCCGCTTCCACGTCCACTTCACCCCGACCGGCTCGAGCTGGATGAACCAGGTCGAACGGTGGTTCGGCCTGCTCACCGACAAACTCATCCGCCGCGGCGTCCACACCTCGGTCAAAGCCCTCGAAAGCGACATCGCCGACCGGATCGCCACCTGGAACGAGAATCCCCGCCCCTTCCGCTGGACCAAGACCGCCGACGAAATCCTCAAATCCCTCGCCGACTACCTCACCAAAATCAACCCGCCAACCCCAGAAACAAAACAACAACTTACTTGCCCAACTTCAAGCGCAACACACTAGCGATCCTGCTTCGTGATGTCTACCAGCATATCGCAAACCAATAGGATGGTCTTGTTCCTTGTTACCGCAGCCTACGGGAGCAGCTCACCGCATATAAAGCCAACCGTTCCGGATCTACATGCAGCTGGGCGACGCAGCCTCCACATACCCGAAACAGTGTTGCCACATCATGACCGAGATTATGGGCCCCATCGGGGTCTATCTGGGACTATCTCGCTAAGAGCATGTCTCATGTGGCTGATTTGGCGAGTTTCTTGTAGCAGGTCAGTGCCGCAGCGAGGGTGAGGAAGGCGAGGAAAGTGGGTGGCCTTGCGGTCGTAGCGGAGGTTGAGGCGGTGGTAGCCGGCCAGCCAGGAAATCGTGCGCTCGATCAGCCACCGGTGACGGCCGAGGCGCTGGGAGGATTCGATGCCGTTGCGGGCGATGCGGACGCCGATTCCGCGGTTTCGCACCCATCGCCGCAGTTCGG
>NZ_JBFAXY010000083.1:0-6242 GCF_040681035.1 Nocardia sp. NPDC051911
ATCGACCGCAACACCTACAAAACCCAGATCAGCATCCATATCCTGCCCGGTTGACAACCGGGCAGGAACCCAAACTGCGCGGCCTTGGTATTAGGCATTCTTAGGCATGGAGCTCGCGTCGACGTGCCGCCTGCTCGGGCTCCGGGTCACTGTCGTCGATGTGGTCCCTCCGCTCGACCGGGTGCTCGGCAGACACGTGGCCGGCTTCGTGCGGGGCGTGGCGGAGGAGTCCGGGGCCCGGCTCGTCGTGTCCGCGGGCGGCGCTCGCCTCCTCGGCACACCCGAGCCGACAGCCGTCGAACTGGCCTCGGGCGAGCGGATCGCGGCCGACCTGGTGATCTCCGCGGTCGGTGACGTGGCGAACGTCGAGTGGTTAGCAGGGAGCGGCATCGACATCCAGGGTGGAGTCGTGGTCGACGACCGCGGACGGGTGGCGTGCGCGGCCCTCGACGTCGTGGCGACAGGCGATGTCGCCGCGGTCCGTGACGGCCAGTCCTGCACACGATTGGCCACGTGGACGAACGCCGTCGAGCAGTCGCGCGTCGCCGCGGCTGCGCTGCTGCGAGGAGACGACGCCCCGGCGTACCGACCCTCGCGCTACGCGTGGACCGAACAATTCGGCCTCGACATCAAGCTGGTCGGCTCGATCTCGCCGGGTGCGGACGTGCCCGCGGTGCTCGACGGCAGCCTGGATCGCCGGTCGGCCCTGCTCGCGTGGCCCGACCCCTCCGCAGCGACGATGGTCGCCGCGGTGAACCACCCCACGCCACCAGCCAAGCTGAAGCGCCTGCTGGCCAGCGGCTGAGCCCGAAGACCGTTCGTGGGCACCATGCCGCCGACTGGAAGAGGGCTTCTCGGTCCGGAGGTCTAACCGGTGGCCACCCGTCCAATCGGGTCGACGTCGAGCTCGCGAGCGAGATCCCCGAGCTGGTTCAAGAACCACCGGTGGCCGGCGTCCGCTGCTCGCGCGGGCGCCCACCAGGCGCACTCCTGCATCTCGCCGGTCGGGAATGGTAGGTCGGCGATCGCCAGACGCGGGTCCGCGGTGAAGCGCCGAGCCAGTCGCTCCGGGAGGACCGTGACAGCATCGGACCCGGCCACCGCGAGCACGAGGGGCAGGAACCCTGTGGCGGTGAGCGAAACGCGCCGCTGCACGCCGTTCTCCTCCATGAGTCGGTCGATCATGGTCGTGACACCGCTACGGAAAGCCAGCACGGCGTGCGGCAGATCCTCCAGCGCGGCGAAGTCCAGCCGGCCGTCGCGCAGTCGGGGGTTGTCCTGGTCGACGACGCACACCAGCCGGTCCGAGAAGAGGGGGCAGTGCTCGAAGACACCACCCAATCCCAAACCACGCGGGCAGACGAATACATCGTGCCGCAGGAGGATCTGCGCGATGCCGCCGGTGAAATCGGCGAGGTTGACGAAGTCGAGGCGCACACCAGGAGCGTTCAGGGCGAGTTTGCGGCGCAGCGGCTCGACGAGCACCGTGGCGCCGAAGTCGCTAGCGGCCACGGTGAACCATCGCTCACTGGTGCGCGGATCAAAGGACTCACGGATCCACAACGCCTCCTGCAGCAGTCGAACCGCATGCTCGACCTGTGGGAGCAGCTCTCGCGCCAGCGGCGTGAACTCATAGACCCGGCCTACGCGGACGAGCAGCTCGTCGTCGAAGTGACGACGGAAGCGGGCCAGCACACCGCTGACTGCCGGTTGCGCCATCCCGACTGTTCCGCCAGCGTAGGTCAGGTTGCCTTCCTGCAGCAGGGCCTCGAGGACCACGAGATTTTTCAGGTCGAATGCACCCAGATTCATCCTCGAGACCTCCGAACGCAGACGACCTTCGGCTGCACCCAGAGACTGAGTATAGTATCTGTCACAACGAGGAAGACCGAGAGGCAGATGAGGCCGACGCCCGTGGGTAAGGGACCCGACTACAACCTGCTCGTCGCGCTCCGCGCCCTCCTTGAGCACCGTAACGTCACCCGCGCAAGCGAGGCAGCCACCATCGGACAGTCGACGATGAGCACGATGCTGGCCCGCCTGCGGGCTCACTACGGAGACGAACTTCTCGTGCGCCGCGGTCGAGGCTACGAGCTCACGCCGCTGGCCGAAGAGCTCTACCCGGCGGTCGTAACCGCCCTCGAGCAGGTCGCCGATGTCCTAGACCCCTGGTCCTCGTTTGATCCAGCGGCCAGCACACGCACTTTCACCATGATCATGTCGGACTACGCCCTCGCCGTGCTCGCCGGGCCCATGGAGACGACGGTGGCGCGGAAGGCTCCGGGTGTGAGTCTACGGTTCGAGCCGCTGCCTGCCGGGACATCCGAGTTGAAGAGCGTCCTGCTGCTCAACGATCTGGTCCTCATGCCGATGGGGTACCCGATGCCCGGAGGCCAGCAGGTCGTCTTCTCCGACCGGTACGTCTGCATCGTGGCCGCCGGGAACCACCGGCTGACGGACGGCCGGCTGACACTGACGGACCTCGCCGAGCTCCCGTACGCCACTGGTTTCGGACGATCGATCCAGACCGCTCCTGAGGCCGTCATGGCCGAGGCTGGGATCATCCCCAGAACAGCCGTAGCGGTCGGGGGCCTGCTCGCCCTTCCCTTCGCCGTGTCCGGCACCGACATGTTCGCCTTCGTGCCCGAACGATTGCTCGAACGGTGCCCCAGTGACCTCGACTTGTGCGTGGCCGAGGTGCCTCTGGCCGACGCCGAGCTGGCCGAGGTGGCTCACTGGCACACGTCGCGCTATACCGATGCTGGCATCGCATGGCTG
Organism: Nocardia sp. NPDC051911; assembly: GCF_040681035.1. Lineage (NCBI taxonomy): Bacteria > Bacillati > Actinomycetota > Actinomycetes > Mycobacteriales > Nocardiaceae > Nocardia > Nocardia sp. NPDC051911. The sequence goes on from NZ_JBFAXY010000083.1 coordinate 2,779, forward strand.
TGCGAGCAACTCAAGGAGGTGACGGCGAGCCTGGGCTTGCAGGCGTCGGACCACCGGCGCGGAGGCCGCCTGCTCACCGCGCTTCCTCCGACGGACCCGGGAACACGCTGAGCTGCACTCCCGCGCGGGTTGCACCGTCGTCTCGAGCGACCCACCGTCGGGCTCGCCCCACACCACCCGGACCTCGGCACCTAGCGGCACGTCCGGATTCACGGTGGCCAGGGACAAGGCCCTGCACTCGTTTGCGCTGTAGTCAGTGAATGGGGAGAGTCCGACCAGGTGCCCGTCCGCGTCGACCACGGAGTCGAAGTTCGATGACCCGTAGTTGGCATTCGGGAGGTCGAAGAACTGATACCGGGGCCCTCGGGGTCTACCAGGGAAGCCAGGAGCTTGGCGACGTCCTCCGGTCCCATGCCAGCGTGACCTTCCGCCGCTGGTTCTCCGGTTCGATTGCCTCGAGCGCGCTGCGTCCGACGAAGTCGCCGTCGACACACGCCCAGGTATCTGTCCGGACACCGGCGCGACTATCGACGCGCGGTTCTCGCGCCGCGATCCGTACCCGCTGACATGGCTCAATACGCCTGCCCAGCCGGGCCTGGGACCGCTCCCACTCGGGCGACGGTTACGCGCCGAGGAGGGCCAGGAAGCGTGGTCGCAAAATCCGCCGGGCTTACGTGCCTCGCTGTTCGAGTCGCACTAGAACACCGAGGCGAACGTCGAATACGCCTTATTGATCTGCGGAGACTTTTGCAACGGCACGCCGCGCAGGCAGGGATGGATCCTGTTGTGCTGGAGCAGATATCGGCGCACTCGCTGCGGCCCAGGCCGATCACCGAGGCCTACGCGCAGCGCGACCACCGACGAGGTCATAAACTCCTCCCGCCACAGGAATCCCGAGACCGCACGAGGCTACGACCGCAGCCCTCGTCGCGTCCCCACCGCCGGGCGCATGCTCGGACTGTGATCGATGGCGACCCCCACACCGACCGGCCTGTCCGGGCGCTACCGCCCGGGCAGGCGCGACTTCACGGTGTGGTGCGGCGGCCACCGACCGCGCTAGCCAACAACCCGGACACGGTCGCCGAATACCTCTGCGACACAGACGATCTCGGACACAGAGATGCGGCCACCCGGTAGAGCTGCGTGTCCGCGATCTACGCCGCGCACTTGGTCGCCGAGCATCGGTCGCCGGGTGCGGCCGAGGCGGTAGGCCGCGAGGCCAACCCCGATCCGGCGCATCGAATGATGCTGCTCGCCGAGCAATTGGATCGGTTGCTGCCCCGGCTGGCGCTGGCGGTATGGGAGGCCGCGGGCGCTGTTTCATCGCCGTGAGGCCGCGCGCTGCTAATACTGGCCGCCGCCGGGCTGTCGGCCGCCGATATCGGACTTCACCGACACCCACGAACAGGTGGTGGACGGAACGCTTCCGCGCGTGGAGATCTCAACTACGGGCGACCCGTTGCGCTGGCCGGTCACCGCGCTGCGCCGCTGGTTCGACGTCAGTATCCGCGTGCGATCCATTCCGCCAGGTGCGGCGCCTCGTTCTCGATGGTGGTGGCGTCGCCGTGGCCGGTATGCACCCGAGTCTGCTCGGGAAGCGTGAGCAGGCGATCGCGGATGGATCCGATGATGGTGGGGAAATCGGAGAACGACCGCCCGGTGGCCCCCGGTCCGCTGGCGAACAGGGTGTCACCGGAGAACAACGCGTCCGCTTCGGGAAGGTACAGACATACCGAGCCGGGTGAATGCCCGGGCGCGTGAATGACATGAATCTCGGTGCCCGCCAAGCCGATTCGCTGGCCGTCGGTGAGGTGCCAATAACGCTGCCCAGGATGGGTGAGCTGCCACAACGGATCGTCACCGGGGTGCACCAGGACCGGGGCGTACATGTCCTCCCCCAGTTGCGGGGCGAAGGTGACATGGTCGTTGTGGCCGTGCGTACAGACGACCGCGGTGACGTGACGGTCACCCACGGCTTCCATGATCGGTTTCGGGTCGTGGGCCGCATCCACCACGACCGCTTCGTCGTCGTCGCCGATCACCCACACGTTGTTGTCGACATCCCAGGTGCCGCCGTCGAGTTCGAAGACGCCGGAGGTGACGACCCGATCGATGCGCAGCGCGCCGCTCACAGCACCACCACCGACCGCAGAACCTCACCACTGTGCATGGTGTGGAACGCCTGCTCCACCTGATCGATGGCGATGCGCTCGGTGACGAATCTGTCCAGCGGCAGCCGGCCCTGCCGGTACAGGTCGATCAGCACCGGGAAATCCCGTTCCGGCAGGCAGTCGCCGTACCACGACGACTTCAACGCGCCGCCGCGCGAGAAGAAGTCCACCAGCGGCATCTCCAAGCGCAAATCGGGAGTCGGAACACCGACCAGGACAACGGTTCCCGCCAAATCACGTGCATAAAAGGCCTGCTTCCAGGTTTCGGGACGACCGACCGCGTCGATCACCACATCGGCGCCGAAACCACCGGTCAGCTCCTGGATCGCGGTAACCGGATCCAAGCGGGTGGCGTCGACGGTGTGGGTCGCGCCGACTCCGGTGGCCCAGCGCAGTTTGCGCGGGTCGCGGTCGACGGCGATGATCGTCGACGCTCCGGCCAGCCGGGCGCCGGCGATCGCGGCATCGCCCACCCCACCGCAGCCGAACACCGCGACCGAGTCACCACGCCCGACCCCGCCGGTGTTGACCGCGGCGCCGAGGCCGGCCATGACACCGCAGCCCAGCAATCCGGCCACCGCCGGGTCCGCGGCGGGATCGACCTTTGTGCACTGCCCTGCATGCACCAACGTCTTTTCGGCGAACGCCCCGATGCCCAGCGCCGGGGTGAGTTCAGTGCCGTCGCCCAATGTCATCTTCTGCGAGGCGTTGAACGTATCGAAGCAGTACTGCGGCCGGCCGCGCTTGCACGCGCGGCAGCGGACGCACACCGCACGCCAATTGAGGACCACGAAATCACCGACGGCAACGGAATCGACTCCCGCGCCGACACTTTCGACCGTCCCGGCGGCCTCGTGGCCGAGCAGAAACGGAAATTCGTCGTTGATGCCGCCGTCACGATAGGTCAGGTCGGTATGGCACACCCCGCACGCGGCCACGGCAACGACGACCTCACCCGGCCCCGGATCGGGGATCACGATATCGGTCAGCTCGACCGGCGCCCCCTTCGTGCGAGCGATGACTCCACCTACCTGCTGCGGCATATTTGCTGATACCTCCAATGGATCTCGGTCGACCGTGTTCGATCACACGGCCCCGCGTCGACGGTAATGTCGGGACACCTCCGCAGGACCTGACCATTGGTCGAGTAGGAACTGTCCTTTCAGCGGGGTGGGCGCTCCGGGCGCACGCTGCCCCTCACCTAGACGAGTGATTCCTAACTCGGCTGTGGTGTGGAGGGGGCTCGAGTTTTGAGGTGGCGGAGGGTATCGACGTCGATTTGTGACGAAAGAC
>NZ_JBFAXY010000084.1:0-5980 GCF_040681035.1 Nocardia sp. NPDC051911
TGGGCTTGCTTGAGCCGTGATGCGTCGACGAGGCGCATGTCCGGTTCTGAGGGGGCCTCGGCGCAGTAATGTGCCGGGGCTACCCGACAAAGCCGGTCACATGGCGAGGGGTAACATCGGTTTTCGAGAAGGGGCGGAGACTGGAATGCCGAAGATGCGCCACCGAACGGTGACGCCGCGCCGGGCGGCCCTGTGGGGCCGCGCCGGCGGGTATCGGAGATGCAGGCCAAGCTTCACCGTTGGGCGGCGGCCGATCCCGGCCGCCGGTTCGACGACCTCGCTGCGCAGCCGATCGACCATGCGGTCCTGATGGACCGGGTGCATCGGCGGGTCAAGGACAAGCGGGTGCTGGTGAGCAGCAAGCTCCCACAGAGCGGGCAGCGCCCGTCCTGCAGCTTGAGAATCCGCAGGCTGAACGCGTCGAGTAGCGGTGGTGTCGCTTTGCGTCGCCGTTCGGACCAGTACTCGGTCAGGGCCGGGTCGTCCGGAGGCGATGCGCCCGTGACTATTCGGTGTCGGACGTTCGTCGTCCAGGCGAACTGGCGCAGGTGAGCGCCGGTATCCCGGTCGCCGAAAACCCACCGGTCCTGCCTGGACTGGTTGAACCGGCCGAAGTACCAGTTAACGGCCCAGTACCTCGACTTATTCTGATGGCCGTGCTTTGGCGCACTTGTAGGTGAGCTGCCACATGTAGTCGTCCAGCGCGACGAATGCCGTGCTGGACACCACCGTCCGGTAATAAATCCGACCACCCCCGTACGCTCGGGTCGATCTTGTCCGGCACTGCACTTACGTCCGGCCCGTGCAGAGCCTTCGTCTCGGTGCGTAGCTGTTCCCCGAATCCGTTTCATAGCAGCATAACTCGGCTCGGTCAACAGCATGCCGCCATAACGGCGGACATTGAATCCGAGGAAATCGAAGCCGATATCGACGTGCACGATTCGCGTCTTGTCCTCCTTGAACACCAGCCCTCTCGGCTCCACCCAGGGAGCGAGCCGCGCTTTGACCTGTTCGTCCTGTTCGCGAATGACACAGAGCGACAGAGTCGTCGGCATATCTGACCAGCGCGGGAGAACCCTCCACCGACTCGGCGGCATGAGTCCCGAGCTGCGGTAGCGAACTCCCCCTGCTGCTTCCATCCCGTGCAGGGCGACGTTAAGCAGAAGGACTGACGACCCGCCTTGGGGCATGCCTCCCCGGTCGGGGCGAACGACCGTGATCGAGTACTACCGCCGGATCACAACCATCTGCTCGCTCAGCTTTCCATGTTTCCCGCTCGGGGACTGGTGACCGGTTGGCTGAAGATGCGGTCGAACGCCGCTACGACGCTACGACGCCTGGTACCGGCACATCACCCTGGCCGCGCTCGTCCACACCTACCTCGCGTCACCGCAGCCATCGCCCTGAAAGTGTTGGCAGCGAACTCATCCCGCTCATCCCCGGCGAACTCCGTGCCTTCTGGCACACCTTATTACCTACCGGTCCGCCCTCACCTCCATCCAACGATGGTCGACCTGCCGCCCACGCCACCAGTTACACAGCCCAAAAGGCGCGACTAACACACCGATTACATCACGGAGTGCGGATGAGTGCGAGAACGAACGTACTCATAGCGGAGATATACGGACTCAAACTCCTGCTTGTCACACATATTTACAAGCTTGGAATGCGACGCTAAGCTACGTACGTATGCTGTTCATCTCCACGGATGAGCGCCATCGACTTGTTCGCGTATACTAAATCTATGTGGAGCTCCGAGAAACTATTTCAATGTCGGCTGCCCATCATGAAGTTTGCGAGCCTGGATGCCAGTCAAACGCCCGCTGCCAATTTCTGGCGAATAGATCGGTGAGCAAGGAGGCGGGGCGGCTTCGTGCACTGCTCCGTTGAGCAGCGCAGCGAGAGCTCCCCTGCTGCGGAATGGTTATTACCAGTAGCCGATTTCTGGCACAGCAATTTTAGCAAAGGTCTGCTGTAGTATAGAAACTAGGCACTTTTGCCAATGGTGGATATCTAGGCGCCGTGATGCCATTATCGAACCTTGCGGTAGTGCCGTTCCGGATATAGACACCACCCGGCTCGGCGGACCAACTTCCGCCACGACCCTCCGATAATCGACCAGTATTCGAGGTGGAATTATTATGCCCCGGACCGGGTGCTGCCAGTATGCCGAAATATGCGCGGGATCCGCCGGGTTGCTGCTGCGGAGGACAGTCCAGTTCAGTGACCATGTTCAGGCTGGTCAAGACACTCGCGATCAACGCGGCGGCACTCACTGTGGACAACTGCTGGCTGGCACCAAATGCGGCGAACGACGCGTTGGGCGATACCGCGCAAATCGCTGCGGATTCCGACATCATCACCGGCATCTACGAAGGCAACTCCCCGCTCATGTCCTCGGACTCGAAGTCGGGAAAGTCCAGAAGGTCACGCCGACAGGCACACTCATCGAGATGCGCCTGTCGATCGAGCCGCGCGTGAATATACCGAAAGACGCTATGGCACGGACCATCACCTGGGTCGAGTCCGACACTGCGATCAAGACTATCGATCAGTTCGCTGCAGCGTGGAAACCGCAGGGAGGCGCCGCGAGGCTCGGCCCGATGTCGGGGTGGGTGCTCTAGCCCATGCTCGAAAACAACGGCGCGAAGATCCGCGGCACCCTCGGAGCGCTGTCGGCCGCGCTGAAGGTCGGCGGCGAGGACAAGGACGCGGTATGAAAAGTCATCCTCCGGCTCAGCGAACTCACCACCGCCATCCTCTCCGCGAACGACCGGGCTATCCGCGATTTCAGCGACTGGATGACTCAGATCTTCGCACTGCTCCCCGAACAATCTCCGGCTTACAGGTGACACTCGACCATACGCAGCTGACCACCTTCCTCGCCAACACCTCCGGGGCACTCGGGCAGTACCGGGACCAGCTCGCAGGCACCTTGACCGAACTCACGAATGTGACACCCCAGCTTCGCGACAACCCCTCCGAAATCGCCGACCTCGCGCCGAGGGTGTTCCAGAATATCGACCACCTATCGACCGCGAGAACCAGCGAGCGCGAGTCCATTTCATCGTCCCCACCGCTCTCATGATCCGGCCGAGGTGGAGATCCGAGGAGGATCCGCGGGACGACTGTCGGCGTCCCGTCATGTTGTCGCGTCGGTTCTGTACCAGCCGTTGGCGGCGGCCCGTCGGCCGACTACTGATCGTAATCCTCGCGCTGTTCGTCCTTCCCGGACTCCTCGGTGCGGTGGCCAGTGCCCAGTACCAGGCCGCGACGACAGGCAGCGGTGTCTCCGAAATCGACGGGATCAGCTGGATGCATATCCGAGACTCCTATGGCGTGCCGCTGGCGAGCTATGCGTTCGCGACCGACCATGGCGGTGTGCTGAACCCGAGCTCCACCATTCTCTGGTCCGTCCTCGGTTTCGAATTCATCGGTTACATCGCGATCGTAACCACCGCGATCTGGTTGATCGGCAATGCATTGAGCTTTGAATGGCTGAATATGTTCGGCTCGGCGCTGACTGGGGTTGCGGACCGGCTGACCGTTCAGATCGCGACGCCCATGCTGCTGACCACCGCGGCTACCATCGGCGCGTTCTGTGTTGCCTGGTTCTTGCTGCGTGGATATCACGCCAAGGCGGTGCTACAGATCGTGACGATGCTCGGGGTGGCGATCCTGGGCCCAGTGTTCCTGGCCGAACCGCTCGGCGATGTTCTGTCTTCTAACGGATTGCTCGCCAAGGGGCGAGATTTGGGAATTTCGGTCGCAGCCGGATTGAACGGCGACTCAAATCCGAATCCGAATCAAATGGTGACGACCATGCAGGAGGCTCTGGCGGACAACTTCGCCCGCCGCCCGGTGCAGGTGTGGAATTTCGGACATGTGGTCGACGAGCAACCGGCCTGCCGAGCCGCCTGGTCCGCAGGGATGGCCGAAGGCGATGACGATCGCGTTCGTAAGGGCATGCAACGCTGCGGTGATTACGCCGCCTACGCCAAAGCGCAGAACCCGAGCATGGGGCAGGCCGGTACCGGACTGATGTTGTTGATCTGCGGCGGCACCCTATTGGCGTTCGCAGTGATGCTCGGGATCAGGGTCATCAAGGCCGCACTGGATACGATCTATCACGGGTTCATGTCGATATTCGGCTTCGCCGCAGGCGGATTCGTCTACGGACCGACGCAGACCTTCCTAATCCGCAATCTCGTCGACGGCTTTGTCGCGGCCGCCAGGATGACCGCGTACACCATCTTCCTCGGCATTTATGTGCTGTTCATGGGCAATCTGTTCGCGCAGGCGAAAGGGCAGACCATGGCGGTGATAGTCATCGCGGGCACCGTCGAGATCGTCGCCACCGCCCAGCTCAAGCGTCTCAGCCGCAGCCTGGGCAGGGGCAACGACTGGATCGCCAACCGGTTCGCGCTCGCCGTGCAGGGGTCTGGAGCACGCTCCGGCGGTGCAGGTGGCGGTGGATCGGCACTAGGCATGGGTAATGCTCGCGCTGGCGATTCGCTGCACGCCGGGCTGATATCCGGGATGAGCATGCTGAACACGATCAATGCCTCGCCTGCGACCGCGTGGCTTCTCGGGGCGACGGTGGGCCCGTTGAACCCGCTGTCGCGCAGGAAGAAGCGGATGGATCTCAACAACATCGCAGCCTCCCCGATGGCGCGGCAATCGCAGGAGTACAACGATGCTGGCCGCCGGAACTGGCGAGTCAAGGTTACCGGGCGGTTGAACGGAATAGATGGCGGAATCAACTCCGCGCTCGGTGTCCAAAATGTTCTGGACGGTCTGGGCGACAGCAAGGTCCCGGACTCGATGATCGCTCCGATTCTGCTGGCGACGGGTGCGAGCGATCAGCAGGTGATCGATGCCCAGCGTGCGCTGGCCGTGCAGAAGGCCACCATGAAGAACTACGACCCCAACGGCTTCGCGCCCTTACAGAAAGCGCTCGCCGCAGGGTACGCGGTGGAGAACCACCAAGACGCCGCCGCGCTGCCGGCCTTCGCGGCGCAAGCCGTGGTCGCCGCGGACAGTTTCGTGCGGCACTCCACCGCGCCCATGAACCCGAACGCAGTAGATCACCAGTTCGTGCAGCGGATCATGAACATTTTGGACCGTCCAGACCATGAAAGCCAGCTCAGAACCATCACTCCAGACGAGTGGCGCAACGCCGGGCGCGATACTCGCCAACACATCGGACGGCAACTAGCGCTCCGGCACCAAGACGCGGCCACGAACTACTACCACAATCAACACAACCCGATTCTGCTTCAGGTCTTGCAGCGGTCGAACCGGCAACTGGCCGACTTCAACGGCTTCGATCCGAATCGTGGGCCCGTACCCTGGTCTTCGTAGGCGAGCGTGGGCAGACCCACCCTATTCGCCGATCGGTGAAGTGAAAGAACCGATCACCTATGCTTGACAGAACTTTCCTACTCCATCCTGGTCGCCCATTAGGGACTGTAAATACAACGGCTCTGTCTCAATTTCGGCTCTGGCTCACTTCCGGTGGCTCAGCGTGATGGTCTGACGGCACGATGCCTTGGTGAGCGTGGTGAATATTGCTGTTGGACTATCGTTCTCGGGTTTGTCAGCGCTGGTGATCGACGACGTTGTCGATGACGGTTCGAGGGTCGTTGTTCGGGCCAGGACGGCGCCAGGCCCTGCGGTGTGCTCGCGCTGCGGCGCGGCGTCGGCGAAGCTCCACAGCTATCATCGCCGGACCGTCGCCGATCTGCCGGTCGATGGCCGCCTGGTGGTGCTGCGGGTGCGGGTTCGGCGGCTGGTCCGTCCGACGCCGCACTGCTGGGGGACCTTTCGTGAGCAGGTTCCCGGCCTGCTCGAACGGTACCAGCGGCGCACCACCCGGCTGACCGGTCAGGTGCGGGCAGTCGTGAGGGAACTGGCCGGACGAGCCGCGGTCCAGCTGCTGGCTGCCTTGCCGGCTCGGTTGTCCCGCCACACCACAGTT
>NZ_JBFAXY010000085.1:0-5408 GCF_040681035.1 Nocardia sp. NPDC051911
ACTGCACTCGACAGGGTGTGGGAGAGTAGGACACCGCCGGAACATCCTTTCACGAAAGGCCCTCGACACCGTCGAGGGCCTTTCGTCATTTATGCGGCGAGAACGTTTCGCAGCAATTTCAGAGGGAACTACAAGCACACACAGCGCGCGGACGACGATGATGGATGGTGGAGACGGATCGCTGTCCCGCGCGAACAACGGAGGTATGTATGGTCGTCGCGACGACGCCGGGTCACCCGGCGCCGCCAGCCCCCGCCACCTCGACGCGACCGCGTTGGTGGCGGCCGAGGCTGCCCGCGACGGCTGTGTACTTGGCGGGGCTGGTCGTCGTCTCGGCGATCTTCTCCGTCCTGAGCGACTCCGCGCAGACGAGGGTGGTTCTGCACGCGAGCACGAACCTGCACAACCTGCTGGACGGCCGGATCGGGACGTTGCTGGCAAGCGCGTTCGTGATCGGCGACGTCGTCGGGTCGTGGGTGATCATCCCGCTGCTGGCCTGTCTGCTCGCTCTCGCCGAACTGCGCTTCGGCGCGTTGCGGTTGGTGCGGGTTTTCCTGGCCGGCCACATCGGCGCCACGTTGTTCGTCGCGGCGGGGCTGTGGGTGGGCGTTGAGGCCGGATGGGTGCCCACGAGCATCCGCTGGGCCGAAGACGTCGGTGTCAGCTACGGCGCCATGGCTTTGGTCGGCGCGCTGGTGGCCGCCCTGCCCTACCGGTGGCGCGCCGCCTGGTCGACGCTCTGGTTCATCGTCGCGGTCGAAGGTGTGCTCATCGAGCACACCTTCACCCAGGTCGGCCACATGGTGGCGTTGATGATCGGCACCGTAGTCGGGTTCTGCATGGTCTGGGCCAGGACGACCACCCGTCGGCGGCTGACCCGGATCGAAAGCGCCCTGCTCGCCGTCAGCGTGGTTCTCGCGGCGATTCTGCTCATGGGCTGACGACGGGGGCGTGCGGGCGTTCGCCTACAGTGCTTGGGTGCGCCTAGTGATTGCTCGCTGTCAGGTCGACTACGTAGGGCGACTCACCGCCCATCTTCCGATGGCCCGCAGGCTACTGCTGGTGAAAGCGGACGGCTCGGTGCTCGTGCACTCCGACGGCGGCTCGTACAAGCCGCTGAACTGGATGAGCCCGCCTTGCTGGCTGGAGGAACGCAACGGCGACGCGCAGCTCCCGGAGGGAGCGAAGGCGCTGTGGGTCGTCGCCAACAAGGCCGGCGAGGAACTTCGCATCACCATCGAGGACATCGAGCACGACTCCTCCCACGAACTCGGCGTGGACCCGGGCTTGGTGAAAGACGGTGTGGAGGCTCATCTCCAAGAGCTGCTGGCCGAGCACGTGCATACGCTCGGCACCGGCTACACGCTCATCCGCCGCGAGTATATGACCGCGATCGGCCCGGTGGACCTGCTGTGCCGGGACGCCGACGGCGGCACCGTGGCGGTGGAGATCAAACGGCGCGGTGAGATCGACGGCGTCGAACAGCTCACCCGCTACCTCGAGTTGCTGAACCGGGATCCGCTGCTGGCTCCGGTGGCGGGCGTTTTCGCCGCCCAGCAGATCAAGCCGCAGGCACGCACGCTTGCCGAGGATCGCGGTATCCGCTGCCTCACACTCGATTACGACGCCCTGCGTGGCACGGAGAGCAACGAATTCCGCTTGTTCTGAACTCGGGGGCGTGCGGGGCGCGCGCGGCCGAGTAATAGGCTTGTCGCATGCCCCGCCGGAAACCGCGTTCGGATCGCCACGCTGATCACCCGCGGTCGGGAGGCGCGCCGATCGGCGATGTCTTCGGACGGACCGAATCAGGCCCGGACGGTGACGAGACTTACGTGGTCCGCACCATTCCGGGCACCCGCGCAGTGAAGACCTACCGCTGCCCGGGCTGTGACCACGAGATTCCGCCCGGCGTCGCGCACCTCGTCGCGTGGCCCGCTCATGGCGGAGAAGACGACCGCAGGCATTGGCATCGCGGGTGCTGGAACGGTCGCCGTACTCGGAAGATCACCCGGCGCTGGTCCTGATGCCCAGCAAACGGGTGCGGAATTAAGGAAGGCCGCCCCGGTGGGGGCGGCCTTCGGTGAATTCGGTTCAGTTTTGCTGTAGTCGCCTCAGTCCGACGTCAGTTGCTGACGTCGGCGCTCTCGCGCTCTTCCGAGTCGATATCGTCGTCCTCGGTGGCGACCTCGGGGATCGCCTTCTGACGGGAACCGGTGACCGACTTGGTGTTGCCGCCGATCGACTTGCGCTGATCCGGAACGCCGTCCAGCAATTCGCTTTCCCGGTTGACCGCGGCGAGCATCGCGGGCACCGAGTCGAGCTGACCGCGGATACCGAGCAGCTGGGCGAGCACGCGGCCGCGCAGCACGCGCATCTCCTCGGCCAGCTCCTTCGCGTGCGCGATCTTGCGCTCGGAGGTCTGGGTGGCGGAGGTGATGAGGCGGTTGGCCTCGTCGGTCGCGTCCTTGATCCGCTGGGCGGCCTCGGCGCGGCTGGTGGCTTCCAGCTCTTCCATGGCGCGGGTGAGCTTGGTGCGACGCTCGGCCATGGTGGCCTCGAAGTCCTGCTGGGTGGCCTTGCGCTTCGCGTCGGCTTCCTTCGCGATGCGGTCGGCCTCGGCCTGAGCGGCCTCGATGATCTTGGCGGACTCGGTGCGTGCGTTCGCGAGGGTCTGCTCGAATTCGATTTCGAGCGCCTCGCGCTTCTCCTTGGTCTCCGCGAGCAGCGACTCGTACTTGCCACGCATCTCGGTGGCCTGCTGCTCGGCGATCGACACCATCTCGGCGGCTTCGGCCTGCGCCAGGGCACGGACCTCGGACGCCTCGTCGGAGGCGAGACGGAGCATGCGGGAGATGCGGTCGGACATGCCTTCCGCGGTGGTCGGCGGCACCGAGAGTCGGTCGACCTCCTTGCGGAGTTCGTCGATCTCGTCGCGCGCGTCTTCCAGCTGGCTCGCGAGGTTACGTGCTTGTGCCGCAGCCGCATCGCGGTCGGTGGCGGTGACTCTCAGTTCCGCGTCGAAGCGGTCGAAGTAATTACGCACCTCGTCTTGCGCATAACCCTTGCGCACAACGGTGAAGGGCAGTGCAACGAAGCGATTGCGATCGGACTCGGGTGACGACATGGCACACAAACTACAGCCTGAAGACAGCCGATGGTGACTCGACTGCGAATGTCATTCCAACGAGTTTTCCCGACCTGACGCCGATACTAGTGCGTAACATTAGCGTTCGGTTCGACCAACTCGATCAGCACACCTCCAGCATCCTTCGGGTGGATGAAATTGATGCGAGAATCGGCCGTTCCGTGCCGTGGAGCCTCGTACAGCAAACGCAGACCCTTGGCGCGCAGGTACGCGGAGACGGCCTCGATGTCGGTCACCCGGTAGGCCAGTTGCTGCAAGCCGGGCCCGCTGCGGTCGATGAACTTCGCGATCGTCGATTCCGCGTTGAGCGGTGCCAGCAACTGCAGGGCAGTGGCGCGGTCGGGTGCGCCGGGCAGCGACAGCATCGCCTCGTGCACGCCCTGAGCCTCGTTGACCTCGCGATGGGTCTCGATCATGCCGAGGTTCTCCGCGTACCAGGCGACCGCGGTGTCGAGATCCGGCACCGCGATGCCGACGTGGTCCACCGCGGTCACGTAGTCCGCGGGGATGAAAGATGACTGTTCGGTAACGTTGCTCACCATTCGAAAGTAGCGCGACCTGGCACGGGGCGCGCGTGACGCACCCGCTACCGTTGAGTAGAACACCTGCTCTCGCATTGCCCGGTGTGGGCGCGAGCAGGTCCGATCTACGAATGCGAGGCTCGTCGTGACCACTTCCGTGATCGTCTCCGGTGCGCGTACCCCGGTCGGCAGGCTGCTCGGAGGTCTGAAGGACTTCAGCGGTTCCGATCTGGGCGGGTTCGCGATCAAGGCGGCGCTGGAGAAGGGCGGTGTCGCGCCCGACCAGGTCGACTACGTGATCATGGGTCAGGTGCTCACCGCGGGCGCGGGCCAGATCCCGGCCCGGCAGGCGGCGGTGGCGGCGGGCATCCCGATGGACGTGCCCGCGCTGACGCTGAACAAAGTCTGCCTGTCGGGCATCAACGCGATCGCGCTGGCCGACCAGCTGATCCGGGCGGGCGAGTACGAGATCGTCGTCGCGGGTGGCCAGGAGTCGATGAGCCGGGCGCCGCACATGCTGGAGAAGAGCCGGGAGGGCTTCAAGTACGGCGACGTGACGCTGCGTGACCACATGGCCTACGACGGCCTGCACGACATCTTCACCGATCAGGCCATGGGCGCGCTGACCGAAGCGCGCAACGAGGCCGATCGGATCAGCCGCGAGGATCAGGACGCGTTCGCGGCGGCTTCACACCAGCGTGCGGCGGCGGCGTGGAAGAACGGCGTGTTCGACGACGAGGTGGTCCCGGTCGCGGTGCCGCAGCGCAAGGGTGATCCGGTGCTGGTGACCACGGACGAGGGCATTCGCGCCGACACCACAATGGAGTCGCTGGGTAAGTTGCGTCCGGCGTTCCGCAAGGACGGCACCATCACCGCGGGTACCGCGTCGCAGATCTCCGACGGAGCCGCGGCGGTCGTGGTGATGAGCAAGGAGAAGGCGCAGTCGCTGGGGTTGAGCTGGATCGCCGAGATCGGTGCGGCGGGTGTGGTCGCGGGTCCGGATTCGACGCTGCAGGACCAGCCCGCCAACGCGATCGCCAAAGCCTGCGCACGCGAGGGCATCTCGCCCGCCGACCTGGACCTGGTGGAGATCAACGAGGCGTTCGCCGCCGTCGGCATCGCGTCCACCCGCAAGCTGGGCATCGACCCGGAGAAGGTGAACGTCAACGGCGGCGCCATCGCCATCGGCCACCCGCTGGGCATGTCCGGCGCCCGCATCCTGCTGCACCTGGTGCTGGAGCTGAAGCGCCGCGGCGGCGGCGTCGGCGCGGCCGCGCTCTGCGGCGGCGGCGGACAGGGTGACGCGCTGATCGTTCGCGTCTGAGTTCGGCGGGGCGATGCCCCGCGCCGAATCGTGCCGATGGCCGCCCCGACGTGGGCGGCCATCGGTCGTTCTGGCCCAGCGCACCGCAACCACGTTCTTTCGAGCGGAGCGAGACCGAGCCTGTTCCGTTCGCGGCCCGGCCGACGTTTGCGCGCCGCCACGTGGGTCGCGAAAGGGCGAGCCTCGTGCACCGCAGCAACGACTGTGCGGGTCCGAGCACGTGACGCCGCAACGGCACCCGCGTGGTCCTGGTCCTGGTCCTGGTCATGTCTCGAGTTCATATGCCGACGCGCCCAGCGCACCGCAACCACGTCTTTCGAGCGGAGCGAGACCGAGCCTGTTCCGTTCGCGGCCCGGCTCGCGTGTGCGCGGCCGCCGCGTACGCGACGAAGGAGCAAGCGGCGGTCGCGCACACGCG
>NZ_JBFAXY010000086.1:0-5273 GCF_040681035.1 Nocardia sp. NPDC051911
CTCGGGGTCCTGGGGGCCCAAACAGTGCTCACCCGCCAGCCGCTACCGGCAGCGAGTCTGCCCGATCGGACTGGCCCGCTACATCTCATTAGGGGGGCATTCAGGCGTGTCGGTAAGCGGTTCCGGCGCGGTGTTCTTCAGTTGGTGATGATGTGGTCGACGACGCTCGGTCCGGTTCGGGCGAGGCCTGAGTCGAGCACCGTGGTGCGGTAGGTGTTCCAGTCCGACAGCTTGGGCAGGTCACGTTCGGCGCCGCGGCGG
Source organism: Nocardia sp. NPDC051911 (assembly GCF_040681035.1). Classification (NCBI taxonomy): domain Bacteria; kingdom Bacillati; phylum Actinomycetota; class Actinomycetes; order Mycobacteriales; family Nocardiaceae; genus Nocardia; species Nocardia sp. NPDC051911. The sequence goes on from NZ_JBFAXY010000086.1 coordinate 262, forward strand.
CGCATCCGGTCACGGATCCGGTCGGTGTCGGTGTCGACCCACACGGTACGGATCCGCGCGTCGGGTGCCTGGGTGATCGCGCGAATGTAGTCCGCCAGAGGCAGACCACGCTGGGCGGCGGTCTCGACATAGCCGAGGAACGGGGCGTCCACCACGACCGGGCAGCGCTTGGCGATCGTGACCGCTTGCTGGACCAGAGCGGCGTACAGATGCGGGGCCACAACGCGGCGGTAGAGGTCACTGTCACGGTCGTGCGGGTTGCCGTTGAGCTCCGACATGACCGATTCCTCGAGCTGCGGGGCGAAGGTGTCCTTGTCCAGCACCACGGGGTTCAGCATTTCTGTCAGCAGCCGGGTGGCGGTGGTTTTCCCTGCGGCGGGGAACCCGCAAACAACAGTGATCCCGGCCCCGGCCCCGGCCCCGGCCCCGGCCCCGGCCCCGGCCCCGGCCCCGGACGCCGCGATATCGCGCAGCGCTTGCAGGCCGGTGGACGAAAACGGAAGGGACGGTGAAGGCTTCGCGTGAGTGGTCACGAAGCCATCATCCCGAGGATCGACCGAAGATGACCCAGAGTTGACCGAACGGCTACCTGGCCGTGGGCGGTGTCGGTGTCTGTGTCGGTAACCAGGCGCAGGACGGGGCGGAAGTCGGGCTGGCCCAGGAGTTGGCGTAGGCGTTTGGGGCGCCAGCGCAGTTCTGCGGCGAGGCTGGTCAAGGTGAGGGTGCCGCGGGTTTGGGCGAGTTCGAAGGCTTTGGCGAGCAGCGCGGGTGTTTCGCCGGGGATATTGGGTGATGGGGTCGGCGCCGAGCATGCCGATGTCGTAGAGGTGGTTGAGGCGCTGGTAGGCGCGGCGGGCGACGGCGTCGGAGATGGCGCCGGTTTCGCGGGAGCGGTAGACCGGCGATTTGATCGACACAAGAAGTGCACAGCACGTGGGAAACCCGGCTACAGCAATCGATCTCGCATACCGTGGATTCATCCAGTCGACAGCTCGAATCGGGGGATCCGAATGCACAGCCTCGAACAGCAGTACGCCGACCTCATCGAAACCGCCAAGCGCCTCGGACACGATCCCGACCCCGAGCAGATCCGCAAACTTCGCGAGGAGCTCGATCAACTCGACTACGAACTGCGGATCTCCGTACCTGCTGGTCACCGGTACTACACGCTCAACATGGCAAGCCGCGAAGCCGATACCCGTCTGACCGCGGCCGATACGCGTGCGCAGACGGCGCGCAATGTGGCCGCTGCCGAACGCGCCCGTGAGCTTCATGACGCTCGGCACCCCACCGTGCTGAGCCCTCAACGCAGCGCCCTCAGCGACTACACCGGTGGCAACGCCATTGCCCGCGCGCTGCGAGACCGCGAAGACCGTGGCCGGGAGCGGTAGGAGCCGGCACTCCGCCGCTCAGCGCTCGACCAGCCTTTGAGGTAGGGGTGCCGCTAACGCCCCGGCCCCTGGGCTCGCGCCGGTCGGTGAAGCGGTATAGGGCAGGCCATCATTGCTGGCAGCACGGCTCTGTTGTCCTTCGGAGTGATGAGCTGAACCTGCGTGATAAATGATCTTGTTGATAGCGGTTCGGCATTACCGCAGTTGACGGGGTCTCGGTTCCTGTCGGTGTGTTCTGTGACACTTCTCGGTCGTCAGGTTCGTACGATCGAGGAGAAGCTGTGGCACAACGTAGTTCGCAAGCCATGACCGCTGTTGCGCCCGCGTGCCCGAACTGTGGCACTGGACTCGGGGTAGCGTTCATCCAGCAGTTGGCGCAGCCTTACATCGCTCAGATGCGGGCCGATCTGGAGGCGGAGGTGAGGCTGGAGGCCCGGGCCGCGAACGAGGGGGAGCTGGCCGCGTTACGTACCCAGTTGACCCGATATGAAGACGCGCTCAGCGAGGTCCGCGATGAAGCGGAAACGGCGAAGCGTGAACTCGGGGAAGCGCGGCGGGCCGAAAGCCAGCTGCGCAAGGACCGCCGCAAGCTGCAGAACGAACGCGATGCTCTGGAAGTCGAGAAGGACAGGATGCGGGACGCCATCGCCGCAGAAGAACGCACGAAGGCCCAGCAGCGTGCTGATGAGCGGATCCGGATCGAAACCGATCGCACCGAACAGCAATACCTTTCCCGTATCCGCGCGCTGGAGGAACGCAACCGGTCCCTCAGCGAGGAGGTGGAGGCGGTTCACCGCAAAGCGTCGGCGGGTTCGCGGCCGCAGGACGACGGCGTCGCCTACCAACATGTATTTGCCGACGAACTGCGCAGTCGCTTCCCAGCCGATGAGATCAAGGTAGTTGCGCGGGGCAGGCGCGGCGGCGATGTCGTGCACACCGTGCGAGACCACGGGCTCGACTGCGGAATCATCCTGTGGGAATGCAAGCAAACCCAGCGCTTCGAACCGAAATGGGTCAACAAGCTCACCGAGGACGTCCAGTCGGGCCGCGCCGATCTCGGTGTCCTTGTCAGCTCGGTCCTGCCGAAGGACATCGACCGTTCGGACATCATCGACCGAATTCTGGTGTGCGATACCACTACGGCTGTGCCCCTGGCCGTGTCTTTCCGGCAGCTCGTGATCAATGCGAAACGCACGGCTCTGGCCAACGCCGCGCGAGGCGAGCAATCCGAACGGATCTATGACTACATCACCGCAGGCGGATTCGGGATGTGCCTGGCACGCCTGCTCAAGACTCAGCGAGCAGCACTGCAGGAACTGGACATACTGCGTGAAGTGAGCATCAAGGTTTGGGCGAACCTCGAGAAGTCGCACCGGGACATGATCGACGGTCTCTTCACGATGGTCGGCGAGATCGAGGCCACCGGCACGGCGCTGCCGCCGCTGCTGCGCTCCGAGCTGCCACCGGTACAACCACGAAGCATCGAACCAGCCGTCGCCCAGATGCTTCCCGTGTGACCGGACGAAGCGCCACCGGCGGTGTGGAGACGCGCCGCCGGTGGCGCTTCGGGCGAAATGCATAGTGGCCCGGGTTGAGCGGGAGTTAACCTTCGGGCAAGTCTCGATCTCACATCGAGGTTCGCCACAACCGCCTCGGCTCCGGCCCTGCACCGGGGCCGAGGCCCCGGGATGAAGCGATTAGCTCACGGCTCGACGTAGGGAAGTCCCACCGTGGCCAGTTTGGTCTGCAGATTGATGTCGCTGGTGGCGGCATACAGCGCCGGGCCCGGGTGCTGCGATTGCAGCAGCAATGCCGAGGCAACGAACCGGTCGTCGGGAACGTCCAGGTCCAACCAATCGGGTAGGTCTGGACTTCTCGGCTCGATGTGTTCGAACTTCGCGACGACTTCCCCGGCTACGCGGACTCCCGTCCGGACGTCACCGTTGCTGCGGATTCCTTTGAGTCGCCGCTCGGCGGCCTTGGCGCGATCGCGCAGATCCTGGTTGCGGCCCCCTCGTTTGAGTTCGTCGATTTCACGCAGGACCACGGGGAGCAGGTGCGCAACATACTTGCTGCCCAGCTCGGCCCTGTAGGCGGCCAGATCGGGGTTGTCGATCGATCAGGGCGTTGGTGTCGACAACGACCCGGACCGCGTACTCGTCACCCGGAACGAGTCCGATCAACGCCCGCAGGTCCGCAATCGTTTCCGTGATCGCCGCGTGCGCCTTCTCGATGGTGGCGGGAACCGATCTCGCCCCCTTCTTCCGGATCAGCCAGCTGCTCAGGTGCTTGAACGCGGCGTCGAGTCTTTTCGCCACCTGTGTCGTCGGATGAGGAAACAGCAACCGCACCCGCGGTTCGAGGTCGCGGACTCGAGACAGCACGGCCATGCGTGTGGCTTCCAATGCCGGGTCGCTGGGCTCCCAGCCCCACTTGGCGTATCCCAGGAACACGACCCCGCCGCCCGCGCCGCGGTTCGGATCGATGTTTCTGATCCGCGATGCGCTCAGAACCTCGTTGTAGGCAGCAGCGATATGGTCCAGCTCGGTGAGCAGTCTCTGGGTGTAGGAATCCGGCGGGGCAGCGCTCATTGCTCCACTCTTGCACCTGCCGACGACCAGTCTCGTGGAGCGCTCTCTTGCCGAGCGAACACGGACCCTCGGGTAGTGAACCCTCGAGATCACACCGGGACCGCGAAGCGCACCGCCAAGGAAAGTGGCGCCGCCAAGGCAGACGCTTCGAACACCAAGAAGACCCGGGCCAAGAAGACCCGGGGCGTCCCAAAGTCTTTTGACGAGTAGGACTTGGCAGTTGCCGCCGAATTGGTTGCCCGACGCTCATGGTCGGCGGCCTGGCCTTCGCGGCGCCCTGAAGGCGCGTGATCAGCAGCGGCGTCGCACGTGGATCACGCCGGGGAGACGCCCGGAGGGAGACACCCTGGGACCCCACCCCGCAATGGGAGTGAGTGAGCGGGACCCTGAGGTGTCTACGCCCCTCCGAGCGCTGTCACGATGACCGCAGGGAATGGATTGCCTCGTGACAGCCGCCGACACTACGGCCGCACCCGCCCGGATATCCGCTACCGCGATTCACGCGTGTCACGAGAACCCGCGCACACGACACCGCAGGCCCGGTCCTGGCGTCCCGGCCGAACCTGCGATGCCCCGGCCAGTGCCCGAACTCCAACGCTTCAGACCCCGACCTCACCCCACACCCTGCCACTCCGGCCATCCTTGTCAAGGATGAATGTCAACGTCGGTCGAATCGTGGTTCTGGCCCATATTTCGTGATCGGGAGGTCGCGTGATGCTCACGAGGTTGGCTTGTCCGCGGTAGCCGCGGATTTTGATCTCGGCGAACAATCGGGCGGCGTCGGTGGTGCCTTGGTTCCATCGCTGGTGCAGGTAGGGCTTGAACTCGTCGAGGAGGCTCTGGTCGCGGTAGCCGGTGCGGTTGTTGACCAGCAATTCATCCGGTGAGGCGGCGCGGGCGAAGCGGCGGATCGTGCCGCGGGCCAAGCCCAATTGGCGACCGATGCGGCGCAGGCTGTGGCCCTGCGCGAGCAGTGTGTGGACCTGGGCATAACGCTCGCGGGTTCGGACCGCGGTCCGATCGGCACGCA
>NZ_JBFAXY010000087.1:0-4972 GCF_040681035.1 Nocardia sp. NPDC051911
ACAGTGCTCACCCGCCAGCCGCTACCGGCAGCGAGTCTGCCCGATCGGACTGGCCCGCTACATCTCATTAGGGGCGCCGCGACCGGTCCGAGCCCAGTCGACCGCCGCAAAACCGGCTCGAAACACCACATCCTGACCTGTGGAAACGGGCTACCTCTCGCGGTCACGCTGTCTGGTGCCAACGTCAACGACCACCTGATGCTGCCAGAGTTGCTCGACCGGGTCCGGCCGCTGCGCGGCCGAGCGGGTCGGCCACGCCACCGGAGCAAGGCACTGATCGCGGACAAGGGCTACGCCTATTCGCGCGTGTATGCCGACCTGCGGCAACGTCGTATCACCAGCTACATCCCCCGTCGCGGCACCCGCGACAGGGTGACGGGGCGATGGATCGTCGAGCAGTCCCTGGCCCTGCTGCACCAGTACCGGCGCCAGGCGACCCGCTGGGAACGACGCACCGACATCCATCAAGGACTCCTCTACCTCGCCGCCGCCCTCATCTGCTGGCGAAGACTCCGCAACCGAACCCGATAGGTTGCTCTTAGAGCCTGGTGACAAAGGGTTAAGAGCTGGCCAGTACTGGCCCGTAGAGGGCCGGTCCGATCTTTCTGATGTAGCCCTGGTGCGACCACTGCGTCAGCCGGACCCGGAAGCTGTTGAGGTTGTCGATCCCGAGAACCGTGGCCAGCTCGGAGCCTTTCCATGCCCGCCAGGGCTGCGCGGTGATCAGCTCGACCACCTTCCCGCGTGCGTCGGGACTGGTCAGCTCTGGCAGCGGCGGCGGGTCGCCCCACCGTCGGGCTGGCGGCTGTCCGGCCTGTTCCCGGGTCAGCCGCCGGGTCATGTGATGCACTGTGGCCCGCCAGATCATCGCCTCGTGATGAGCGGGGTCATGCTCGTAGACCCGCACCAGCCGCCGATAGCGGGTCAGCCACGCGAAACTCCGCTCGGCCACCCACCGGCGCGGCAGCACCACGAACCCTCTGGTGTCGTCGCAGCGCTTCACTATCGACACCCTGAGCGCCAGAACGGAATTCGCCCCCACGACCAGTCGGCCGGCGTAACCGCCGTCGGCCCACACCAGCGTGATGGTGGAGAACTTCTCCCGCAGCCGCGCCAGCAACGAGTGGGCGGCGTCGCGGTCCTGCACCGAGGCGGCGGTGACGACCACAGCCAGCAGCAACCCGAGGGTGTCGACCGCGATATGCCGCTTCTGGCCCTTGATCTTCTTGCCCGCGTCGTACCCACACGCCCCGGCCGCCGCCGTCTCGGCGGCTTTCACCGACTGGGAATCGATGCTCCCGGCGGTGGGCAGCTCACCGCGGCCGGCGGCGGCGCGTATCCGTCCGCGCAGCCGTCCGGCCAGGCGTTCGGGCAGTCCACGAGCCGACCAGCGGGTGAAGAACGCGTACACCGCCGCCTGTGGCGGGAAATCGACCGGCAGGGCACGCCACTCGATGCCGTAGCGGGCCACATAGCCGATCGCGTCGAGTGTCGCGCGCAGGTCGTGGACCATCGGCCGGCCCGAGACGGTGACGAGTTCGGCCATCACCGCCCGCGCCTCGTTCTCCAGCACCACCCACTCGGTGTCGGTGAGATCCGACGGATACGACCGGGAACGGTCGTGGCATCGGCAGCCTGGTGAGGCGCAACCACTGGCGCTCGCGGCCACGGCGGTGTAGACAGACAGGCGGGCTCCCGGTTACCGAGTTGCGTAGACAACACCTCGATTACCAGGAGCCCGCCTCGTTCGCGAGCTCAACGCCCGAATCTCTGAACCCGTTCCCGCTCAAGGCATCACGCCGAGCGGGGATCACCGACCAAACCCTTTGTCACCAGGCTCTTAGATGACTTCGAAATCGGGGCCTCGCTTTCTGTCTCGGGTTGAGCTTGGCGCGGCGGTGAGAGGGAGTGCCCGAGCAGGAACGCGCAGTAGCGACGTGAGTATCGCTGCCAGACACGCAAGCGACCGGCTGGCAGTAGTGGCGATGCCTCTGCAATGGGGAGCGGAGCGCTGTTCTGCATACGTATGTCCACCCTAATCACGGATGTGAGACACGATCGTACCCGCAGACAATTGTGTTGCATTTGTGGAAGTCTGCTTATCTACGGCTATCGGCGAATGCAGGTTCATGAACCCAGCACCTCAAAAAGCGTGATAGCATGATTGCATCCAACCGGGGGCGGTTGTTCATCTGCGGTGTCCGACCCGAGTAAACCCGCCCAGCGCACGGCTTAAGGGCCACGCCGGAGTCTGACGAATCTGCAAATAAGGATGCGCACTCCTACTCGGTGCAAGTGCTATTTCGGCTCCCCCTCTGCCGCGCGCGGTCAGCTCTAGTGGCTGATGCCCGGATTGTAAGAACCTTCACCGTCTACATGTCCCGACCTAGGATTACCGTGACAGAACCAGCACCCGCCGATGATGACGGTTTTTATGCCTACATTCCAATTGGTCCGCGCACCTCGCCTGGAAAAATACTGCGGGTACGCACCATTCGCGTGCCGCAACTCCAGCGTGTGAAGCGTGCGTGGCAAGTGGTGTATTCTACTCGCACTAGTCTCGGTGAACCCGTTCCCGCCTCCGGCATCGTCATCACTCCGAGTTCCAAAAGTTTGAACTCATTGCTAGCGTATTGTCCCGCATTCCACGGCCTCGGCGGCCGTTGCGCGCCGTCGCAGCTGCTGGCGGACGGGAGCGAACCGGAAGCCGGTTTTGTCTCGATGGCACTCGAACGCGGCTGGACTGTGGGTGTGCCCGATGGGCTGTGCCTAGGAGTGACAGGTCTGGGACCGCATCATTTCCTCGCCGGGCGTGCGGCCGCTCACACGGTGCTCGACCTCGTGCGCGCAGCGCAGGATCTACTGCTACTGGAGTCTTCGGTCACAAGCTGCGCTTTCTGGGGTTACGGCGTGGGCGGCCGAACGGCAGTTTGGGCTGCCGAACAACAACCGCGATACGCCCCAGAATTGCACCTGTCCGGCGTCGCCGCGGGAGCAGTCATCGCCAACCTGAGTAGCCTTCTACCACGACTGGACGGCGGCATCTGGTCGGGACTTGGTTTGGCTGGGCTAATTGGACTTAGTCGTGCCTATACCCAGATTCCTCTCAACCAGATCCTTAATCAGACCGGCCAATGGGAGGTGCAGCGGGCGGGGAGCCTGAATGCCGCCACAATCCTCGTCTCCTACAACGCCCCTCTAGGGCACTGGTGCAATCGCCCTGACCCGTGGAACGACCCCAGATGGTACCACATTCTGGCCAATGAGACCGCCGGCCGTGAATTTGTTCGTGCGCCCGTTCACCTCTATCACGGCACGGAAGACTCAATCGTTCCGGCATCTATGGGACAAGAACTTTACGCCAAATACAACTCTCTAGGAGTTGATGTCAATTGGCACTGTTATCCTGCCAGCCACTCCGGCGCCGCCACAATTGGGGCGGCCGAATCTATCGACCGTCTCACCGACTAACTTGCATTCTGGCCACCACGTCGGGCTCCGCGTTTCTGCCACGTAAAGCTGAGATCTCGTCGCCGGGGTCGACGGCCCGGCATGAATTCTCCCTTCTCGGACATAGATATCGCCGGTCTCAGGGGCGTGGGATCGCCTGATATCTAATGGCCAGTGAGTTCTCTCATGCGGGTTCCCCGCAAGCGCAAGCTGTTTTTCTCCACCGTGGCTAGTGCCGCGTCCGGGAAGGTTGATGCTGTAACCCGCCACTCGGGGTGGCGGGTTGATCATCGGCTGGTGTCCGGTGATGCTGCTGGTGGAGGTGGTGCCGGTGGCTCGGAAGCCGGATGTGTTCGTCAGGGCGGTGACCCCGGAAGAGGGCCGCAAGCTGGCGCAGATCGCGCGCCGGAGCAAGCAGCCGATCCGGATGCGGCGCGCGGTCGTGGTGATGGCCTCGGCACAGCATCAGCCGGTCGGGTTGATCGCGAAGCTGATGCAAGTGTCGGAATCGTATGTGCGACAGGTAATCCACGACTTCAACGCGCATGGTTTCGAGGCATTGGACCCAAAATGGAGCGGGGGCAGGCCGGCGAAGACCGATCAGGCGACACGTGATCGGATCTGTCAGATCGCCCGGTGCTGCCCCCGTGACCTGGGATGGCCGTTCGCGACATGGAGCCTGTCGAAGCTGGTGGAAGTGCTGCGGGTCAACGAGATTGCCGAAATCAGCCGTGAAACCCTGCGGAAGATCCTGAAGGCCGGTGGAGTGTCGTGGCAGGCCACGAAAACGTGGAAGGCCAGCAACAACCCGGATTTTCAGGCCAAGATGGCGCGGGTGCTCGACCTCTACGATCATCCGCCCGCCGACGGGCGCGTGGTCTGTGTGGACGAGTTCGGGCCTTTGAACCTGCAGCCCCGCCCCGGCCGCGGCTGGTTCACCGCCCGTCGGCCACGCCGGTTGCGCGCGACCTACCGGCGCACTCAGGGCGTCCGGCACATGTTCGGTGCCCTGGACCTGTCCTCGGGCCAGTTGTACTACCGGATCCGGGATCGGAAACGGTGGACGGAGTTCCTGGCGTTCTGCAAATCGCTGCGAGCCCGGTGGCCGGGTGAGAAGTTGTATCTGATCTGCGACAACTACTCGGTCCACAAGCGGGCCGAGGTCCGTGCATGGTGCACGGCCAACGCGGTCGAGCTGGTATTCCTGCCCACCTACTGCTCCTGGCTCAACCGAATCGAATGCGAGTTCGCTGCGCTGCGGTACTTCGCGTTGAACGGCACCGACCACCACAGCCACGGCGAACAAGACGACGCGATCGGCACCTACATCCGCTGGCGCAACCAACACGCCGGACCCGTCCGCGACTTCGCCGTCGGATCCAAGATCCGATACCCGGATTACCTACCGAACGTTGCCTGACGCGGCACTAGTGTGTCGCGCCTGAAATGCATCCTCTAAGTTGTTAGCCTGTTTCTGTGTCGCATCGTGGGCCTTCTGCTGTTGAGATCGTTGTGTCCGAGG
>NZ_JBFAXY010000088.1:0-2743 GCF_040681035.1 Nocardia sp. NPDC051911
TCGTGAAAGGATGTTCCGGCGGTGTCCTACTCTCCCACACCCTGTCGAGTGCAGTACCATCGGCGCTGGCAGGCTTAGCTTCCGGGTTCGGAATGGGACCGGGCGTTTCCCCACCGCTATGGCCGCCGTAACTCTATGAAACTATCCACACCCCCAACCCACACCCGAAGGATATGGGACTCCACCACAAGGGACAGAGTGTTTTCGGGGGTATCTGTGTGTTGTTTCAGATACCGCACAGTGGACGCGTAGCAACCTTTGTTGGTAAGTCCTCGGCCGATTAGTACCGGTCACCTCCACACGTTACCGTGCTTCCAGTTCCGGCCTATCAACCCCATGGTCTATAGGGGGCCTTAACCACTCGAAGGTGGTGAGAAACCTCATCTTGGAACAGGCTTCCCGCTTAGATGCTTTCAGCGGTTATCCCTTCCGAACGTAGCCAACCAGCAGTGCCCTTGGCAGGACAACTGGCACACCAGAGGTTCGTCCGTCCCGGTCCTCTCGTACTAGGGACAGCCTTCCTCAAGTTTCTGACGCGCGCGGCGGATAGAGACCGAACTGTCTCACGACGTTCTAAACCCAGCTCGCGTGCCGCTTTAATGGGCGAACAGCCCAACCCTTGGGACCTACTCCAGCCCCAGGATGCGACGAGCCGACATCGAGGTGCCAAACCATCCCGTCGATATGGACTCTTGGGGAAGATCAGCCTGTTATCCCCGGGGTACCTTTTATCCGTTGAGCGACACCGCTTCCACATGCCGGTGCCGGATCACTAGTCCCGACTTTCGTCCCTGCTCGACCCGTCAGTCTCACAGTCAAGCTCCCTTGTGCACTTGCACTCGACACCTGATTGCCAACCAGGCTGAGGGAACCTTTGGGCGCCTCCGTTACATTTTAGGAGGCAACCGCCCCAGTTAAACTACCCACCAGGCACTGTCCCTGAACCCGATCAGGGTCCGAGGTTAGAAGTCCAATACGACCAGAGTGGTATTTCAACGACGACTCCACGAACACTGGCGTGCCCGCTTCACAGTCTCCCACCTATCCTACACAAACCGTACCGAACACCAATACCAAGCTATAGTGAAGGTCCCGGGGTCTTTTCGTCCTGCCGCGCGTAACGAGCATCTTTACTCGTAATGCAATTTCGCCGAGTCTGTGGTTGAGACAGCAGAGAAGTCGTTACGCCATTCGTGCAGGTCGGAACTTACCCGACAAGGAATTTCGCTACCTTAGGATGGTTATAGTTACCACCGCCGTTTACCGGGGCTTAAATTCTCAGCTTCGCGCCCGAAAGCGCTAACCGGTCCTCTTAACCTTCCGGCACCGGGCAGGCGTCAGTCCGTATACATCGTCTTACGACTTCGCACGGACCTGTGTTTTTAGTAAACAGTCGCTTCTCTCTGGTCTCTGCGACCACACCCAGCTCGGACCGCAAAGGATCGTCACCAGACGTGGTCCCCCTTCTCCCGAAGTTACGGGGGCATTTTGCCGAGTTCCTTAACCACAGTTCTCTCGATCGCCTCGGTATTCTCTACCTGACCACCTGTGTCGGTTTGGGGTACGGGCCGTGTACCAACTCACTAGAGGCTTTTCTCGGCAGCATAGGATCACTGAATTCGCCTCAATCGGCTACGCATCACCTCTCAGGCACATGTTGTGCGGATTTGCCTACACAACGCCCTACCGGCTTACACCAGGTAATCCACCACCTGGCCCAGCTACCTTCCTGCGTCACCCCATCGCTTGACTACTACAGCAGGGGTCGTGCGCAGCCGCTTCAAGCTTCCCGAAGGAAGTCCATCCACATTTGGGCACTTAGCACCACTGATTCGCCATTGGGCGCGGATACACGGGTACGGGAATATCAACCCGTTGTCCATCGACTACGCCTGTCGGCCTCGCCTTAGGTCCCGACTCACCCTGGGCGGATTAACCTGGCCCAGGAACCCTTGGTCATTCGGCGGACGAGTTTCTCACTCGTCTTTCGCTACTCATGCCTGCATTCTCACTCGCACAGCCTCCACAACTAGGTCACCCCGCTGCTTCCACGGCTGCACGACGCTCCCCTACCCATCCCAGCTCCTGGCTCGAAAGCAGAATAATGCTGGAATGCCGCGGCTTCGGCGGTGTACTTGAGCCCCGCTACATTGTCGGCGCAGGATCACTTGACCAGTGAGCTATTACGCACTCTTTCAAGGGTGGCTGCTTCTAAGCCAACCTCCTGGTTGTCTTCGCGACCCCACATCCTTTTCCACTTAGTACACGCTTAGGGGCCTTAGCCGGCGATCTGGGCTGTTTCCCTCTCGACTACGAAGCTTATCCCCCGCAGTCTCACTGCCACGCTCTCACACACCGGCATTCGGAGTTTGGCTGACTTCGGTAAGCTTGTGGGCCCCCTAGGCCATCCAGTAGCTCTACCTCCGATGTGAAACACGTGACGCTGCACCTAAATGCATTTCGGGGAGAACCAGCTATCACGGAGTTTGATTGGCCTTTCACCCCTACCCACAGCTCATCCCCTCAGTTTTCAACCTAAGTGGGTTCGGGCCTCCACGACGTCTTACCGTCGCTTCACCCTGGCCATGGGTAGATCACTCCGCTTCGGGTCCATGACATGCGACTCAAAACGCCCTATTCGGACTCGCTTTCGCTACGGCTACCCCACACGGGTTAACCTCGCCACACACCGATGACTCGCAGGCTCATTCTTCAAAAGGCACGCCATCACCCCACCACAAAG
>NZ_JBFAXY010000089.1:0-4445 GCF_040681035.1 Nocardia sp. NPDC051911
CTGCTCGGTGTAGACGCGCGGAGTCCCCCGGCGCATCACCAATCCACTTTTCCGCAGCCACGTATACGCCGCACCAGGATGCACGCCCGCCGCGGCCCTGACACTGCCTCCACGATCCAGCAGATCGAAGAACAACTCCCGCTGCTCCTTCGAATACTTCCGACCAGCCAACGCCACCACCTTCCAGCAGCGTTGCAACGACTACTGGAATCCAAGCCAGCGAGGGGAAGCTCTACATCTGCGCGGTGAAGGACGTGTGGTCCAACCGCATCGTCGGTTACAGCATCGACGACCGGATGACCGCCGAACTGGCGTGTGCGGCGCTGCGCAACGCTATCGGCCTGCGGTCACCGGCCGGCACCATCGTTCATTCCGACCGCGGCAGCCAATTTCGTTCCAGAAAGTTCGTCACCTTGCTGTCCCGCAACCGATTGCAAGGTTCCATGGGCCGGGTGGCTGCATGCGCGGACAACTCGGCCATGGAGTCGTGGTTTGCGCTGCTGCAACACAACGTGCTCGACCGGAAACGGTGGGACACAAAAGAAGAACTGCGTCTGGCCATCGTGTGCTGGATCGAGCGGACCTACCACCGCCGACGGCGCCAGCGAGGGCTGTCCCGACTGACTCCGGTCGAGTATGAGACCCTGAACCAGGCCTCACTCGCGGCCTGAAACCACCACAACCCGCGAGTCAATCAGATCCGGGGCAGTCCCCTTCTTCGGCCGAGGTGCGACGCGTTACAACACCATCGGCGCCCGTCACGAGCCCGGAGGGCGACCCGGGGGAGGGCTGCTCGGTGGCGCCGGCCGCGATTGTCGACGCTACGTCGGCCCGAGCGGGTCGCGCTCCACCCGCGGAGCGGTGGGCCACCTCGCGGTCGGCTACGGCATCGGCTCGTGTGCCTGCGTCCGACGAAGTCGCCGTCGACACACGCCCAGGTATCTGTCCGGACACCGGCGCGACTATCGACGCGCGGTTCTCGCGCCGGGCACGTGTCCGGTCCGGATCGAGGTGACTGCCCTCGGGAGTCGCCGGCCCGTCGAGTGGGGCACACCGAGCTGGTCCCCCCGGGCGCGGCGCCTCATGGGCGATACCGTCCATGGACTCGGAGGACCTTCCGCCCGCCTGCAGACGACCCGCTGAGGTTGGGTGCGCACAGCGGACAGCGGCCGGGCAATCCGCTCCGGGATTGTCCGGGCCGCCGCGGGTGCGCCCGGCGTCGTGGTCTCTTACACGGGCGGTGGGGTGAAAAGGATGTCGGGGTCGTTGTACGCCGTCTTTATGGTGAGCTCGTTCATCGAGGGTGCGGTTCCCCACTGGTCCGCGACGCTGGGCTCGCTCACGTCGTGCACGCTGGGGTGCCAGCAGTCCCAGTCGACGGTCTCGAGCTCGGTGGTGTACTCGATCATGTTGCCGTGCGGGTCGCCGAAGTACGAGAACGTGTTGTCACCGGCGAGGTGGCGACCAGGCCCCCATACCAACGGGACGCCCGCACGCAGCGCGCGCCCGGTGCCCCGCATATACTCGTCGACGCCGCGCATCTCGAACGAAGCGTGGTGCAGTGACGCGTGCGGACCGCGCGAGATCGCGAAGCTGTGGTGGTAGTCGTTGCAACGCAGGAAGTACATCAGGTCGCCGACCTGCGGGTGGCTCAGCGTGTCGGAGAGCCGGAACCCGAGGTGCTTCTCGTACCACTGACGCATCCGCAGGGGGTCGGGTGAGTTCACCACGCAGTGCGACAGCTTGACGGGGATGGACTCGCGCTCCTCGATGTGCCGGAACTCGCGGGTGGCCACATCGCTGGAGACTTCTACGACGCGTCCGTCGACGTCGAAGAACCGGAAGCCGTATCCGCCACCGGGCAGGTCGATCGCGCCCGGCTCGCCCACAAGCTTCACGCCGGCCGCGATCAACCGATCGGCCAGGCTGTCGACATCGCCGGCGTTGGCTGCACCGAAGGCGAGCAAGTCCATCCGCTTCTCTCCCCGTCGTAGGCGGACGACGTACTGCTCGGGTGAGCCCTCGGCAGCGAGGAACGCGATGCCCGAATCGTCGGCGACCTTCGTCAGGCCCCAAACGTTCTCATAGAAGTCTAGCTGCCGGTCGAAGTCCGGGACGGTCAGTGCGACGTGGCGCAGGTGCGTCAGCAGAGTGGGGGGGTGCGAACTCATGGCCCGCACGCTATGAGTCGCCGGACTGCTCAGGAAGGGCGTCTCCGGCATGCCTGGTATGCCTGCGTCCGGCAGGCCGGGCTCACGTGCCAACTATCGAACTGGGCAATAGCAGCGATGCCGAGGTCGCGGTTCCGTCCACAGCGTTGCGACCGTCACACTGACCGGGTTCCCGCCACCCCGAGAACTGCGGAGGTACTTCATGACCGGCATGGTGCGCCGTGTGCTCGTCGTCGGCGGCGGCACGGCCGGATCGGTGGCCGCCCTCGCCCTGCGACAGCAGGGCGTCGAGGTGGTGCTCGTCGAGAAGCAGACCAACTGGACCGCCATCGGACACGGGATCACGATCCAAGGGAACGCACTGAGGGCGTTCGACATGGTCGGCATCGGTCACGAGGTGGTCGCCACGGGGTTCCCGATGCACGGGGTGCGGATGCTGGAGGCCGACGGGACCCTTCTGCAGGAGATTCACTCCCCGCCGCTCGGTGGCCCGGAGCTGCCCCCGGTAATGGGGTCCATGCGCCCCCGGCTTCAGGCGGTGCTCAGCCGGCACGTGCTCGCCTCGGGTGTCGACGTCCGGCTCGGCACGAGCATCACAGCCATCCACGACGACTGTGATGCGGACGGAGCGGTCGTCACTTTCACCGACGGCACCACGGACCGCTTCGAGCTCGTCGTCGGCGCTGACGGTGTGCACTCCACAGTGCGCTCCCTGATCGGCATCGACGCCGTCCCGCAGCGCCTCGGTATGGCGATCTGGCGCCTGGAAGGCCCGCGACCGCGCGGCATGTCCGGCGCCGAACTGTACTACGGCGGGCCCCGCTACAAAGCTGGCTACACACCGACCGGTGCGGACCGGATGTATGCCTACGTCATCGATGAGGACCGGCCAGTCGCCGACTACGCGGGCCGTCCCCTCGCCCATGCGATGGCGGAGCGCACGGAGGGATATGGAGGACTCTGGCCCGAGATCTGCGCCAGCATCGACGAGTCGTGCGCGATGGACTACCGCTCCCTGGACGCCCTCCTCCTCGACGAGCCGTGGTACCGGGGCCGGGTCCTGCTGATCGGTGACGCCGCGCACGCCTGCCCCCCGATGCTCGCCCAGGGTGCCGCCATGGCGGCCGAGGACGGCGTCGTGCTCGCCGAGCTGGTGGCGGAGGGGCATCCGGTCGAGCAGTTGCTCGAGCTGTTCATGGGCCGCCGCGGATCGCGCGCCTCGATGGTCGTGCGCAACTCCGTACAGCTCGCCCGCTGGGAGATCGACCCGGCGACGCCCGGGGCAGATCCGGCGGGCCTGATGGCCGCGTCTATGGCCGAGCTAACCAAGTCCTTCTGACCGAACGACCCGACCGGAGAGGAAACCCACTCGCATGCCATTCGTATGCTCAGCTACCTGGACCACAGAGGAAGGCAGGGAGGGCATCGTCCGCGAAGCCCTGCCGAGGCTCGCGCCCGCATCCCGGCAGGAGCCCGGGTACCAGACGTACGTAACCGCAGTGCCGGTCGCAGACCTGAAGGCACGGGGTGGTGCGCGGTGAGCGGGCGCGTCGCGGACAAAGTCGTCGTCGTCACGGGGGCCGCCCGGGGCCAAGGGGCCGCTGAGGCGCGTGCGCTGGCGGCAGAGGGCGCCACGGTCGTGGCTCTCGACGTGGTGGACCCCGAGCAGGTCGCTCCTGGCGAGCTGGACGGACACGGGGACGCCATCGTCTACCGCCGGCACGACGTCGGCGACCCCGAGGCCTGGCAGCGTCTCGCCGACGAGCTACGAGAACGCTTCGGCGAGGTGCACGGCCTGATCAACAACGCCGGGCTCACGTATCGCGCGCGGCTGCTCGACATCGAGCTTGCGGACTGGGAACGGATCTTCCGGGTCAACGCCACCGGCCCGCTCCTGGGGGTGCAGGCCATCGTCCCGCTGATGCCGGCGGGTTCCTCGATCGTGACGATCGGCAGCACCGCGGCACTGACGCCGCACTACCCCATCGCCTACACGGCGTCGAAATGGGCGGCCCGTGCCATCTCCAAGGTGGCAAGCATGGAGCTGGGTGACCTTGGCATCCGGTGCAACACCGTTCACCCCGGGTACATCGACACCCCGATGTCCGCCAGCGCCCCCCAGGCATTCCTGGACGTCAGCCTCCAGCACACACCCCTGGGCAGGGCAGGAACCGTCGACGAGGTCGCGGCGCTGATCGTCTTCCTGGTCAGCGACGAGTCGAGCTACATCACCGGTGCGGAGATCGCGATCGACGGCGGATTCTCCAATCAGGC
>NZ_JBFAXY010000090.1:0-4392 GCF_040681035.1 Nocardia sp. NPDC051911
CGGGGCCGACAGGTCGCCGATCGACGCGACCGCCGCTTGCTCCTTCGTCGCCTACGCGGCGGCCGCGCAAACGCGAGCCGGGCCGCGAACGGAACAGGCTCGGTCTCGCTTCGCTCGAAAGACATGGCTGAGGTGCGCTGAGCGCGTCGGGCTTGTGAGTCGCGGACCCGGTGCGCGCGGAGTGAGGGCGGCCATTGTCAGGCTCGTCGGCAGTAGTGGCTCGTCGAGGACGTGATGGCCCTCTGGACCGCCCGCGATGGCGGCGAGGTATTCGCAACAAGATCACTCGTATCAGGCCGGTTCGAGGAAGAGCCATTTGGTCGTAGTCGCCGGCTCGCCGCGTCGATGCCTGGACCGCAGCCTCGAGGAACCGGTGTCTCCATGTTCACGCTCGCGGTATACGCCAATGACGACTGCTGCGCTTGTGGTGCGCGCGATGCGCTAGTTACGCGAATGTCGATCAGCCGTCTTGGTTCGGGTTGCGCTCGTTTCGCCGTGGGCGGAAACACCGCCTGCCCGGAATCGACTTGAACTCAACCATTGTTGAGGTCTTAGTGTCGGTGGCCAGGTCTTGGATGGGGCGGGGAGCGAGAGGGAGAACAACGTGAGCATCGAATCCGTGGCGTGGAGCCAGATGTACCGGCGGGCGAACGCGCCACAGGAACAGCGCCCGTTCCGCCGAGCCACCGCAGGGCGCATCGTTCGGTTCGCCGCGCCGCACCGGCGGCGGATCGGCGCGTTCCTGCTGTTCAGCGTGATATCGGCGGTACTCGCCGTGGCCACGCCGGTGCTGGCTGGCCGGGTCGTCGACCACATAGTCGGCGGCGCTGCGCCGCGGGTGGTGGTCGTCCTCGCGGTGGTGATCGGCGTGCTCGCGGTGTTCGACGCCGGACTAGGGGTGGCGACCCGGTGGATGTCGGCGCGAATCGGGGAAGGGCTCATCCTCGACCTGCGCACCGCCGTGTTCGACCACGTGCAGAAGATGCCCGTCGCCTTCTTCACCCGAACCAGGACCGGCGCGCTGGTCAGCCGCTTGAACAACGACGTCATCGGCGCCCAGCGCGCGTTCAGCGACACCCTGTCCGGCGTGATGGCCAATCTGGTGACCCTCGCGTTGACCCTCGGGGTGATGATCAGCATCTCGTGGCAGATCACGTTGCTGGCGCTGGTGTTGCTTCCGGTATTCGTGCTGCCTGCGCGCCGGATGGGCAATCGCCTAGCCGATTTGCAGCGGGAAGCGGCCCGGCTGAACGCGGCGATGAGCACCCAGATGACCGAGCGGTTCTCCGCGCCGGGCGCGACGCTGGTCAAGCTGTTCGGCCGTCCGGAACAGGAGTCCGACGAGTTCGCGCTGCGGGCCCGCCGGGTGCGGAACATCGGCGTGCGCACCGCGATGCTGCAAACGGTCTTCGTCACCTCGCTCACGCTGGTGTCCGCGCTGGCGATCGCCTTGGTGTACGGGCTCGGCGGCTGGTACGCGCTGCGCGGGCAATTGGACGCGGGCGCGGTGGTGTCGCTGTCGCTGCTGCTGACCAGGCTCTACACGCCGCTCACCGCGCTGGCCAGCGCCCGGATGGAGATCATGGCCGCGCTGGTGAGCTTCGAGCGCGTCTTCGAAGTACTCGACCTGAAGCCGCTGATCGAGGACGCGCCGGATGCGAAAACGGTGCCGGCGGGCCCGGTCGCGGTGGAGCTGGACGCGGTGCGCTTCGGCTACCCGTCGGCCGACAAGGTGTCGCTGGCCTCGCTGGAGGACGTGGCGAATCTGGACACCCGCGGCGGGGTGGAGGTGCTGCACGACGTGTCGCTGCGCGCTGAGCCCGGTCAGCTGATCGCGCTGGTCGGCTCGTCGGGCGCGGGCAAGTCGACCATCGCGCAGCTGGTCTCCCGCCTCTACGACGTAGACGCGGGCGCGGTGCGGTTGAACGGCGTGGATGTGCGCGAGCTGACCACCGGATCGATCCGCGACACGGTCGGGCTCGTCACCCAGGACGGACACCTGTTCCACGACACCATTCGCGCCAATCTGCTGCTCGCGCGGCCGCAGGCTACCGAGGACGAACTCTGGGACGCACTCCAGCGCGCCCGGCTGCGCGACTTGGTCGCGTCGCTACCGGACGGGCTGGAGACCGTGGTCGGCGAGCGCGGCTACCGGCTCTCCGGCGGTGAACGCCAGCGCCTGACCATCGCGCGCCTGCTGCTCAAGCAGCCGCGCGTGGTGATCCTGGACGAGGCGACCGCTTCGCTGGACTCGACCTCGGAAGCCGCCGTGCAGGAGGCGCTGTCCGAAGCGCTGGAGGGCCGGACCGCGCTGGTGATCGCACACCGGCTGTCCACCATCCGCGCCGCCGACCAGATCCTGGTTCTGGAAGACGGCCGGATCGTGGAACGCGGCACGCACCCCGAGCTGCTGAACGCCGATGGCCGCTACGCGGAGCTGTACCGCACGCAGTTCGCCGAGGAACCCGTCACGGCCGCGGCGTGATCCGTCATCCGGTCAGCTCGCCGTCTGGTCCGCGGTACAGGTCGTGTCGGCGTCCGGCAGGGTTCCCGCGCCGAAGTAGGTGTTGATCGCGTTGTTCACGCAACTGCTCAGCTCCGGCCGGAACGTCATGTGGATACGGACGTCTTGCAAAGTGACCATCCGCGACTGCGACAGATACTGGTGCAGCCGGACGCCGTGCGCATAGGGAGTGCGCGGATCTCCCGTCGCCTGCACGATGAGCGCGGGCACCGCGTTCCGGACCACGGTCGCGGGTTCGACCGGTCGAGGCCAGAAGGCGCACGGCTGAATGTTGCCCGCCAGCGCGCCGAACACCGGTTGCGTGGCCCGGCTCTCCTCGATATTGCGCCAGTACCAGAGGGGATCGATGGGCGCGCTGACATCGCCGCATGCGACCTCCGCCAGGACGGAGTTCTCGTTGTCGCGCAGCGCCGCCACGATGGCGCGCAACCGCGGCGTCTGCGAGGTCGTGGGCGGACCGCCCGCGGCGTCGGCGAGTTCGCGCACCGTCGCGGCCAGCGGTTCGTTCAGCCGGAAGTTCCACAGCAAGGCGTGCAGGATGAACGGCAACCAATGGTCGTCGATCGCGAATCCGTCGATGACGATCGGCTGGCGGTGGACGATGCGGACCAGCTCCTCGATCTTCGCGCGCACTTGCTGCGGTGTCGCGCCGAGCCGGAACTCTTCGTCGTGGGCGGCGGCCCACACCGCCCAATCGTCCAGCGCGATCTCGTCGGCGGGTCCCCAGTCCTGTACCAAGCCCGTCCAATACCGATCCGGGTCGATCGCGCTGTCGAGCACGACCCGATCGCTGCGCTCGGGGAACATCTGGGTGAACACCGCCCCGAGATACGTGCCGTAGGACAAGCCGTAGAAATTGATCTTCTCCTCGCCCAGGGCCGCCCGGACGACGTCCATGTCCCGCGCCGTATTGCGAGTGGTGAACTGCCGCACCAACTCCGGATCACGAACCACGCAGCTCGCGGCCATGCCTGCGGACTGAACGGTGTCGTGCGCGAAACCCAGCGGATCAAGGCCCGCCGACCGGACCATCTCGCCGACCGGCCACCCGCACCGCGGACTCGAGGTCGATTCGCCGACTCCGCGCGGGTCCATCCCGATCAGGTCGTAACTCGCCAGCACGTCGGGCGACAGCACATCACCGAGCAGATCCACACTGTCCAGGCCCGGGCCGCCGGGACCGCCCGGATTCGACACCAGGATGCCCCGCCGCCGCGCCGGATCGCTCGCCTTCACCCGGGATATCGCCAAGGTGATCGTGCGACCGTCGGGACGCCCGTAGTCGAGCGGCACGAGGACATTCGCGCACTCACCACCGGCTTTGTCCAAGTTCTCGACGCCGCACGGCTTCCACTCGAGCGTCTGGCGGTAGAAGCGGTCCGCGCCGCTCGGGTGCGAGTCGGCCACCGGCTCGGCCCGGCCGTACGCGGGCGCGGCCAGCAGTGCGGACACCGCCACTATCGACATCGAACGCCAGAACGGATTCGTGGACAACGAAATTCGCCTCTCGACCGGAGCGAGCACGTAGGTGGATGCGGAAGAACCGTATCGGATCGGTGCTCGCGACGGTGGCAACGGCTTCCCGCGCGCGGCGTGCCTTGATCGCGGCCATCCGCGGCAGGGGAGCACGCTCGGGCGAACCGGCGAAGCCCGGCTCGAACGAATCGAGCCGGGCTTCGCTGATCGGTCTCACGGCCCTGCGGTAGGTCCGGAACGCATCCGGCGTGGATGTCGTCCGAGCGCTACTGAGGACTTGCGGTCAGAATTCGCCCTTGACGCCGAGAACGGTGCGCCCCCGGTGGCTGCCGTTGCGGATGGAGTGCAGCACCCGCTCCACATCGGTGATCGGAGCGTAGTTCTCCAGGGTC
>NZ_JBFAXY010000091.1:0-4163 GCF_040681035.1 Nocardia sp. NPDC051911
CCACGTTGAAGACCGAGTTGGTTTATCGCCGGGCCTGGCGGACCCGGGACGAGGCCGAGAACGCCCTGTTCGCCTATATCGATGGCTGGTACAACAGCCAGCGCATTCAGAAGAAGCTGGGCTGGCGATCACCCGCCGAGTTCGAAGCCAGCTACCATCACCCGGTTCCGGCTGGAACCTGATAACCCCGCCCTCCAACAATGCGGGGGAACCTCACACGTAGTGATCATAGCTATGCAGGTTCGGGCCAGACGCCAACACCGCACCACCAGTGGAGGCCGGCGGTTCCCCACCGGGGAGTGACCCCATTGTTCGCCGTGGCAGACGAGCAACTGCTGCCATGACACGGCCTCCTCGATATCGGATGGACAAAATTGGGGGTGGGCGACAGTGGGCAAGTGCGCCGGGTTTCGCGCGCAGGGCAGTAGCCGCAGCGGGTAGCATCGAGCGCGGGAGAATCAGCAGGCGGGCCCGACATTTCAGGAGGCCGGCCATGCCCTCGCGTCGCCCACCGCGGTCCCCGCGTACCGCTCGATCCCCGGAAGTCGCCGCGCGACTGGAACGCTCACGCGCCCGCAGCAAACAACGCCGAGAACTGGCACGCCAGCGCGAGCGCGCCATCCACGAAGCGATCAAGCGTTACCTCGCCGGCTGGGCGGCGATCACCGCGTGTGAAACGGCCCGTGATCGCGACATCGCCGCGCTGCGCCAGCAGATCAGCGACCTCGAAGCACGCGCCGCGAGCGAGATCGCCCACTACCGCGCCGACCAAGCCGAGGCCGCTGCTGTCATCCGTGAGCGTGGTGGCTCCGAGGAGGACATCGCCGAACTGCTCGAGATCAGCCTGAAAGAAGTTCGGCAACTGCTCACCGCCGCGCGCACCCACCGCGACCCCGCCGCACCACAGCCACCATCACGGGCCGCCGCGGAGAGCGAACCGTCCCTGAGTGGCGACACCGCCGCCGCGTCGCTCCGTCCACACACACCACCGACCACCGGCACAGCCGCTCCCGGCCAGCCACCCGTGCCGCGGCATTCCGTAGACGGTGCTGAGGGAAGGGGGTGAGGTCGACCGGACAGGTGGGGGCAGCGAATCGCGGACGGGCGGCCGGCTAGGGCTGGTCGGCGGGCACCGCGTAGGTCAGATCGGTCGTCCACGGGTAGGTGCCGGGGCCGTCGCCGACGGCTTGCACCAACGCTTTGGTCGGGTCGCCGTCGACACCGAGTTCGACGATGCGGAACACACTCATCCCACCTGCGACCTGGTGGATCAGAGAACCTTCCTCGAATTGCACACGCCCGAGCCCAGCGAACCACACCAGCGGGTCGGTATTCGCTGGGAATACGCTGAGGGTGTGTCCGTGCCCGCGCCGATGCTCGCGACCGCCGGTCGGCCGCGCGATACCCCAGGACGGTGGGCGATCGAGATGAAATGGGCGGCATGCGAGCGGTGTGCCGCCTCGCTGGTGGGCGGGTGGAGTTGTACAGCTGCAACCGCAACAACGTCACTTCTCTGGGGGTACGCGGCCGAGAAAGAGTGCGTTCAAAGAGTTGTAGCAGCTCAGTGACTCGCCCCCAACGGTAACAGATCACGACACGTGTGGTGGAACGGAGTTGGCGGGCAAGCCAGCAAGGCCCGAGGTCAAGGTCCCGCTGGGGGCGAGGTTGGCGGCAGTATCGACACGGTCGTAGTGCCAGCATTCGGGGGCGTCATTTCGGCATCGAGCCCGTCGATGGTGACCTTGGTCAGCGTGCGGATGAACTTGATGCATGCCTTCGCGTCGGCCAGTCGCACCGTGGGGCCGGTTGTCTTGCTGGCCGATCTGTCTCGCACGGCTTGCAGAACGCTGACCTCGGGCATCTTTTCGTCACCGTGGGCGATCGCGTGTCGTACCTTCAGCCAGTCCCGTAGCTGCCCCTCTACATCATGGGGTTTGTAAGTGACGGCGCGGCTGCCAGCCGCGCCGTTTGGCCATGTCCAATACGGACGCGGGTTGAATCCGACTGCCTGCAATAGTTGGCGGGTGTTTTCGGCATTGGGTGTCGAGAACTTATCGAGTTCGCGTAGCACGAAACCTCGAAGTAGCTGTGCGACACCGTGGTTGGGATGCGAAGGGTTGGGCGTATGCTCGTCGAGTAGAAACCTGGTGATGTCTTGGACCACGGCTTGCCAGCTCGCGATGGCAATCACGATGACGGCCCGGTTGACCGAAATCTCCTCCCGGCGTCGCCCCTTGCCCTCTCCACCAGCACGTTGATGGACTCGGACGAGATTGTCGCAGTGCTCCATCGCGCGGTCGAAATTGAGGGTGACCGCAAGGTGCAACCTGATTCCCATCACGAGATAGTAGAACTATGCGATCGGGGGCGGGTTTCAATGTCGCCGTGGGCGGCATTTGATGTCGTCCCGACGCCGTTTCGGCGGAGGCGACCTGCGTTGCTGGCCTGACCTCGGCTGGCACGCGTGATGGTTTGACGGGAGTCAATCCGAGTGAGCGTTGTGGTCATCGAGGAATCCGAGCGCGTTGTCCCACCAGCTTTCGAGACGTTCTCCGTGTGAAAGAGCCACGATTACAGTGCCGGACGAAAGCCGCTCATCGGCAGTACCTTTCAGCGCGATCGCCTCGATGAACGCGATGTCACCGACGGCAGCGGGTGATCCGGTGCGGTCGTGCTCGAACCATCGCTGTAGGTCCTCGATCGGTGAGTAGTCGTCGGCCAAGAGTGAGCCCGCTGGCCGTACGATATCGAGAACGATCGCTACCTGGCATCCGACAACGATTACCGCTATGACGTCGAAACAGGTCTGCAACAGCTGCAACGCACCATCGATCGGCTCACCACCGTCGAAACCGAGCAAGCCCAGCGCAGCACGCGCCTTCGCGACGACGCCGCCGCCGCGGTGGGGGACAGGGTGGCCGGCGCATCAGCGGCGAAGACGGTGCCGCTGAGGGAAAATCGTGGCCGGACGCATGAACGATCTGATCATCAGGCCCTTGCGAATCGCCAGTGCCATCTCCCCGGATGTCGCGATCCGCCTGGCCGACGGGATCCGCGGACAGCGGTGGGCCTTGAGCTGGCTGCCCGGACGGGCCTGACCCGAAAACAAGCCTTCAGCGGCATGGTGCTCGACGAATCCTCACCGACCCAAACGAACTCGACAGCGCCATCATGATGCTGGTCATGGCCGAACTCGCCGCCGAGCTGTCGATGTCGCTGGAACAAGCCTGCTTCGGCTGTCCTACATCAAAAAGGACGACCACTACCCCCGATACCGGTGGAGCCGATGCGCACAGCAACCCGGACACCGCGGTATCGACACCAATTGCCGAGAATGCTGAAAACGGAATAGATCTGCCGAGTCACGATTCTCGCTGGCCGGACACCGAGGCTGCTGAGACGAGACGGTTCGATTTGGAGAAACCTAAGCGCGAAGGTATATTTGCTTCCGTCAAACTACCGAGCGATCGGTGGAAAGGCGCGAATACCCCCGAACGAGCCCCGGACCGACGCACCGGTCCGGGGCTCGATTGGTTAGCAAAACAGAAGCGCGATCCGTAGTCTAGGAACCCGTCGCTGCGGTCGGCCGGTGAAGTGGGCGCCTGCCAGCCTGCTGACCCGGGGACTGACAGCGGCCTATTACGCAGACGACATCCCCCGCGCCCTCTGAGCCACCGCTGGTCGCCCACGGCGCTGAGGACATATGAAGACCGGCCATGATGAAGATCGCAAACTGAACCGTCGAGTTGGGGACCGGCTTCGGTTTCAGACCCGCGCCGGTCGGCGTGGTGGTTGTTGAGCGCAGTAGGCGGCTTCGTACTCGGCCGGGGTCAGGTAGTCCAGCCGGGAATGCAGGCGGGCGTTGTTGTACCAGTCGCACCATTCCATGAGCGCGAACTCGACCTAGGTGACAGTCTTGAACGGGCCGTGCCGGTTGATCACCTCGGTCTTGAACAGGCCGATGATCGATTCTGCGAGCGCGTTGTCGTAGGCATCGCCGACCGAGCCGACCGATGCCGACAGACCATGCAGGGCAAGCGATTCGGTGAACTTCACCGATACGTATTGGCCGGATTCAACTGATCGTTGCAACACCTCGATCGTGGAGGTGTCGAGGTGGGAATTGGTCCGCAGCAGAAGCGGGTTCGTGAGTACCGGGGCCA
>NZ_JBFAXY010000092.1:0-3759 GCF_040681035.1 Nocardia sp. NPDC051911
GCGACATCGACCGCAACACCTACAAAACCCAGATCAGCATCCATATCCTGCCCGGTTGACAACCGGGCAGGAACCCAAACTGCGCGGCCTTGGTACTAAGGCCGGACCGTCGGTTCATGACGACCTCGTCCAGCGCGAGTTCACGCGACCGCGCCGGACCAGCGATGGCTCATCGATATCACTAAGCACCCAAGCGGTGCGAGGGCGAGCTGTATCTGTGCGCGATCAAGGACTGCTATTCCGACAGAATTGCCGGCTAGAGATCGACTCGCGTATGAAGGCCTCGCCGGCGGTCGACGCTTCGAGCAATGCCATCGCGATGCGGGCGCCGGGCCGGCGCAATCATGCAGGGGGGCTACCAATTCCGGTCACGAAAGTTCCTTAGCCTGCTGTCGCGCAATGGTTTACGCGGTTCCATGGGAAGGGGCGAAGCATGTGGTGACAACGCTGCCAAAGACGCGCCGCCGAACGGCTGCGCCGGCTGCGCGGATCCGAAGGGGCCGTGGCAGCGGGTATCGGAGATGCAGGACAAGCTGCACCGTTGGGCGGTGGCCGACCCCGGTCGCCCGTTCGATGATGTGTTCAATCTCGTGCACGACCCGGCGACGCTGCGAGTGGCGTTCCACCGGCTCGCGGGCAACCGGGGCCGTAACTCGCCTGGCATCGATGGTGTCACCACCGACGATGTCGAGCACGGCTTCGGTGTCGATGGGTTCCTGGAGCATATGCGGTTGTCGTTGAAGGGCGGGTCGTTTCGGTCGGTCCCGGTGCGGCAGCGGCGGATTCCGAAACCGGGTGGATCGGAAAAGCTGCGGAAAGCTGGGCATTCCGACTATCGCGCATTGATCGACTCGATCGCGTTGGTCGTTCGAATCACCCGCCGAATCTCCAAGTCGTAATTGAGGAATGGAACGTTCGTACTCGACCTGGCCCCTTCCGTGCACATGCCCAATCCAACCGGAAGATTGCGGCCTATCGACATCTCGAGACCGGTCAGGTCGATGGTCCCGTCACCGAACTGACCTACCATGAACGCGGCGAGCCAGCCGACCTGACCGCCGCCGGTCACGCCATGGGCGCGCTCTGCTGCTGTGTCCGGCCGGACTGGCTTCATCACCGGAGTTATCGGATGTCTCACCGCAGGTATCGCACCGGTCCCGATGCCGTGGCGGCGGTCGCACGAATTCGTCTTTGACCTGCGGCATTGCGGCAGGCTATGACCGACGCCAAGGTGTCGGTAGTACTCACCAGCACGACGATCCTCGGTGCGTTGGCCGCCGCGGCCGCCCCTGGATTGGCCAGGCTGCGGTGGATTGTCGCCGACACCCTGCCAGCCGACGAAACTAATTCGATTGTGGCACTATGCAGCCCTGTTGACCTATCCGCACTCCACACTCGCATCGTCACGATGGAAGGGGCTACGTACGTGGCTCGACCGCTTCCCTGGATGCGCGTGAATGTCGCACTCACAGACACTATTGGCCGGAAGGTGATGGCAAAGCTGCATAACACTCGCCCGATAATATTGGCCGGAGGCGACGATATTTTATGGCTATGCATTGCAAGGTCTGCAGGGAAGAGCTGCCGCCGATAACGGATCGTTGTCGAAGTCTGCATATTGAGTACGACGAGTCATTGGGACCAGTGGACGCTCGAATGACTGCAGCGGATTGGTGGGCTGTTGCGAGTTGGCTGAATCCGAAGATGAATCTGCCCGTGGGGCAAATAGGAGCAGAGTAGGAAGGGGATAATTCGTATTCCCCTGAATTGCGGGTATGCAATTCCATGCCCCGAATGGCGTCAGGGATGCTGTTCTGCGGCTGAATAAGTTGCCCTACAGGAGCCGTGGTAGCTGAACGCAGATTGCACTGACCCGATGTGCCGGACACTACATCATCCGGGGTCGGCGAAGGCTCACAAGGTTGCGGCGGGGATTTAGCCGGTAAATGAGATATCGGCGATGGCATGACGAGAAGTGGCCGAGCTCCTGGGGTGACGCCTTGTGAGCTCAAATGTGTCGGTTCGACAGTCGAGCGCGGAACTCGAAACAGTGGTCCGTCGAATTAAGGGCATGAATGCCGGGAAAGCCGGGATGGTTCATCCGATGGTATGATATAGAATGAGGATTGAAGTTGGATCGGCTGGATTTCGGCGGAAACAGCGTAGCTGGTGGCGAACGGCTAGACGCTGATTCTGGGGTAGAACCCAGCCTGTCCGGCGCCTTCCCGTTGTCACCTGCTCAACTGGGTATTTGGTTCGCGCAGCATATGGATCCGCAAGTTCCGATCAGTATCGCGCAGTACGTGGACGTAGACGGCGATATTGATCGGCCAGTGCTGCGGGAAGCCAGCATCATTGCCTCGCGCGAGTTCGGCTCGGGCTTCCTGCGGATCATCGAACGTGACGGTGAACCGCTCCAGTACGTCGACTACTCGATTCCGGATTCCGACGATATCGGCTACGTCGATCTGCGGGCCGAGGATGACCCGTCAGCCGCGGCTGCCGCCTGGATGCGTGCCGAGTACAGCCGTCCGCTGTACATGGTTAACGACCGCCTGATAATGAGTGTGGTCCTGCAACTCGCGGACCGACACTGGTATTGGTATACGCGGGTGCATCACATTGTGCTTGACGGCTTCGGCGCGATGACCTGGCTGAAGCGGTTTGCGGAGATCTACACCGCGCTGCTGCAGGGCGCTGATGTTACCCCGTCCAGGGCTACCGACCTGCATACCATCTACGGGCAGGAGATCGCCTACCGGGAAAGCTCCCGCTTCGTCGCCGACAAGGAATACTGGGTCGGGCGGGTGGCGGGGCTGGAGGAAGGCACCAGCCTGGCGAGGGGTTCCGCGCCGCGCGCGGCGATCAACGGCATCGTGAGCGCCGCGCTGTCGGAGGAGCAGAACACTCTGCTGGACGCGGCGGTCGCGCGGCACGATTCCTCGCCCGCCGGTCTGCTGCTGGCCGGTTTCGCCGCGTATCTGGCGCAGTGGAACGGCGTCGAGGACGTCATTCTCAGCCTGCCGGTGACCGCGCGCACCACCGCGGCGATGCGCCGCTCGGGCGGCGTGTCGTCGAACATCGTGCCGCTGCGGCTGCACGTGGGCCACGACACGACGGTGTCGGGGCTCCTCAAGCAGGTCCAAGTTGAGGTCGTCGGCGCGCTGCGTCACCAGCGGTACCGACACGAGGACATCCGCCGCGACACGGCGGTCGGCGCTGTTCGAACCGAACTATTCGGTCCGTCTGTGAACATCATGCTGATCCACGACCGTCTGATTCTCGGACAGGCTGTGGGTAAGGTAAGGATACTTTCCACCGGTAACGTTCCGGATCTCGCTGTCAACTTGTATCAGTCCGAAGGTGGCGTCCGGTATCGCATCGACTTCGAGACCAACCCCAACCTCTACACCAAGGATGAGGCGCGAATGCAGCATTCGCGCTTTCTAAATTATTTCAAGGCGTTTCTTGCTGCGCGCGCAGATTTGCCGATTTGGGATCTGAAGATTCTTTCTAGCGATGAATCCCGTCGGGTGCTGGTAGATTGGAACGACACCAAGCATCCGTTGCCGGCGGCGACCCTGGTCTCGCTGTTCGAGGCGCAGGTCGCGCGCACTCCGGACAGTCCCGCGGTGACGTTCGAGGGGACGAGTCTGTCCTACGCCGAGTTCGCCCGCCGGGTGCACCAACTGGCGCGCTGGCTCAAGGTCAACGGCGTCGGCCCGGAATCGTATGTGGCGCTGGGCATGCGCCGCTCGA
>NZ_JBFAXY010000093.1:0-3325 GCF_040681035.1 Nocardia sp. NPDC051911
GATCCACGAACACTGATCCGTAACTACACCTTCGGCATCCGCCGACCTCCTTCAGTGAAGCTCACTCAACTCGTGCGACCTCGTGTCGCACCCCGACCTCGGAGTACTACGGCAACTCCGCCCCATTGCGAGCCGATCGGCCGACGATGAGCCCAGCCCTGACCGCGACGCTGGTTGCGCCTGGCAAGGGCGGACTCGCAACGGTTCCCGTGTTCACTGTGATTCGCTCGATCGAGGAGGAGCCCGACTCTGCCCCTGCGGCATCGCTACGGTTACGCCGCAGACTTTCACCACAGCCTCCCTCGGAACGGGCTTCACCAGACCCAGGAAGTTCCCTCGGCACCTCATGCCTCCGGACGCGCCGCTCCCGACCCACATCCGCCAGATTCGAGTCGGTAAATCGTTGAGGGGCTTTAAGACATCGGTTCCTCGCGTGCTCCTCTCGATCCTGCTCGCCGGACCCGCACCATCCGGCAGTGCTGACACGCCCCGCCTTTGTCAGGGCTGCTCCCACCCTCACCGGCACCTCCCGGATCAGTCGGGTAAGGACGGCGCATTGCTGCGCCGTCCTCCCCTCAGAACTGCCCGTGCGGCTTTCACCGCAAGCAGCTCAAGCAAGCCGCTGGAGCGAATCGAGTTGAAGTGCGATGCTTCTGCGTTGCCGAGCGGTGCGCTCGTTTCGGCAGGAGCGGTGGACCAGGCGAGTTCGTTCACCGTCCGCTTGGGCGGGTCGTCCGTCATGGATCAGGTAGTCTGCGACTATTGCCTGACGGATGACCAGCAGCCACCATCGCTCCCATTCCTGCGGAGATTCCGGTGGCTGATCCGGTGACAGCAGTTCGTTCCGGCAGAGTGGGCAACGACCGTGCTGCTCGATGAGCAGCCGTCGCGTGTAGCCGTCGACCGGAGGCTTGATTCTGCGTCGCCGTTGTTCCCAGTACTCGGCCAACACCGGGTCATCGGGAGATGCCCGGGCCTTGACCAGAGTGTGTCGGACGATGTCGGTCCAGGAGAACCGGGCCAGGTGAGCGCCGGTGGCGGCGTCGCCGAATACCCAGCGGTTGTTCCTGAACTTGTTGAATTTGCCGAAGTAGCGGGCCGAGACCCACCACTTCGACTTCGTGGGGTGGCTGAAGGTCGCCCACTTGTAGGTCAGCGCCCACAGATAGTCGTCGAGGACGTTGAACGTCCGCTTCGACACCACACCTCGGTAATAGGCCGCCCAGCCCTTGATGATCGGGTTGAGCCTGGCGATAACCGCCCGAGCGTTGGAGCCACGCAGATCGCGGATCTCCGTGCGCAGCCGTTCCCGTATTCGCCGGACCGCAGCCTTGGATGGTTTGATCAGCAGCTTGCCGTGGTAGCGGCGGACATTGAACCCGAGGAAATCGAATCCGGTCTCACCGAGGTGGACGATGCGCGTCTTGTCCTCGTTGAAGGCCGGGCCCCTCGGTGCCAGCCACTCGGCCAGCCGCGCCTTGATCTGCTCGGCCTGCCGCTGGGTGTGGCAGAGCGCGACGAGATCGTCGGCATACCTGATCACCACCGGTGAGTCCGTTCGCGTCGACTCGGCATTACTACCGGACTCCACATATCGAACTCCCGCTGCCTGTTCCAGCCCGTGCAAGGCGATATTCAGTAGCGACGGACTGATCACTCCGCCTTGGGGCGTGCCCTCATCGGTCGGAGCAAATCCCTTGTCCGCCTCGATAACTCGCGCTTTCAGCCAATCCCGGACCATGTCCCTGGCAGGAAAAGATCCGATGGCATCGAGAAGCCGGCAATGATCGATTCTGTCGAACGCCGCCACCAGATCGGCGTCCAGTGCCCACACCCGTTTGGCTCGTTGGCCTCGGCAGACGGTGTAGATCGCCTGAATCGCATCGTGGCAGCTGCGACCCGGCCGGAACCCATAGGATTTGGGCTCGAACCGGGCCTCCCATTCAGGTTCCAGCGCGTTGCGGATCCTGCCTTGATGGCAACGGTCCGCGATCACCGGAATCCCGAGCGGGCGCAACTTCGCACGGTTACCCGCCTTGGGTATATACACCCGCTTGACCGGCCTGGGCTGCCAGGACGCCGCGTCACGGTGCACCTGCACCGCCAGCCGCATCCGGTCGTGCGAGGTCAGCGCGACCTCGCCATCGATCCCGGCGGTCTTGCGTCCCGCGTTGCGCTGCGTCGCCTGCCGCACGCTGATCAGTGTGTTGCTCCAGCTGCGCAGCATCATCTTCTGCAAGTTCCTGACTCTCGCCAAGTTCCCGCTCCGAGTCGCTGTGAAGATCCGCTGCCGCAGCCGCCGTACGTTGTCCTCGTGGTGCCGCCAATCGACGACATCCCACGAAAGGGCCACGCCCTCAGGTCCGTTCACCATTCGGTGTCCAACTTGTCCCTCGGTTCCGGCGGTTCGAGACCGCATTGCTTCACCAGCTCACCTGTCCACGTCAGCGCCCCTTTCGAGGCCCGAGCACACGGTCCGGTATCCGGCCAGTTATCCAGCGACGACGACATGGAGGTGCCGCCACAGCGCGCTGGTTTCCTGCCGGCTTTCGCCCGCCGGCCTTCGCTTCTTGGACATCCTGTGCCCGCCAGAGGCTTCCGCTTTCCTCACGGTCGGCCTACCGGGAACATCGCCACGATGTTCCGGACTCTGTCGGGGTTTCCGTGTTCCGCACGCATGAGATACGACCGGGTTGGGTGCCTTCTTTACCCCGGGGCGGCGGTGTCCTCCCGACCAGCACAGCCTCTCTGGTCGGCGCCTGCCGCTTCTCAACGGCCAGCCCTGTACCCCGCTGGAACATCCCATCGGCGGAGCTGCTGATAACGAGGCATACGAAGATTCACTTCCGTTCACCCGTCCGGTCTTCCCCTCGCCCGTCGCCCCTGGATGGAACAGGGACGCTTCGGCTTTCACCCCAGGCTTCGCACCCCGCGGTCACCCACGACGCACGCCAGGGCGGGGACGGTCCCACAGACACTGGACCGGATCACGTTCTCGTTAAACGACCTCCAATCAAACGCGATCACTCATAACGTGCGACCTCACGTCGCACGGCTGCCCCCAGCTCCTACCGGGCCACTGCGACGACCCGACGGCAAAGGTCTCTCACCTCCACTCAAACCACAGCGCCTCACGGCGCACGAAGCCTGCGGTCAACGCGTTCGCGATCACCTTCGCCGACCGCTGGCCCGACGCCCGAACCTACTGAGAGAAACCGCCGGAAACACCTTTAGACCGTGTCTTACGTGGTTGTGATTCGTTCACGTTGTGCCGGAATCGACTGTGCTGCATGATGTTCGACTCGTGGTCGATGAGTTGTCGAAA
>NZ_JBFAXY010000094.1:0-3274 GCF_040681035.1 Nocardia sp. NPDC051911
CGGGCGCGGCCTTCACGTAGCCCGCGTCCTCCAGCAAACCCGACAAGCGTTCGGAATCGTGCACGTTCATCTGGCAACCGAAGGTGCGGACCTCGAACGTCCGTACATCGGGGACAGACGCACTCTCAGAATCAGTCACTTGTCGCTCGCTATCGACTTCCTCGAGTATTCAACTCGACCACGCCTACCTATCTACTGACCGACCATCGATCGAGTGGAGAGAAGAAACCGCGAACTCCACCTGAAACGAGGCTCCGCCTAACTCCTTTTCGGGTAGATCCAGAAACTCGGTAACCTACTGCGGAAATTTCTCGCATCGCTTTCAGGGTGATCGAGAGAAACTTTCGCATCTCATAATCTCCATTATTGAAAAGGAGATTCGAAACGTGTCGATGATATTGATTCTGGGATCCGCCGCCGTTGCCGAGGAGGTCAGCTGATGGCGAGAATATTAACCCCGCATCCTCCATTGCGCAAGTCCTCCGCCCCGGTTCTCGGGCCGGTAGATCTGTCCGTACACTCAATCACCTCGAAAATGATAGGCGTACGTGCTCGAGGGGCCTACGTACGTTATAGAGGCTGCTTTTAGTGCTCAATTGACCCTTCATCAATATACTGGACGGTCGACAGAAACGGGGCGAGGAGCATCTGATGGATCCGGCGCTCAGTGCTGGCACGGCAGTTGTGCCGATGGTTTGCTCAGGTGGTTATGAATGTTGTTGCGGCGCAGTCTATTTGTTGGCAAGCGAGGATCGGTGGCCGGTTCAAGTGGTCGGAGCCGCAGTGCCGGGCCCGGCAGTATCTTGAAGCAGGTCAGCGACGGCGAGTGTCCAAAGGCACAGAAGTAGGATTACCTGCAGCCAAGGGAATTCTCGCCCGATCCGAAGGACGTGCAGTTTCGAACCAGACTTGCCATGATCGACCGGACTCGGCGCGGTCGATCACCTCCCCTTGGCTCGCATCGACGCCGCGTCGATCACCGCCTGCGACCAGTCGATCAAGCCTTCCATACCCCGCTCATGGAGCACGGCGCGATGTAGACGCCGCTACAGACCGGCCTCGGTCCAGATAGTGAACCAGCGATGCGCCGTCGGCGCGGTGCGATCGAAAAAGGTGGCAGCATCGGCCACGCACAAATCGCTGAGCATGTGCACACCACCGCGGTGAAAAGCGCCGGCTGGTCGACCGGCGCGGTACCGCCACCCCTGCGTGCGCGGAACGAAATCCGGCAGCAACGGCTCCACCGGCTCCCACAACTCGTCGGGCACCAACCGCTTCGGCAACTCATCTGACACGATCAAATGTCCTGTGACACAGTCCGTCTCGACCCGCCAGCAACGGATTGCATCGACATGATACAACTTCTCAGCGGGGTGCCAGCGTGCAGGATCGGTCTCGATCAGATTCAGGAGTCTATTTTTGTGTCTCTGTTGGGCCGATGATTCGGGGGATTTCCCGGAAAGGGGGTGACGTAGAGGTGCGTGCTGCTTCGTAGGCATTGATTATCTCTATCGAAACAGGCCCTCGGCGGGATACTGGATGGCCCTC
This sequence comes from Nocardia sp. NPDC051911, assembly GCF_040681035.1. NCBI lineage: Bacteria > Bacillati > Actinomycetota > Actinomycetes > Mycobacteriales > Nocardiaceae > Nocardia > Nocardia sp. NPDC051911. The sequence goes on from NZ_JBFAXY010000094.1 coordinate 1,549, forward strand.
TTGGCGAGCCCATGCGCGAATCTGCGAAACCCTCTTGTCGCTCAGTTCGTCGGAGCCCTTCCTCCTCCGAGCGCGTCGTTTTCCCCCGATCTTGTGAGCGAAAGGAATCCACTCGTGAAAGATCCCGCGCAACCGATCTGCATTAACCTCCGACAAGTCCATCTCGTATGTAATTCCATCAAAACCGAATGTAACCTTTTCCGTGGCTTTCGACTTCTTGTCGAAGTCATCGATAAGGAGCACTTTGAGTGCCATGGGACCCGGCCTTCCACGCTCGCAGGATTGCAAAATTTAGGAACGGGCGACAGTTGCAGCTTTTGCTCCACGCTCACCAACAGCGGGATCGCAGCGGCGGCACAGGAGGTCGGTCACCCTCTCGACCTATGGCGCTGCTATTCCGAACGCTCAACTATATGCGCCGTGCGCACCGACAATGAGGGGTCGCTCCCGACCGCAATCGCTGACACTGCACCTGAGAGCGTAAACCTACTTTCAAACGATCGGACGATGAGGATCGTAGCCGCTTATCTGCCATTGCGCAAGTCCGATATCGATTTTTCAGAAGTGGTTCGAGCGGGGCGCCGCCCATATCTCAGGGAAGTGAAATACCTACGTGTGTCTATAAAATCTACGTACGACTTAATTCTCCTCAATGACTACGGTCGAAGACACAGGCGTACTTCCGCTTCGCCCGCCGGTCGCGTGCAATAGGCGAGCAAGAGGATGGCTCATATGATTAGCGGCGCGAACATCCATCGGGCGGCTTGACGGTGATCACGGTGCGGACCCCAATCCGGCGAAGCGGTCGCCAGATGCAAGACAACGCGCCGCTGCACTACCGTGCCGGTCGGGTGTCAGGTTGCGGTCTTCGAACAGCAGCTTCACCCGCGATCCGAGTCGGGCCGCATGCCCGACAGCGCCCACACACAGGCATTGTGAGAAACCACCAGCACGGGGGAGTCGAATCAACTGCTCCGACTTTTATCTAGTGGCAGCGGTTGGTGGCGGTGGATTCCTCACCTTATACGTGGCGAGATCTTCCTCAACATTGCTCGACCGCAAACGAACCACATGGCCGACGACGAAACCTACCGGTGACGAGGCAAGGTCCAGGCCAACCTCGTCGAAGGACGCCACGACCTCGCACAGCGGATCTACCAGGGGAAGGAAGCGGGAGGCGTCGAACGACTCACCCCCCGTCTGCAACGAATCCACGGCGCGGGACACCAGTCGAGCAGTTGATCGTCGAGGATGTCGGTATCGGTGCCGACCGATCCGAGGCGCAGTGCGATGGCGGTGACTGGAGGCTCCCCGGTTCGGTTGACTCCTGATCCGTGATGACTTCGGTCCTCGCAGTGGAAGGATCGTCATCATGCCCAAGCCGTTCCCCAAGGTGTTTCGTCGCGATGTAGTCGCGGTTGCCCGCAAGGGTGCAGCGCCGTTGGCTCAGGTCGCCAAGGATTTCGGCATCCGCAGAGTTGCCTGAAGAACTGGCTGAAACGAGCGGACATCGGAGATGGGGCCCGGTCGGGCGCCACCTCGGACGAGTCCACCGAGCTGGGCGAGGCCCGCAGACGGATCCGGCAACTCGAACAGGAAGCCGAGGTCATGGGTCACGCGGTCGCCTAATACCAAGGCCGCGCAGTTAGCGGGTGGGCTGGGTTTGTCAACCGGCGTGGGATGGTGAGTTGGGACAGCGGAACTGCTGGTAAAGAGGTGTTGTCCG
>NZ_JBFAXY010000095.1:0-2685 GCF_040681035.1 Nocardia sp. NPDC051911
TGATGGCGCTAAGTGAAAGTGGCCAGTCTCGCTAGCTGAAGTGGGCCAGCTGGCATCCCGTTTCCGGCGTGTTGTCGCGTCGGTTGTTGTGGCCTTGTTCATCCTCCGCGGAGCGGTCCGCGGTGCCGATGAGGAAGGCCGTGGATGCTGTCGCTGGAGGCAGATGTGGAAGCACATGCTCTTCGGGAGCAGGGGTGGTCGATCTCGGCGATCGCTCGGCATCTAGGGGTCAACCGCAAGACTGTGCGGGCGTATCTGAACGGTGAGCGTGTCCCGGGTCACCGGAAACGGACAGTGCCTCGGGTGATCGAGCCCTTCGTGGACTATTGCCGGATCCGGTTGGCCGACGACCCGCATTTGTGGGCATCGACGTTGTTCGACGAGCTGGTCGAGCTCGGATTCGATGGCTCCTATCAGTCCTTGACCCTGGCCATCCGGCAGCTGGGCTTGCGGCCTCATTGCGAGCCCTGCCACGCGGCCAAGGGCCGCGATGTCGCGATCATCGAGCACCGTCCTGGCGAGGAAACGCAGTGGGATTGGGTCGAATTGCCGAACCCGCCTGCGGCCTGGGGCGCGGGGAAGAACGCGCATCTGTTGGTGGGCGCGCTGGCGCATTCGAGTTTGTGGCGCGGGGCGCTGGCCCCGGCCGAAGACTTCGCGCACCTGGTCGAAGCTCTGGAGCGGGTCACCTCCCGGCTGGGTGGAGTGACGCACCGGTGGAGGTTCGACCGGATGGCCACGGTCTGCCATCCGGAATCGGGTCGCTTGACCAGCGCTTTTGCCGGGGTCGCCAAGCACTATGGAGTTGGGATCGATATCTGTCCTCCTCGCCGCGGAAACCGCAAAGGCGTGGTGGAGAAGTCGAACCATGCTGCGGCGCAACGATGGTGGCGCACCGTCGCGGACGAAGCCACGATCGCTGATGCCCAGTCATCCTTGGACAAACTCTGCCTGCGGTTGGACAACCGCCGCAGAATTCGAGACGGACAGAAGACCACGGTGGGCGCGCTGGCCGCAGCCGAGCAATTACGGCCGGTCCCGGCAGTGTCGTTTCCGGCCGAGATCCGCGAACACCGCAAGGTCACTCCGCAGGGTCTGGTGGCTTGGCGCGGCAACTCCTACTCGACACCACCAGGGATGCCCGGCGCGATGGTGACTGTGATTCATCGGCTCGGCAGCGAGATTGTCGAGCTGGCAACACCGTCCGGCGCAGTAGTTGCCGCGCATCTGCGCGCGCCCGATAGTGCTGGGCGAGTCGTTCGCGACGAAGGACACGTGATCGCGCTGGAACGGTCGGTGCTCGCTGAATTCGACACCGCCCGCCCCTGCAACCACAAGACCAGGCGGCCGATCTCCGATGCCGCCCTGGCCGAGTCCGCGCGACTGCGCGGCCACCCGGCCTCGCATGATCCCGCCCAGAAGGTGGTGATCGATCTCGCCGTCTATGCGGCCACCGCCGCGCGGCTTTCTATTGCACCGCAACACGATTCGCTTGAACAACAGTGAGGAAGACCATCCGTTGAACAAATCCACCCCGCAGATGAGCGAGGCACGCCGCTATCAGCAATTGCGAGCTCACCTGTCGTATCTGAAGCTCGGCGACGCCGCCGAAGCGCTGCCACGCATCCTCGACGCCGCCAGATCGGAGAATCTGTCGATCACCGCGGCGCTCGAACGGTTGCTCGAGATCGAGGTCAACGCCACCGAATCCCGCAGGTTGAACTCCCGGCTGCGGTTCGCCTGCCTGCCCGAACCCTGGACACTCAACGACTTCGATTTCGCCGCCCAACCCGGTGTCGACGAGAAACTCATCCGCGACCTGGCCAGCCTGCGGTTCCTCGACGATGCCGCGAACGTTCTGTTCGTCGGCCCGCCCGGCGTCGGCAAGACCATGCTCACCGTCGCCCTGGCCCGCGGCGCGGTCGAGGCCGGCCACCGCGTCTACTTCACCACCGCAGCCGAGCTGGCCGCCAAATGCCATAAAGCCGCACTCGAAGGGCGCTGGCACACATGCATGCGGTTCTTCGCCGGCCCCAAGCTTTTGGTCATCGACGAACTCGGCTACTTGCCGCTGCCCGGCGACGGCGCCTCCGCGTTGTTCCAGGTGATCAACCAACGCTATTTGAAGTCGAGCACGATCCTGACGACCAACGTCGGAATCGCTGACTGGGCAACCGCTTTCGGGGACGCGACCGTCGCAGCAGCCATGCTGGATCGCTTGCTGCACCGCGCGACCGTGGTCGGCATCGACGGGCCCAGCTATCGGCTACGGCACCACCGCGAGACCGCCGAGAACCTGCGCAAGGCGGTGAACGCTCGTGTCTCCTGAACCCACCCCGGCCACCCGCAACTGCCAGGTCTGCTGGCGGGAGTTCACCACGATCAACCCGCGCCGGATCTACTGCAGCACCCGCTGCAAAAGCACGGCCAAGCGCCGCCGCGAGCAACAAGCCGACACCGTCGACACCACCCGAGACACGGCTCCCGAGCCACGCCCGGCAGCCACACGCGCCTGCCCGCACTGCGGCGAGTCCATCACCATCGTCGCCCTACTGACAACCCCCGAAGCAGCTCGGCCGAGCATCCCCACCGACACAACAATCGTCCCGCTACACCGACGAACCTGTTAAGGTTCAACGCCAAGCCACCTGGCCCATTTCGTTTGGCAACTCTGGCCAACAATCA
>NZ_JBFAXY010000096.1:0-2551 GCF_040681035.1 Nocardia sp. NPDC051911
CGGCTTTGTCGGGTAGCCCCGGCACATTACTGCGCCGAGGCCCCCTCAGAACCGGACATGCGCCTCGTCGACGCATCACGGCTCAAGCAAGCCCAGATGGCTTGCGGGCTTGCAGAATTACCGGACCTCCAGCCCGGTCGGCAGACCGCCGACGACGGCAGGAGGCGTGGACGAAACGGATGGCCGTGCCCGACGTTCCGTCTCCGCGAGCGATGGTGAGGCTGTGCCTCACCATCGCGGTGCGGGTCACCTTCGCCCAGCGTTCCCACTCGTGCGGGTTCTGGGGTTGATGGTCGGCGCGCAGCAGGAAGTTCCCGCAGAGCGGGCAGCGTCCGGCCTGTAGTTTGAGCATCCGCAGGGTGAACGCGCCCAGTAGCGGTGGCGCCCCTTTGCGTCGCCGTTCGGACCAGTACTCGGTCAAGGACGGATCGTCCGGAGACGATGTGCCCGCGACCATCTGGTGTCGGACGATCTTCGTCCAGGCGAACTTGGGCAGATGAGCGCCGGTGTCCCGGTCACCGAAGACCCACCGGTCCTGCCTGGACTGGTTGAACCGGCCGAAATACCGGGTGACGATCCAGTGCTTCGACTTGTTCTGATGGCCGTGCTTGGCCCACTTGTAGGTGAGCTTCCACATGTAGTCATCCAGCGCGGTGAATGCCCTGCTGGACACCACTGTTCGGTAATAGGCCGACCAGCCCCGCACGATCGGGTCGATCTTGTGCAGCACCGCACTGACGTTGGCCCCGCGCAGAGCCCTCATCTCGGTGCGCAGCCGTTCCCGAATCCGTTTCATAGCAGCAGAACTCGGCTTGATCAGCAGCTTGCCGTCGTAACGGCGGACATTGAACCCCAGGAAATCGAAACCGGTGTCTTCGACGTGGACGATGCGCGTCTTGTCCTCGTTGAACACCAGCCCCCGGGGCTCCAGCCAGGCGGCGAGCCGCGCTTTGACCTGCTCGGCCTGTTCACGCGAATGACACAGGGCCACAAGGTCGTCGGCATATCTGACCAGCGCCGGGGAGCCTTCCACCGACTCGGCGGCGTGCGTGCCGAGCTTGCGGTAACGGACTCCCGCTGCTGTTTCCATCCCGTGCAGGGCCACGTTCAGCAGCAAAGGACTCACGACCCCGCCTTGGGGCGTGCCCTCCTCGGTCGAGGCGAACCGACCACGATCGAGTACCCCCGCCTTCAACCAGCCTGCGATCAATCCCCGGGCGGGGAACGTGGCCAGTTGAGCGAGCAGATGGCTGTGATCGATGCGGTCGAACGCCGCTTTCAGGTCCGCATCCAACACCCACACGCGTTGCGGATTCTTACCTTTCAACGTGAGGTAGATGGCCGAGATTGCGTCCTGACAACCACGGCCCGGCCGGAAGCCATACGACTTCGGCTCGAACCGTGCCTCCCACTCCGGCTCCAGCGCGTTGACCACCCGCGCCTGAAGCACCCGGTCAGCGATCACCGGGATGCCGAGCGGGCGCTGCTTCCCGCCTGCCTTCGGGATGAACACCCGCTTGACCGCCCGAGGAGTCCACGACGACGAGCAGTACTGCGCCCAGTCGGCCAGTCCGGCCTTGTCCTGTGCCAACAGCACCACCCGACCATCCACCCCGGGCGTCTTGCGACCCGCATTGATCTCTGTCACCCGCCGCACGCTCAGCAGCGTGTTCGCCCGGGATCGGAGCATCAACTTCTGCAGATTGCGGACCTTCTTGAGGTCGCCTGCCCGCGTCGCCGTGAAGATCCTCTGCCTCAAACGCCGTACTTCGCCCTCGACGGCTCGCCAGTCGATCGACTGCCAATCGAGAAAGTCGTCCTCAGGTCCGTTCACCATGATGTCCTCGACCGCCGCGGCTGTCTCTGCCATGGTGTCCAACTTGTCCTTCGGTTCCGGTGTCGTTGTCGTCGTCTCTTCACAGGCTCACCTGGCCCACGTCAGCACCCTTTCGGGTCCGGGCATCGCCCGTATCCGGCCGGTTATACGAGACCCTCGGCGGAGGAGCCGAGCACGATGTCTCGTTTTCCCGCTGCCTTTCGGCCGCCGGCATTGGCTTCTTGGGCCATCCTGCGCCCGCTGGAGAATCGGGCCTTCCTCACGGTCGGCTTGCCGACGACGTAAACGTCGCCGGACTCCAACGGGGTTGTCACGTTCCACACGAGTGAGATACGGCCGGGTCGGGTGCCCCCTATACCCCGAGGACGGCGGTGTTCTCCCGACCGGCTTGGAGTCTTCCGGTCGGCGCCTGCACTTTCCAGCGACCAGTCCTTGCCCCCGCTGCAGCAACCCATCTGCGGGGTTTCCGATGACGAGGCATCATCAGGGGTTCACGGTTGTTCACCCTGTCGGCCTTCCCCGTGACTTGTAGCTCCCGGATGGAACGGGAGCCCTCGAGCCTTCCGACCTGAGCTTCACACCCCGCCGTTACCAGCGACGCATGTCAGGCCCGGGGACAGATCCACGAACACTGATCCGTAACTACACCTTCGGCATCCGCCGACCTCCTTCAGTGAAGCTCACTCAACTCGTGCGACCTCGTGTCGCACCCCG
>NZ_JBFAXY010000097.1:0-2515 GCF_040681035.1 Nocardia sp. NPDC051911
GGAACGGGTGGCAGCGCCGACAACATCCCAGGGGGATCGAACGCGAATCCCGCGGATGTCTATCGGTACCTCATATCGAAATATGGACTCACGCCCGCGCAAGCAGCGGGGATCGTGGGTAACCTGCAGGTCGAGTCCGGTTTCAATACCAGCGCGTACAACTCGCGCGAAGGCGCCATCGGTCTTTGCCAGTGGCGGGGTGGGCGACGACAGGCTCTGGAGCGGTTCGCGGCCGCCCAAGGAAAGCCGGTCACCGACTGGAAGGTCCAGATCGATTACATGATGGCCGAATTGCGCAGCAATGAATCCACTGCGTACGGATATCTCCGAGCCGCGCAGACGCCTGCCTACGCGGCGGCGGTCTTCGATCAGTATTACGAAAGAAGTTCCGGTGACGCGAGAGGACAGCGCATCGCCTACGCGAACAGCATCGCGTCGGCGATGCGCAACGTCGCCGTTTGATTGCCGTCCGGCCTCGGGCACGTTACTCGGTGCACCTGGCACCGAGGCGCCTCGCTGCCTCGCATGGGGCCCGTGGTCGGCTACCGCTGTCGCCCGGACGCGGGTCACCTGGTGTTCCCGCACCCGGGAACACGTCGGTCGAGACTCCGGGAGATATTCGGGTTAAGCTGCGCATGCGCTTTGGGGCGAATGCTGGGAAGAGTTTCTCGGAGTCGGTGAGCCGACAGCGAGCAAGGCGGCACTAGTCCGCCGAATCGGCGCGAATCGCAACACTTGTTGCCGCGTTGGCTGCGAACCTCTCCGGACTTCGGCATGCACTGAACGTGTCCGGTGACCGCCGGTGCGGGTACCGGAGCGTCCGGCGGAAGGTGAATCATGGTTGCCTCTGTGGTCACCGTGCGTAGCGGCCGGGCGCATCGGGGGATCTGATGGTGCCGAATCGCACTCCACCCGAACTGGATCCCGACGAAACCGGCGATGCTCGCGACGTACGTGCGAGCGCCACCACCTCCGCGCCGCGCCGATCCGCCAAGTCCGCGGCGCGCGGCACTCCCACGCCGATCCCGCGGCCACAAGCAGGTGCACCGGCCACAGCGGCGCCGGTCGGCGCGGCGGCTCAGGGGAGGGCGCAGAGCACGCCGGCGGTATCGGAAACAACCTCCACCACATCGGGTTCGACTCCTGTCGCGCGCTCGGACGCACTCGGCATGGCAGGCTCGTCCACGCCCATGGCGGCCGCGGCGATGGGCGCGCTGGCCACCATCGCGGCCCAATACGGTGATGGTCCTCCGACCGCGGTGACGGGACAGCAGTACGCGCCGCCAGATCTGGGCGCCGCACCGCCCAGCGGACCCGTCGTGTGGGACGGCGCCCTCGGCTCTCAGTACGCCGCGAGCAATCAGAATCGCGCCCGCCACGGTGATGCGACGCAGACGATGAACGCCGAACTGGAACGCATCCTCGGTGGTGCCGTCGACAGCACCACGCAGGGACGCGCCGCGATCGGAGCGATCATCGCCGAGGTGAACACCGCCTTGACCGCGCTCGGCAGTATCCAGGATGCGAATGCGAGTAGGCAATTGGTGATCTCCACCTTGGACACCGCCTTGCAGCGCGCGGGAAGTGTGCTCGGTCAGGGGCAGGCCGCGGCAGTCCTCACCGCCGATCGGGTAGCGGCCCTGGCCGACCGCTACCTGAGCGAGTCGCGTCCCGCGCAGCCGCGCAGACCCCGCCGCACTTCGCACTCCGGCATGCGAGGGCCGAGCGGCGGTCCGCCACGCACACGCCCGTCGGGGCAGCAGGGCCAATGGATCGATGAAGCGCTGCAAGTGTTGCGCCAGAACGGCTACGACACGCGCCAGATCGATCCGGCCGACATCGCGGCGATCATCCAGCACGAGTCCGGCGGCAATCCGAACGCCATCAATCTCTGGGACAGCAACGCCGCGGCCGGTATACCGTCGAAAGGTCTGATGCAGACCATCGATCCGACGTTCAACGCGTATTCGCTTCCGGGGCATCGTGATATCTGGAATCCGGTGGACAATATCGTCGCGGGCGTTCGCTATGCCATCGAGCGTTACGGGTCGGTCAGTAATGTGCCCGGAATCGTGCAGATGCGTGGTGGCGGTTCGTACGTGGGGTACTGACGCGTCGAGCGAAAGCGGCGGGAAAGTCAGGCCCAGCGTGCGGCCGCGTAGCTGCTGGGTAGTTTCCGGTACTGGACGTGGCCACCGGTATGCGGAGCTTCGACGCACATACCGTTGCCGATGTACATGATGACGTGGCCGGGATTATTCGCTCCCTTGAAGGATTCGGACGGGAAGATGAGGTCGCCGGGCTTGATATCCCTGGGATTCACCTTGGGCAACTGGCGATACTGATCCGCCGCGACTCGCGGGATTCGAACACCGGCGGCGGCCGCCGCGTATTGCATCAGGCCTGAGCAGTCGAAGGCGTTCGGCCCTTCCGCGCCGTAGATGTAGGGATCGCCGAGCTGAGCGAGTGCGACCTGGATAGCCTTCGCGGCTGCTCCGGTCGCGCCGTTGCCGTT
>NZ_JBFAXY010000098.1:0-2258 GCF_040681035.1 Nocardia sp. NPDC051911
GTATCAGCTCACCGTCGCGGATGTCACGACTCCAAACCGCGAACTCCAGCGCTCCGAGCACAAGCTCGGTGTCGCAGCGGTCCGAGGTTTTCCAGCCCACGATCCGGTTGGAGAACGCATCCCGCACCGCTGCCAGCCAGAACGCACCCTGACCGCACGGGATCCTGATCGCGTCGGCCACCCACAACCGGTTCGGCCGGTCCGCGGTGAAGACCCGCTCGACCAGATCCGGTGCCGGCGCCGCCCGTGGATCGGTTCGTGTCGAGGCGATGCGCCACCGTTTCCGCAGGAACGCGCCCTGCAACCCGGCGCCACTCATCACCCGCTCCACCCGTTTGCGGCCGACGGAGATGCCGCGCCGGGCCAGCATCGCATGCACCCGCGGTTCGACCGCCCGCCGGATCGTCTTCAGTTTCCGCTTCACGGCCAGCACGGCCTTCTTCGACGGATACGTATAGACGTGAAACTGGCGGGTGCCTCGTTTCCGGTGACGCTGGATGCGCCACCCGAGGAAATCCAATCCCTCGTCGATATGGGTGATCAGGGTCTTCTCCGGTGACAGGCGCAAACCCATCGTCGCCAAGACCCCAGCGATCTCCTCACGCAGGGCTTCGGCGTCGGCGCGAGTGCCCGACACCATCAAACACCAGTCGTCGGCATAGCGGACCAGCCGAAAATTCGGCAGCCCATGACGACGGCGCCTGGCCCGATCGACCTTGCTGGAGGCCGGGCCGCCGGGCGCGTTGGCGATATGTTCGTCCAGCACCGACAGCGCGATATTCGCCAGCAGCGGCGAGAGGATACCGCCTTGCGGGACACCACCGCTGGTGTCTTCGAGCTGGCCATCCTCGGCGAGGATGCCCGCCTTCAGAAACGCTTTCACCAACGCCAGGACGTGTTTATCTCCGATGCGTCGACACACCCGCCTCATCAGAGCAGGGTGGTCGATCTCGTCGAAGCACGCCTTGATGTCGCCTTCGACGACCCAGTGGTAATTCCGGGGCCGGGTCGTCAGATAAAGCACCTCGGCAACAGCGTCCCAGGCCCGACGGTTGGGCCGGAAACCATACGAACACGGCAGGAAATCTGCCTCGAAAATCGGTTCCAGCACCAGCTTCAGTGATGCCTGGACCACCCGGTCGGCCCCGGTCGGGATCCCCAACCGGCGCAACCTGCCACCGGCTTTCGGGATCATCCGCTCGCGCACCGGCATCGGGCGGAAGCTGCGGTCCTTCACCCGCGAGCGCAGCTGGTCGAGGAAGTCCCCGACCCGGTCGAACACCCTGACGGACCAGGCTGTTCGCCCGTCCACCCCGGCAGTTCGGGCACCCTTGTTCCCGCTCACCCGATCCCACGCCACCAACAAGAACGCAGGATCACACACGAGGTTGAACAGATCATCGAACCGGCGACGAGGATCGTCGCGGGCCCAACGGTGCAGTTTCGTCTGGATCTTCAGTACCCGTCGGCGCGCCTCGAACAGCACCGCGTCCGGATCGTCGGTATTCACCGGCGACACAAGTTCCTCCTGACCTTCCAGTCCATGAAACCGCTTGTCTCGCTGACCCCCTTCGCCCTGCGGCCGCCTCTCGCGACCCCCATTGGCGGGTCGTCACTCCCGCGACTACTACGGGGCCTCCGCCCCACCGACACAGGTCCTCGATCGGAACAGATCTCCCGATCCCGTCCGGGCTGGCTGCCCGACCCGAAATTCACGGTCCCGCATGGTGGTTCCCACGTTCACCAGGTAATCGATCGGTCAGGGAGGCACCCAGCTCTACTCCGGCAGCATCGCCACGGTTACGCCGCAGACCTTCACCATGGCCACCTCACCGCTCGAGATATGCGGCTTCGGAGCCGAAACCCTTGGAACTAGAGAATTTCGATCGCTGCATACCGGCCCACATCCACCAGGTTGGAGCCGGCTTCGCTGTTACGGAGCTTCGACCACTGGTTCGCTCACGCTGCACCTTCTGACCTCGCCCAACAGGCCCGCACCGTCTGGCAGTTCCGGCACGACCCGCCCTCGTCGGGGCCGCTTGCCACCCGATACCGGTGTTCCTCCAGACCAGGCTGCCCCCAGGCTTCGCTCAGGTCGCTGCGACGACCCGAGGGAGACGGTCTCTCACCACCTCTCGACTATCCCAGCGCCTCGTGGCGCACAGCTCCGAGGCGAAATACGCACTCGCAGACCGCAGAATGTCGTTGACCCGCTCCAACTCGGCGACCTGCTTACGCAGCCGCTTGTTCTCCTCGGC
>NZ_JBFAXY010000099.1:0-2147 GCF_040681035.1 Nocardia sp. NPDC051911
GCGGTGTGGAGTTGGTGGTCGGTGAGTGGGGTGATGGATTCGATGCCGTGGTAGAGGTTGTGCCAGTATTCGGTGGTGCTGCGGGCGCCGGGGAACCGCCCGGCCATCCCGATGATCGCCACCCCGGCTGACGTGGCGTCGGACTCGGTCTCCGCCATCACTTGCTCCTTGCCGCACGGCGTCGTTGCTGGTGTTCGTGTCGCTTGCGCAGGCTCTCCCGGCGTTTGCCCGCCACGTCCGCGGCCGGTTCGAGTTGCGGCGGCCGGACGCGGCCTGCCAGATGCGCGACGGTCGGGCACTCCCAGAGGTCGCTGACGGTCAGCCGTGCGCTCAGCCGCGTGTTGATCCGCCGGATCAGCTGGATGGCGATGAGCGAATTGCCGCCGAGATCGAAGAAGCTGTCCTGGGTGCCGACGCGGTCGAGCCCAAGGAGGTCTTCCCACACCTCACGGATGACGCGCTCGGCGTCACCGACCGGAACCTCGGGTGGGGGCACCGGGATATGCGTGGTGGCAGCGGGTTCCGCGTCGTGGTCTACCGTCAGCGCCGTCGCGATCAATTCCACAGGATCGGTAGGGGAGACGATGATCTGCGCCTCGCCTGCCGAGGCCAGGATCGCATCGAGGGCGCGCAATCCCTCGCCGACCGACATCCCGCGCCGGTCCACCTCGGTGCGCCTGGCCTGTTCCAGTACCGGTGGCAAGGAGGTGGTCCTCGTCATTCCGACGTCTTTCCACGGGCCCCAGTCGATCGTGATCACCCGCTGTCGCCGGCCACGGTCCTGGGCGAAGGCATCCAGGAAACAGTTCGCGGCACAGTAGTCCACCTGTCCGGCGCTGCCGACGTTCGCGCCGTTGGAGCCGAACAGCACGAGGAAGTCGAGGTCCTGCTCGGCCAAGACCTCCTCCAGCACGAGCGTGCCGAGCACCTTCGGGCGTAACACCGCCTCGGCCGTCGACAACTCCTTAAGTTGGATGAGTCCGCCTCCCGCGATGCCCGCCGCATGGAAGACCCCGTCGATGGCGCCCCAGCATCCGACCGCCTGCTCGATGGCGGAGCGCATCGCCGCGTGATCGCCGACATCTGCTCGTACTACGAGCAATTCGGCGCCAAGGTCGCGCAATCGGGCCAGGGTACGCACAGTGTCGGCGACCGGTCCGGTCGTGTGCTCGGTGAGCCAGCCATCCCATTCGTGCACGGGCGGTAGTGCCGTCCGCGCCGTCAGCACGAGGCGGGCACCAGCGTGCGCAAGGTGGCCAGCCAGGGCGAGGCCGAGGCCGCCGGTGCCACCGGTGATGAGATAGACGCCGCCGCTGCGTATTACGGGTCGCAGTGCGGGGATGGGCAATGGGCGGGGCACGTAATGCTGGGTCCAGCGGTGGGGTCCGCGGTGGGCGATGGTGTCCGTACCGCCAGGTTCGGCGGACAACTCCGCCATCAGCCGGTCGAGCTGCGCGGTGCCGGGTGCCGCGTGGTAGTCGAGGTCGACGCTGTGGCAGCGCAGGCCGGGCAGCTCGCGGGGCAGCACTCGGCTCGGTCCGAGCAGGGTGGCCTTCGCGGGCGAAAGTGACTCCGTGCCCACGACATCATGCAAGCCGCTGCTGAACACCCACAACCTGCGCGGTGTGGTGCCGTTCGCGCGGGTGAGCACCTGTCCGAGCCGGAGCAGGCTGACGAAACCCAGCTGATGGTCGTCCGGCGGTGAGCTCTCGACGGTGGTGACGGTCCAGCAGTGCACGAAACGGGTGGGCGGTCTATCGCTCAACGCGGTGAACAGCCGCTCGTAGTCGACGAACCGAGTGGGGTGGACCGTATAGGCGTCTCGGGCCGGCGCCGACCAGCCCTCGGCCGCGCGCACGATCGTGACCGCGGCGCCGCCGTCCCGGAGCCGCTGTGCCACCGCCTCACCGACCCCGAGATCATCGGCGAATACCAACCAGTGCTCGGCATGCTCCGGAACCCGTTCGGCAGGCAGCGCGGACCGTTGCCACGCCGGGGCGTAGAACCAGTCTCCGATGTCGGTTCGCCATGTGGTGCCGGGGGCGGGTTCCCGTTTGGTGAGCCAGTGGGTGTGTTGTTGGAAGGGGTAGGTGGGTAGGGGTATTCGGTGGTGGTTGGGGTGGTATGTGGTCAAGTTGGGGGTGGTG
>NZ_JBFAXY010000100.1:0-2001 GCF_040681035.1 Nocardia sp. NPDC051911
TGGGCTTGCTTGAGCCGTGATGCGTCGACGAGGCGCATGTCCGGTTCTGAGGGGGCCTCGGCGCAGTAATGTGCCGGGGCTACCCGACAAAGCCGATCACATGGGGAAGGGCAACAGCGAGAGGAGACAGTTGGTTGCTGTAATACCGAAAGAAGCGCCGCCGAACGGCGGCGCCGGCTGCGCGGACCCGAAGGGGCCGTGGCAGCGGGTATCGGAGATGCAGGACAAACTGCACCGTTGGGCGGCGGCCGACTCCGGCCGCCGGTTCGATGATGTGTTCAACCTCGTGCACGACCCGGCGACGCTGCGAGTGGCGTTCCACCGGCTCGCGGGCAACCGGGGCCGTAACACGCCCGGCATCGACGGTGTCACCACCGACGATGTCGAGCACGGTTTCGGTGTCGATGGGTTCCTGGACCATCTGCGGTTGTCGTTGAAGGGCGGGTCGTTTCGGCCGGTTCCGGTGCGGCAGCGGCAGATTCCGAAACCGGGTGGATCGGGAAAGCTGCGGAAGTTGGGCATTCCGACCATCGCGGATCGGGTGGTCCAGGCCGCGTTGAAGCTGGTGCTGGAACCGGTTTTCGAGGCCGACTTTCTGCCGGTCTCCTATGGGTTCCGGCCGAGGCGGCGGGCGCAGGACGCGGTCGCCGAGATTCAGATGTTCGGTTCCCGTGGCTATCAGTGGGTGCTGGACGCTGATATCGAGGCGTGTTTCGACCGGATCGACCACACGGCTGTGATGGAGCGGGTTCGGTTGCGGGTCAAAGACAAACGTGTCCTCGCGCTGGTGAAAGCGTTTCTCAAGGCCGGGGTGATGTCCGAAACCGGCCATGTCGAGGGCAACGACACCGGCACTCCGCAGGGCGGGATCCTGTCGCCACTTCTGGCCAACATCGCGTTGTCGGTGCTCGACGAGCACGTGATGACGCCGTGGAAACCGGACGGGGTGATGGGAACGACCTATCGACGCCACCACCGTCGTGCCAAGGGTCTGCCGACATGGCGGATCGTGCGTTATGCCGACGATTTCGTCGTGCTCGCGCACGGCCAAAAGCACGACGTGGTCGCGTTGCGCGAGGACATCGCGGATGTGCTCACCCCGCTCGGGCTGCGATTATCGGAGTCCAAGTCCAGGGTCGTGCATATGCGCGAGGGGTTCGACTTCCTCGGTTTCCGCATCCAGTGGAAACGCAAACGGGGAACACGGACGTGGTTCGTCTACACGTTCATCGCCGATCGCCCGTTCCGGGCGGTGGAGGCGAAGATCCGTGCCCTGACACATCGAGTCAGCCAAGCAGACATGGGTGCGGTCATCGGCAGGATCAACCAGATCCTGCGTGGCTGGACCAACTATTTCCGGCATGCCGTATGCAGTCACACGCTCGACCGGCTGCGCTATTTCGTGAACTGGCGGCTCATCCGCTGGTTACGAAAACGGCACCGCTGGAGATGGCGAACGTTCCGCCGCAAGTTCACCACCCCGACCGGGCGGTGGCTTCCGATCGCAGCAGACGGCATCGAGTTGTTCGATCCGGCATCGGTGACGGTCCGCCGCTACCGATACCGCGGCAACCGAATCCCCAACCCGTTCCTGCGGCGCAGAACAGCCTGACGGCATCCGATCGTGGAGAGCCCGGTGCGTCGAGAGGCGCACGGCGGGTGTGCGCCGTGTGGCGCTGTGTTGCATCCCCGGTGTAGCCGGGAGGAACTCGGAAGGAGGTTCTTGGGTCACCTGACTACCTGGAGGTGAAAGCTGAAGGGGACAACAGCATGTCAGGGAAGCGGTAGCCGTCTGGAGGCGTTCGGGGCGGGGTGCCGCGAGACCCGCGCGATATGGTCAAGGCTGGATTGCTTGAAGCCCAATCCCCAGCGATGAAAGTGCGCATCCGCCGGAACAACGCCTGAAACCGCGGCCAGGGCCAGGAGTCGCTGGGCGATACGGGCGTAGAGCCCGGTGGCGGTGCGGGCGCCGTGGGCTTCGAGGGACAGTTGGCCCTTGCA
>NZ_JBFAXY010000101.1:0-1768 GCF_040681035.1 Nocardia sp. NPDC051911
CGGGGGCCTGTCCGTAAATTACTGTCGCAGTTGATCTGTGGGGTGGGTTGCATGTGTGAGACGGGCTTGTAGTTGCTCGAGAGTGCGTGCGGGTGGTCCGGGTATGGGTGTGATGTCGAGCCGGTGTAGGTCCAGGATCCGGTGGCCGTCTCGGAACTGCATGGTCAGGTTGGTGCGCTTGACGTCGAGTAGTTGGGCCAGCAGCGTGCTGGTAGCGGCTCGTCGTCGGCGTAGCAGGGCGGTCAGGAGTCGGTGGAAGTGGTCGATGCTGCTGGTCTGCGGATGCAGGTAGCTGCGTGGGCGGTGGAAGCGTCGCTGAAAAGCCGCCTCGGCCAACGCATCCCAGTACGGCTCCGAGACCGCGACCAGGTGCGCGAAGTCCGCTCGTGGCATGCCCGTCAGGGCCGGATCGGTGAGCATCTCGGTCAAGGACGGATCGGGTTTTCGACGCGCCGGGGCTGGTTCTGCGGGGTGGGGTGCGCTGGGGGCCACGGTGTAGTTCCAGTCTCCGTGGAATTTCTCCGGTGTGATCGGCAGCGAATGGAACTCGGCGGAGGTGACGGTGCCGCCGAGGGGGTAGCTGCCGGTGTCGAGATCGGCACCGATCATCAACCCGGTCCGGGTGGTTGTCGCGGCGATGGTCTCGATGACGACTTGGTAGCTGGTCAGGGGCCGTCCGCGCCAGTTGGCGGTGATGTGGCAGAACATCCGGTGCTCGATCTTGTTCCATTTCGACGTTCCCGGAGGATAGTGACAGACCGTGATCTCGAGGCCGCTCTCGCGAGCCAAGCAGTGCAGGTATTTCTTCCAGGTCCAGCGGCGGGGATCGTTGGAGCCACCGGCATCGGCGGTGATCAGCAGCCGGGTCGCGTCCGAGTGTTGTTCGCGTCCTTGGTGACGCCACCAGCGGCGGATGGACTCGACCGCGAATTCTGCGGTGTCGTGGTCGGTGCCGACGTTGACCCAGCCGGTGTTGGTGGCGATGTCGTAGATCCCGTAGGGGATGACCACCGGCTGATCGTCGGTGACGAAGAAACTGTGGCAGTCCACCGTGATCGGGTTCTTGCCCGGACGCCAGGTGCGCCCGGGACGGTCACGGTTGCCGATCCATTCCTTGGCCTTGGTATCGACGCTGATCACCGGCTGCCCGGCGTCGAGGAAGGCGGTAGCGGTGGCGTTGATGTGCGCGAACTGCGCATCACGGTCGGGGTGGGAGGTGCCCTCGTTGGTCTTGGCCGTGCCTTGCAGGCGGTATCCGAGCCCGCGCAGCAGATGCCCGACGGTCGTGGCACCGACTCGGTGACCCTGACCGGTCAGGGTCGACGCCAAGGTGCGCAGCGACAGCGTGGTCCAGCGCAGCGCAGAAACCGGATCGCCACGAGTATGCGGCTCGATCAGTGCCTCCAGCGCTGGCAGCAGCCCGGTGTCGGTCACCGTCAACGGCTTGCGACCCGCACCCGGAGCCCGGATGCGTTGGGTCGGTATGGGATCGGCAGTCAGTTCGCCGATGCCGCGTGCGACGGTAGCGGTGCTGACGCCGGAAGCGGCGGCCACCACGGTGATCCCGCCGTGGCCCACCGCCATCGCCTCACTGGCCAGATAGAGCCGACGCCGACGTTCATCCAGATGCGGCAAGATCTGATCGAATTTGACCCGCAATCCGGGCCCGGACACACATTCCCGCGGGAGACACATACCTCAGCCTCCCATTCACAACCACCGACCACCCACAGATCAACTGCGACAGTAATTTACGGACAGGCCCCGG
>NZ_JBFAXY010000102.1:0-1693 GCF_040681035.1 Nocardia sp. NPDC051911
GGCTCTGTCCCACTTTCGATGATGGGTCCGGTTGCTACGAGGTGGCCAGGACACGGAGCCGGAGTAGGTCGAATCGTGCTCTGCCGTACATGGCTCGTTTGATCAGTTTGAGGCGGTTGACATTTCCTTCGGTGGGGCCGTTGCTGTAGGGAAGGGTCAGTCCGGCGACCACGGCATCCCAGTCACGGTGCAGTGTGGTCGCGAAGGAACTGATCTCCCGGATTCCGCTGGCCTGTGCGCGGTGGGTCCACGCCGCGAGTTCTGCTCCTCGCAGTTGCTGTAGCAGCATCGCGAATTCGGTGGCGAGTCCGGCGGTGGTGGCGATCTCGTCGCAGCGATCGATGATCGTGCGAAGACGCTCACGTTCGTCGTCGGTCAGGTCGTCGCAGCGGCGCATGATCCAGCCAGCGGCCTTGCGGGGTGTGATCGTGGGCGGCGCCAAGACTGGGGCACCGGCTACGCGCCAGTGTTGCAGGTGGCGGCGGACCGTCTTGACGCTGCCACCGAATCCCTGGGCTGCGATCTCGGAGTGGAGGACCGCGGCGTTCACGCAGCCCTCGCGCCAGCGGCGCTGCAGATAGGGCACGAACGGGTCGATGAGACTCGCGCGGCGGACCCCGGAACTCAGCAGACCCTCGACCTCGCTGCGGGCGTAGCGTCGGACGGTCTTGCGGTCCAGGTGCAATTCCCGCGCGATCGCGCTGATCGTCCAACCCTGACCCAACATCTGTTGGATTTGTGGGTGTTGTCGGGTGATCCGCTGCGCCAACGGGCCATCCGGCGGGGCGGGCTGCGGGATCGGTGGTGCCGGAATCTGGTCCGGGTCACGCTCGTTCAGGCAGGAACGCTTGCGCGCGAGCACACGCTCCACAGCACTGGTCAGGTTCGCTAGCAGGTGCCACCTGTCCGCGACTTGCACCGCATCAGGGGCTCCGCGGCGAGCGCCATCGGCGAAGTAGCCGGCGCGATCACGGCAGATCACCTCGATCCCCGGATGCTCGCGCAGCCAGGCGGCCAACGCATCGGAGCTGGCTTCGGGCAACAGGTCCACCGGACGGCGGGTGGCCATATCGACCAAGATCGTGCCGTAGTTGCGACCCTTACGAAACGCGAACTCGTCGACACCGACCGCAGTCAGCCCGCCGACTGTCGGTTGCGGCAGTGCGCGGATGAGCCGAAGCAGCGTCATCCTGCTGACCGCACTGGCGACCCCGGCGCACAGTCGCGCCGCGGGCCTGCCTCCCAACGCCAACGCGAACCGTCTCAGAACGTCCCGCAGCGCCAGGCTGCGACGCCCATAACGCACGGTCAACCCGCTCACCTGCTCGGCAAAGATCCGCCGCCCGCACCCGCCGTTACCGCAGAACAGCCGCCGCACCGCCAGCCTGAGCACAACTTCCCGGCTTGCGACTGCGACATCGGCGATCTCACGGGAATAGCGGCTGTGAACCCGCGACGAGACCACCCCGCACACCGGGCACGGCTGCGGGACCTCCCTGGTCACAGCATCGAACCGAATAATCGGCCCAACCCGGCTCACACCCACCACACGCACACCTGGCCGATCCGGGAACATCAACTGCCACAACACCTCTGCTGCACCATCAGCAACCACATTCCGCAGTTCTACCGGAATACCCAGCACCCCAACACAATCGACACCCGCCCATCATCGAAAGTGGGACAGAGCCAA
>NZ_JBFAXY010000103.1:0-1636 GCF_040681035.1 Nocardia sp. NPDC051911
GTTTGGTGAGCCAGTGGGTGTGTTGTTGGAAGGGGTAGGTGGGTAGGGGTATTCGGTGGTGGTTGGGGTGGTATGTGGTCAAGTTGGGGGTGGTGCCGGTGAGCCAGAGTTTTGCGAGTGTGGTGTGGGTGGTGTGGGTGGGGGTGTGGTGGTCGCGTTTGTGGGGGAGGGTGTTGAGGGTGGTGTTGGTGGTGGTTCGGCGGGTGAGTGTGGTGAGGGTGGTGCCGGGTCCGACTTCGAGGAGTGTGGCGGTGGGGTAGTGGGTGGTCAGGGTGTTGATGCCGGTGGTGTATTCGACGGTGGTGCGTAGGTGGTTGGCCCAGTAGTGAGGGTTTTGGGCTTGTTCGGGGGTGATCCAGGTGCCGGTGGTGTTGGAGATGAAGGGGATTCGTGGTGGGTGGAGTGTGGTTCGGGTGATGGTGGTGGCGAGTGGGTCGATGGCGGGGTCCATGAGAGCGGAGTGGAATCCGTGCTGGGTGTTGACGGGGTGTGTTGTCCAGCCGTTGCCGTGAGCGGTGGTGGTGAAGGTGGTGATGGCGTCGTGTGGTCCGGAGACGACGCAGTCGCGGGGGCCGTTGTGTGCTGCGAGAGAAAGTGTTGGTGGGAGTGCTTTTTCGATGGTGGTGCGGTCGGCGATGATGTTGAGCATCGCGCCGGGGGGTTGTTGTTGCATGAGATGAGCGCGCTGGGTGATGAGGTGGAGTGCGTCGGGGAGGGTGAATACGCCTGCGAGGGTTGCGGCGGTCCACTCGCCGAGGCTGTGGCCGATCATGGCGGCGGGTGTGATTCCCCAGTGCTGCCACAGTCGGGCGAGGGCGTATTCGATGGTGAACAAGGCTGGTTGAGCCCATCGGGTTTGGCCGAGGGTCTCCGGGTCGGTGGTGATGATGTCGCGGATATCGGCGTGGAGTGTGGGTTGGAGCAGGTCTGCGCATTCGTCGACGGTGGCGCGGAATTGGGGTTCTTGGTCGTAGAGTTCCCAGGCCATGTGGGGGTGCTGTGCGCCTTGGCCGGGGAACAGGAACACGATGGGTTTGTCGTGGGTGGTTGCGTGGTTGGTGTGGACGGTTGCGGGATCGCGGGTTTGGAGTGCTGTGGCGATGGCGTCGGTGCTGGTGCCGGTGACGATGCGGCGGTGGGGGAAGGGTTGGCGACCGCGGGCGAGAGTATGGGCGGTGGCGGCGAGGTCGGGTTGTTCCTCGCGTAAGAAGGTGGCGAGGTTATCGGTGAGCTCGTCGAGTGCCTCGGGAGTGCGGGCGGATACGACAAGGGTGTGTGTGGTGCGTGGAGTCGATGGTAACGGGGCGGGTGCGGGTGGTTCCTCGATGATGAGATGGGCATTGGTGCCGCCGAAACCGAAGGCGCTGATACCTGCGCGTCGTGGCCGCTGCGGTCTGCGGGGCCAGGGTGTGCGGGTGGCTTGCACGTGGAATGGGGTCGCGGCGAAATCGATCGCGGGGTTGGGTGTGGTGTAGTTGAGTGAGGCGGGCAGTGTCTGATGGTGCAGGGCGAGAACGACTTTGATCAGACCGGCCATGCCGGAGGCGGCGTCGAGGTGGCCGATATTGCCCTTGACCGACCCCAGCGCGCACGACCCGGACGGACCGAACGCCTTCACCAACGCCTGAACCTCGAT
>NZ_JBFAXY010000104.1:0-1550 GCF_040681035.1 Nocardia sp. NPDC051911
GGGCGGTGTCCTGCGGCGTGATCACCTGGTCGGCGCGGGAGGCGATGGCCGTGTACCGGAGACCGGGCACGGTTTCGCCTCCCGTGTTCAGCCGGTTCAGCAGTGGTGACCCGGCCACCTGCTGCTGGCCCGGAGTCCCGAAGACCTGGGCCGCGATCTGCGCGTCGCCCAGGCCGAGCGCGGCCAGGTCCGGATAGCTGCCGCGCAACCCGGCCCAGGTCGAGCCGCGATACGGCGTGCCGAGAGTCACCACTTGGGACACCGCCTCCGCGCCGCGGGCGCGCAGATACTGCCGGATCACCGTGCCGCCGGTGGAGTGGCCGACCAGCGCCACCCGGCTCGCGCCCGTCGTCTCCCGCACCGCCCGCACGACTTCGGCGAGCTCGCCCGCCATTCGATCGATGTCGGCCACGCCGTAGACGACACGTCCCAGCAGTGCGGCGCCGATCGGCCCGACGCCGGTGGAGCTGGAGCCGGTCTGCCCGCTCACCGCGTCGACGACACCCGGCGCGGCGCCGAGATTCGCGGCGAACACGCAATGTCCTTCGGCCCGGATGGCCGGCGCGAGCAGGGGGAAGCTGCGGCCGATATCGGTGCCCGAGCCGTGCACGAGCACCACCGGCTCCGGTCGCGCCGGTGTGGGCAGGCAAGACCAGTCGTTGGCGCCGTCCAGCGCCGGTGTCTCCGGGGCGGCGGCCGCGGTCGGCGCATGGCACAGCGCCACACAGGCAGCGGCCATCATGAGGCCGACGACGCGCGCGGCCCGAGTGCGAACAGTCATTTCGAATTCCCGCGGATCAGATTCCCAATGGAGCGGCCAGCGTCGGCCACGAATCCTTCAGCGCGTCCTCCCAATAGCCCCAGGAATGGGTGCCTTCCGGGCGGAAGTTGTATCGCGCGGGGATTCCGAGGCTGTCCAGCCGGTCTTTCATGTTGTGCGAGCAGTAATTGGTGGCCGCTTCGATCACACCGCCGACGACGAGCTGATTCGCGAAACCCCACGGACCGTTCAGCGAATATTTCCCGCCGTATCGGTCGTAGACGCCGGGCACGCCATTTCCACTGGCGATGTAGATGGATTTTCCACGCAATCCCTCCGCCTGCACGTAGGGATCATTGGCCACCCATTGCGGGTCGCCCGCGGGCCCCCACATGTTGTCCAGTTCCGCGAGACCCCATTCCTCGACGGTCAGCCGGACGAACTCACGGCCGACCGGATCGCTGGTCTGCGCGCAACCGCTGTATGCGGCGACGCCGGAGTACAGGTCACCCGTGGTCGCGGCGAGCGCGAGTGTCGTGGTCCCCGACATCGAGAACCCCGCGAGGGCATTGCGCCCGCTGGTCCCGAGATACGAGTCGATCAGCGGAGGCAGTTCGCGGCTCAGGAAGGTCCGCCACTTCTGGCGCCCCAACCTGGCGTCGTCCTTCTCCCAGTCCGCGTAGTAGCTGAA
Source organism: Nocardia sp. NPDC051911 (assembly GCF_040681035.1). Classification (NCBI taxonomy): domain Bacteria; kingdom Bacillati; phylum Actinomycetota; class Actinomycetes; order Mycobacteriales; family Nocardiaceae; genus Nocardia; species Nocardia sp. NPDC051911. The sequence goes on from NZ_JBFAXY010000104.1 coordinate 1,452, forward strand.
CATGCCGCCGATCGGCGTGACCGCGTGCACGTTCTTGTCCGCGAGGAATTGCATCGCGTCGGTCTTCGTGGCCCAGGTCGAGCCGTCGATGCCACCGGC
>NZ_JBFAXY010000105.1:0-1547 GCF_040681035.1 Nocardia sp. NPDC051911
AGGGCGACATCGACCGCAACACCTACAAAACCCAGATCAGCATCCATATCCTGCCCGGTTGACAACCGGGCAGGAACCCAAACTGCGCGGCCTTGCGCCTAATACTGCAGCGACACTCAGGTGAGTGGGTAGCCTCGTCGCCGGTAGTGGGATAGACGGGCTTGGTGTTGTCGTCGGCGGCGCCATCGTGACCAGGCCCAGACGTGGTGGGGGTCGTGGTGGCGGGGCAGGACCAGGGCGACGAGCAGGCGAGGGATCTCCGGTAGCGTGAGAGCGATCATGTCTTCACCGTCCACGGCGAATCCCCGTTTGCGGCAATCGCTTTCGGCGACGATAGCCAGGCAAAGGGCGAGCATGGACAAGGTGATGTGGGCATACCAGGCCCGATAGCTGCGGACTTGGTAGTGGTCGAGACCAGCTTCGCCTTTGGCCTGCTGGAACGCTTCTTCGACACGCCACCGTGACCCGGCTGTGAAAGCGAGATCGACCAGCCGGGACCGGCCCGTAGCACAGGTAGTAGGCGATGTGGCTGGGGTCGCTGATCGAGCGCCGCGTCAGCAGCCAGTGCCCGCGAGTCCAGGCGCCGTCGATCTGGCGGCGCGCCCAGTCGCAGGTGCGGGGCCCGTGCGCGCCAGCGCCCACCGACAAACGTTGCCAGGTGGCCGCCGCGAACTCGGCGACGAGTTCGTCAACCCGGGCCATCCGGTCGGCGCGGGTGGCTACCCGCTGGTCACAGCGGGTAGCCAGCACATAGGCCACGTCGCGCGATTCGAGCCACTCACGCAGGTAGCCAGCTTGGCCGTAGGCTTCATCAGCGGTGAACCACGCGAACGGCACCCCGGCGTCCGGTGCCCGCTCCAGCATGGCGATCACTTGCCGTGGTTTCGTGGGAACCCGACCTCGTCGTCGATCCCAGCGGCCCGGCAGCGCTCGCGGTCGATGGTCCAGGATTCGGGGAGATAGAGTTCACGGTCGATCAGCGCGTGCCCGTGCGACGACGCATACGCCAGAAACACTCCGATCTGGCAGTTCTCCGTCCGGCCTGCCGTTCCCCGGTTATTGCCGCTGCACCCCCGGCCGACCGCACTCTCTTCTTCAGGAATCCGGTCTCATCAGCCGCCAGCACCGCATCGAGATCACCGAGCCGGTCCACGACATAGACGCGCACGTCGTCACGGACACCGTCGACATCCCAGTCCGCTCGCCGAAGCAACCGCTGCATCCCTTGCGGTCCCGACTCACCGGCATGCTCGGCCAGAGTCCACCCGTTCTTACGTTCCAACCCCGCTACCAGCCCCGATACATACTCCCGGGCCCGAGCCCGTGGCTCGGACCGGGCGAACCGGGCACCGACCCGGCTCATCAACGAATCCAGCTCGGCCACAGCATGATCCAACAACACACCACAGATCTACCAGCACCGACTCATCCAAGTGTCGTTGCCGTACTAAGGCCAAGGCCGCGCAGTTAGCGGGTGGGCTGGGTTTGTCAACCGGCGTGGGATGGTGAGTTGGGACAGCGGAACTGCTGGTAAAGAGGTGTTGTCC
>NZ_JBFAXY010000106.1:0-1531 GCF_040681035.1 Nocardia sp. NPDC051911
CAGCGAGTTACCGCCCAGCTCGAAGAAGTCGTCGTCCAGGCCGACCCGCTCCACGCCGAGCACCTCGGCGAAGGTCTCGGCCACGATCTCCTGCACCGGCGTGGCGGGCGCACGGAACACCTTGGCCTCGAACACCGGCTCCGGCAGCGCCCTGCGATCGAGCTTGCCGGAGGCGTTGAGCGGGAACTCGTCCAGCACCACATAGGCCGCGGGCACCATGTACCCCGGCAGCCGCGCGCCGAGTTCGGCCTTGACCGACTCGACGTCCACCACCCGGTCCGGGTCCGTCACCAGGTACGCGACCAGCTGGTCACCGGTCCGCTCGTCGGTGCGCACCACGACCACCGCCTGCGCCACCGACTCCAGCGCCGTCAGCGCCGACTCGATCTCGCCCAGCTCGATGCGCAGACCGCGCACCTTCACCTGGAAGTCGGTGCGGCCCAAATACTCCAGCTCGCCCTTGTCGGTCCAGGCCACCAGGTCGCCGGTGCGGTACATCCGCTCGGCAGTGCCGAACGGGTTGGCCACGAAGCGCTCGGTGGTCAGATCGGGGCGGCCCACATAGCCGTGCGCCAGCTGCGCGCCCGCGAGGTACAGCTCGCCGGGCACGCCGACCGGAACCGGCCGCAGCCGCGAATCCAGCACGTACACCTGCGTGTTGAACACCGGAGCGCCGATCGGCACCGACACCGTGTCGGCCTCGGTCACCTCGTGGAAGGTGACGTCGACCGCGGCCTCGGTCGGGCCGTACAGGTTGTGCAGCCGCGCGCCGGTCAGCTCGCGCAACTTCTGCGCGGTCACCGCGGGCAGCGCCTCACCGGACGCGAAGACATTGCGCAGGCTCGTGCATTCGGCCGCGCGCTCCTCGGCGACGAACACCGACAGCATCGACGGCACGAAGTGCACCGTGGTGACCTGCTCGTCGACGATCAGCCGCGCCAGGTACGCGGGATCGCGATGCCCGTCCGGCTTCGCCACCACCAGGCGCGCGCCGACCTGCAACGGCCAGAAGAACTCCCACACCGACACGTCGAACGTCGCGGGCGTCTTCTGCAACACCACGTCATAGGCCGCCAGGCCGTACTCGGCGTGCATCCACACCAGACGGTTGACGATCGCGGCGTGCGAGACCGCCACACCCTTCGGGCGGCCGGTCGAACCGGAGGTGAAGATCACGTACGCGGTGTTGGCCGGACGCAACGGCTTGTGCCGGTCGGCGTCGGTCAGCGGCCCGTCGGAGAACTCCGACAGGTCGAGCTGATCGATGCGTACCTGCCGGGAAACCGTGGTCTCCAGGTCGGAACCGGAGGTCAGCACGCACACCGGGCGCGCGGTCTCCAGGATGTAGTCGATGCGCTCGGCCGGATGGTCCGGATCCAGCGGCACGTACGCGCCGCCCGCGGCGTTCACCGCGTACATGCCGACCACCAGGTCGATCGAGCGGCGCATGCCCAGCGCCACATACGATTCCGGGCCGACGCCGTTGACCTTGAGCCAGCGCGCCAGTTGGTGCACCCGGCGGGCGAACTCG
>NZ_JBFAXY010000107.1:0-1487 GCF_040681035.1 Nocardia sp. NPDC051911
GTTAGCGGGTGGGCTGGGTTTGTCAACCGGCGTGGGATGGTGAGTTGGGACAGCGGAACTGCTGGTAAAGAGGTGTTGTCCGCCAAGACAATTCGCTCGTTGCAGGAGTTCCGCTGTCGGTTCAGTGTGTCATTGATCGTTCGTCGCCGGTAGCGGAGGGTGTGTTCGCGCCGGGCCATCTGGGGGAACTGACCCGGATCGTGTCGTTCGACCTGGTCGACGCGGCGCTGGAAGCGGCCGGTGCGGTGCAGTCGCGGGTGCGGCTGCTGCCGTCGCGGGTGGTGGTGTATCTGCTGCTGGCCGGGGCGTTGTTCACTGGTATCGGGTATCGGCAAGTGTGGGCGCGGTTGTGTGCCGGGTTGCCTGGCGGTGTGGCCGTGTGCCCGGGTTCTTCGGCGTTGTCGCAGGCGCTGCGCCGGGTGGGGGTGAAGCCGTTGCGGGCGTTGTTCGACCTGGTCCGGGGCCCCGCCGCTGGAGCGGTGCGGTGGCGGGGACTGCTGGTATGCGCGATCGACGGCACCACGTTGTTCGTGCCTGACAGCGCGGCCAACGTGGCCGGTTACGGTCGCCACGGTGGCGGTCACGCTCAGGCGGGTTATCCGATGCTGCGGTTGCTGGCGGTGGTGGCCTGCGGCACCCGCACTGTCGTCGATGTCGTGTTCGGCCCGTTTCGGGTGGCGGAAACAGCCTATGCACCTAGGCTTTCCGGTTGCCTGAAGCCGGGCATGCTGCTGCTGGCCGACCGGAACTTCACGGTTACCGCGTTGATCGAGCAGATCACCGGCACCGGCGCGGATCTGCTGTTCCGCGCCAAACTCAACCGGCGCGTCCCCGCGATCGCGCATCTGAGCGACGGATCGTGGCTGACCCGCGCTGGCGCGGCGACCGTACGAGTGATCGACGCCGAGATCGCCGTCACCTGCGCTGGCGGGCCACGCCGCACCGAGCGCTACCGGCTGATCACCAGCCTCACCGACCACTACCGCTATCCCGCGGCCGACCTGGTCACGCTCTACCACCAGCGGTGGGAAATCGAAACCAGCTATTTCGAACTGAAATCGACAATCCTCGGCGGACGCGTTCTACGCGCCCGAACCCCAGCCGGAGTCGCGCAAGAGGTATACGCCCTGCTGATCACCTACCAGGCACTGCGCACCGCCATCGCCGACACCGCCCTGGCCGTCACCGATTTCTCCCCGGACCGGGGCAGTTTCACCATCGCCCTGCACACCGCCCGAGACCAGTTGATCCACGCCGCCACAGTCCTCACCACAACCACGATCGACCTGATAGGCACCATCGGACGCGCCGTGCTGACCGACCCGCTCCCACCCCGCCGGGCCCGTACCAGCCCCCGCATCGTCAAACGCGCCATCTCCAAACACCGCGCCAAGGGCGACATCGACCGCAACACCTACAAAACCCAGATCAGCATCCATATCCTGCCCGGTTGACAACCGGGCAGGAACCCAAACTGCGCGGCCTTG
>NZ_JBFAXY010000108.1:0-1474 GCF_040681035.1 Nocardia sp. NPDC051911
CCCGCGTATTCGGGCGTGTCGAAGCGCATGCGCCGCAGGCGCGAGTCTCGACCGCTGGAACGCGAGCCATAAGGGGCCGCGAACACGCAGCGCCGCAGGCGCTGCAAATCAGACAAGGAGATTTCGCGTGCGCGACATGGTGGAGATCGGCATGGGCCGGACCGCCCGGCGTACCTACGAGCTGGACGACGTCGACATCGTCCCCTCGCGCCGGACCCGCTCGTCGAAGCAGGTCTCGCTGTCCTGGCAGCTGGACGCCTACCGCTTCGAGATCCCGTTTCTCGCGCACCCCACCGACGCCCTGGTGTCCCCGGAGTTCGCCGTCGAACTCGGCCGCCTCGGCGGGCTCGGCGTGATCAACGGCGAGGGACTGTGGGCGCGGCACGCGGATGTCGGCGCGAAGATCGACCAGTTGCTAGAGCTGGTCGGCAAGGGCGGTTACGAGCGCGCCGTGGCGTTGCTGCAGGAGTTGCACGCCGCGCCGATGCAGCCGGATCTGCTCGCCGCCGCGGTGGCGCAGGTCCGCGCCGCCGGCGTCACCGTGGCGGTGCGGGTGAGCCCGCAGAACGCCCGCACGCTCACCCCGGCGCTGCTGCAGGCGGGGATCGACCTGCTCGTGGTGCACGGCACGATCATCTCCGCCGAACATGTCGGCGACGGTGAGCCGCTGAACCTCAAGACCTTCATCGCCGACCTGGACGTGCCCGTGGTCGCAGGCGGCGTGAGCGATCACCGCACCGCGCTGCACCTGATGCGTACCGGAGCGGCGGGCGTGATCGTCGGCTACGGCTCCTACCCCGGCGCGACCACCACCGGCGAGGTACTCGGCATCGGCGTGCCGATGGCCACCGCGATCGCGGATGCCGCCGCCGCCCGCCGCGATTACCTGGACGAGACCGGCGGTCGCTATGTGCACGTCATCGCGGACGGCGACATCTCCACCTCCGGGCAGCTGGCCAAGGCGATCGCGTGTGGCGCGGACGCGGCCATGCTCGGCGTCCCGCTCGCCGTGGCCGCGGAGGCGCCGGGCCGCGGCTGGTACTGGCCGTCGGCGGCCGCGCACCCGTCGGTGCCGCGCGGGTCGATGCTGCACGTCGACGATCCGTGGGATCTCGGTGGCGAGCCGGTCGGCGACACGGTGCGCCCCAGCCTGGAGCGGGTGCTCTTCGGCCCGTCCGACGATCCGTTCGGTTCGCTGAATCTCGTCGGCGGCCTGCGTCGTTCGATGGCCAAGGCCGGTTACTCGGACCTCAAGGAGTTCCAGAAGGTGGGCCTGAGCGTACGCGCTTGAAGGTAGGCCTGAGCGTACTGCGGCGCACCCTCCCAGCCACCCGGCGATCACCGGAGAAGCGAGTCTTACGAGCGCCGTTCGCGGCCCGGCTCGCGTTCCAGCGGTCGAAGCGCATGCGCCGCGGGCGCGAGTCTCGACACTGTCCCGCCGATCGTGGACAGCCGGCATCACCGTGCCCGGCGC
>NZ_JBFAXY010000109.1:0-1457 GCF_040681035.1 Nocardia sp. NPDC051911
GCCGGATTCAACTGATCGTTGCAACACCTCGATCGTGGAGGTGTCGAGGTGGGAATTGGTCCGCAGCAGAAGCGGGTTCGTGAGTACCGGGGCCAGATTCCGTCGCCGGGTCGGCCGACGGTGGCCTGGCGTGAGGATCGGGTGCGGTTCTGGGCGGCGATCGCGCGCGGGGTGATGACCGAGGACGCGGCGGTGGAAGCGGGGGTGTCCTCGCCGGTCGGGTTCCGATGGTTCCGGCATGCTGGCGGCGTGAATCCGCGTTTGCCTCAGTCTGTTTCGGGCCGGTATTTATCTTCGGGCGAGCGGGAGGACATCGCGTTGCGGCGGGCTCGGGGCGAGGGAGTGCGGGAGATCGCTCGTCGGCTCGGTCGGAGTCCGTCGACGATCTCGCGGGAGTTGCGTCGCAACGCCTCGACCCGTTCGTACTGGCTGGACTACAAGGCCTCGACGGCGCAATGGCATGCCGAACGTCGGGCCAGGCGCCCCAAGATCGCCAAACTGGTCGCCAACGACCGGCTGCGCGCATACGTGCAAGACAAGCTCTCCGGGGTCGTGCGAACTGCCGATGGACGTGCCGTGGCCGGCCCGGTCGGTCCGGAGTGGAAAGGGCGCAACAAGCCGCATCGCGGTGATCGGGCGTGGGTGTACGCGTGGAGCCCGGAGCAGATCTCGAACCGGCTGAAACTCGAATTCCCCGACGACGAGTCAATGCGAATCAGTCATGAGGCGATCTACCAGGCACTGTATGTCGATTCTCGGGGCGGGCTCAAACGCGAACTCGTCGGCTGCCTGCGCCGAGGCCGGGCGTTGCGGGTCCCGCGCGCACGCGCCAAGCAGAAAGCGTGGGCACATGTGACCGCCGAGACGCTCATCGGTAACCGGCCCGCGGAGATCGGCGAGCGGGTGGTCGCGGGGCATTGGGAAGGCGATCTGATCATCGGGTTGCAGCGTTCGGCGATCGGCACCCTGGTCGAGCGGACGACCCGGTTCACGATGCTGATCCACCTGCCTCGCGAGGACGGATACGGTGTCATCGCACGCACCAAGAACGGACCCGCTCTCGCTGGCTACGGCGCGGTGACCATGACCGACGCGCTCACCCGAACGCTGCGCCCGCTGCCGCCGCCGCTGCGTCGATCGCTGACCTGGGACCGGGGCAAGGAATTGTCCGACCACGCACGGTTCACCGCCCGCACCGGCGTCGAGGTCTACTTCGCCGATCCGAAGAGCCCATGGCAACGCGGCACCAACGAGAATACCAATGGCCTTCTGCGCCAATATTTTCCGAAAGGCACCGACCTCTCTCGCTGGGGTGCTCGAGACATCGCTGCTATCGCGCACACGCTCAACTCCCGACCCCGCAAAAGCCTCGGCTGGAAGACGCCCGCTGAAGCCTTCACCGAGCAGCTACGATCGCTCCAACAAACCGGTGTTGCGACGACCGATTGAATACGGCC
>NZ_JBFAXY010000110.1:0-1412 GCF_040681035.1 Nocardia sp. NPDC051911
GCGACCAAGTCACCCGTGCGATACATCCGCGCACCCGGCTCGAACGGATTCGCCACGAACCGATCCGCCGTCAGATCCGCACGACCGAAGTAACCACGCGCCAACTGCGCACCAGCCAGATACAACTCACCCGACACACCCACCGGCACCGGACGCAAACGACCATCCAGCACGAACACCCGGCTGTTCCACACCGGCCCGCCGATCGACACCGACATCTCGTCAGCGAGCGTCACCCGATGGCTGGTGATCGACACCGCCGCCTCGGTCGGACCATATAGATTGAACAATTCCGTACGCGGACAGTCGCGTAGGAACCGCTGCGCCACCGAACCGGGTAGGGACTCACCGATCGCCAGCACCCGCCGTGGCGACCAGTCGTCCGCCGCAGGCCGGTGTGCCGACAGCGCCGCCAGCATCGACGGCACCACGTGCAGGGTGGTGACCGATTCCCGCACCATCAGGTCGTGCAGATACGCGGGGTCCCGATGACCATCCGGCGCGGCGATCACCAGACGGCCACCGCGGACAGCGGCCGACCAGAACTCCCACACCGACAAGTCGAACGTGGCCGCCGTCTTCAGCAGCACCGAGTCGTCCTGCGTCAGCTCGAACTCGGCCGTCTTCCACAGCAACTGGTTCACGACCGCCGCGTGTGGCACCGCGACGCCCTTCGGGCGTCCGGTCGAACCCGACGTGAAGATGACGTAGGCCGTGTTCTCCGGCCGTAGGGGCACGACCCGCTCGGAGTCGGTGAGCGGCACGCTCGCGACCGCGGTCAGTTCCAGATCTTCGAGCCGCACTACCGGCGCGACATCGGTATCGAAGTCCGACTCCGCGTTGCTCAGCACACACACCGGGGCGGAGACGGAGAGGATGTAGTCGGTCCGGTCCGCGGCTTGGTCGGGGTCGACCGGTACATACGCCCCACCGGCCTCGGCCACCGCGTACATCGCCACGACCAGATCCACCGATCGGCGGAACGCGAGCGCGACCCGGGTTTCGGGGCCGACGCCCACCGAGATCAGGTAACGGGCGAGGCGGTTCACCCGGGCGGCCAGCTCGGCGTAGCTCAGCTCGACGCGGTCGCCGCAGGATAGGTCCGCGACCAGCGCGACGGCTCCCGGCGTCGCCGCGACGGTCCGGCGCAGTAGCGATGCCAATGTGGCGGGTTCCACCGGATGGGTGGTGTCGTTCCACGCGGTGAGCACGTCGGTGCGTTCGGTGTCGGCGAGTAGGTCGAGATCGCCGACCGGGACGGTGGGATCGGCGACCACGGCGGCGAGGATGCGCGACAACCGCGCCGCGAAACTCTCCACCGTCGCCCGATCGAAAAGATCAGTCGCATACGTCAAGAACCCACCGATACCCCCAGCCGCACCCGACTCCGCATAAGCATCACCCACGATCAA
>NZ_JBFAXY010000111.1:0-1284 GCF_040681035.1 Nocardia sp. NPDC051911
TGGCCGGTCCCCGATGACGGGACCACCCGGTCTTTGAGTCCGGGTTGTATTCGATCCAGTTTCAGTTGGTGGTGCAGGCCACCGGGTGGTGGCGGTGGGTGCAGCGGGCAGCGTATTCGGCGGGTGTGAGATAACCCAGCGCCGAGTGCCGATGTCCCCGGTTGTGTTCGTCCTTGAAGTCGCCGATCACCACCCTGGCCTCGAGCAGGCTGGTCCAGTGGTTGCGGTTCAGGCATTCGGTGCGCAGCCGCCGGTTGAACGACTCGATGAACCCGTTGTTCCATGGCGTGCCCGGCGGGATATACACCATTCCGACCCTGTTCGAGCAGAACCGTTGCAGTGCTTGGGAAATCATCTCCGGCCCGTTGTCCATCCGCAGCACCTTCGGCGCGCCGCGGACCGCGAACACGTTCTCCAACTCAGCGACAAGTCGCTCAGCGGTGATCGACCGCTCCACCACGTGCAGCAGCGACTCGCGGGTGTGCTCATCGACCATCGACGCGATCTTCACCGCCCGCCCATCGATGGTGGAGTCGAACTGGAAGTCCAACGCCCACACCACCTTCGGCGCATCCGCGTCGATCGGCGGCATCGATGAAACACCCGCGCGTTTGCGCGGGTGCTGCTCACGCACCTGCAGTCCCTCCTCCCGCCACAACCGGTGCACCCTCTTCTTGTTCACCGCGTGGCTCTCGCCGAACCGCAGCGCTGCCCAGGCACGTCGGAACCCGTGACACGGATGTTTCGTGGCGTAGCCGCGCAGCCAGGCCCGCAGACCGGCATCCGGATCGGCTGGTGTGGCCGCCACCGGCACACGGCGATAAGTCGAACGCGAAAGCCCGACCACTCTGCACGCGAATCGTTCCGACATACCGAAACCGTCTTTCAGCATGTCCACGACGCGGCGGCGAGCGGCCGGGCTCACCATTTTCCCTTGGCGATCTCCCGCAGCGCGTCTTTCTCCAGCTCGGCATCGGCCAACAGTCGCTTCAACCGCGCGTTCTGCTCTCGCAGCTCCTTGAGTTCTTTCGCGGCGTCGGTGTCCATTCCGCCGTACTGGCGGCGCCAGTTGTACAGCGTGGCCGCCGAGACCTCCAGCTCGGCGGCGATCTCCTCACCCGAGCGGCCCTCCGCGGCCAGCTCGTCGGCACGGCGCAGCTTCCGCACGATCTCCTCCGCGGAATGCCGCTTGCGTCCTGCCATGTCCCTCAGTGTCCCTTCCGACCCTCATCAGGGCCATCAGGACTCTAATACCGAGCGGTCTCATTCAGTGGGAACGGGCCA
>NZ_JBFAXY010000112.1:0-1268 GCF_040681035.1 Nocardia sp. NPDC051911
ACAAGCGTTCGGCGGCGGACTGGGACAAGGGCATCACCATCATCCATCGAGGCCGGATCTACCCCGACGGTCGCGTGGTGCGCTACCCGAATCCGATACTGGCAGACGTGAATTCACCGCGCACGGCCAACGTTCTGGGTGGGAAGATCGACCTCGATCGAGTCGAGAAGCCGATCCACCCCCGGTATCTGAGCTTGCTGGAACGCGAGCAAGTATGCGATCTGCACCGAGCCGGGCTGACGGTCCGCCGGATCGCCGCGGAGCTGGGGCGTTCACCATCGACGATCAGCCGCGAGCTGCGCCGCAACACAACCTCGGCGCGGGGATATCTGCCCCACTCCGCCCACCGCGCCTCGGTCGCTCGCCGGTTGCGGCCCCGCGACCCGAAGCTGACGGCGAACGCGTCGTTGCGTGACTACGTTCGAGACAAGCTCGCACGGAAGTGGTCACCCCAGCAGATCAGCCATCGCCTGGTCGTCGACTTCCCGACCGATCTGCAGATGCGCGCCTGCACCGAGACGATCTACCAGGGCATCTACGTCCACGCCCGAGGCGAGTTGAAGCGCGAACTCGCCCGCCACTTGCGTCGTGGCCGTCTCCGGCGCAGACCTCGTCGTGACCCCGCCGCGCGCCGGCCGCGTTTCGTCGAGCCGATGTCGCTGATCACCACACGCCCGCCCGAGGTCGAGTCCCGCACCGCGCCCGGCCACTGGGAAGGAGACCTCGTCATCGGCGCCACCAACCGCTCGGCCATCGCGACCCTGGTCGAACGATCCAGCCGCTTCGTCATGCTGGTCCACCTCGGAGCAGACCGCAGCGCCGAAGCACTACGCGACGGCCTCATCGCCACCATCTCGGGGCTGCCTGCCCAGCTGCGGGGCACCCTCACCTGGGATCAAGGCGGTGAGATGGCCGAACACCGCGCCTTCAGCAACGCCACCGACATGGCCGTCTACTTCTGCGAACCAGGCTCGCCATGGCAACGTGGCAGCAACGAGAACACGAACGGGCTACTGCGCCAATACTTCCCACGCGGCAGCGACCTCCGGGTTCACACACCCGCGGCGCTGCAAGCAGTCGCCGACGAACTCAACAACCGACCCCGCAAATGCCTCGCCTGGCAAACACCCACCGAAAGACTCGATGCTTTACTGAACGCTTCGTAGTTCGAACCGTTGCAACGACTACTGGAATCCAAGTGGTGCGGTGCTCGGAGATATCGGTCAGCCATAGCCGGTTCGGGCCGGTAGCAGTGAAATCGCGGCGAA
>NZ_JBFAXY010000113.1:0-1260 GCF_040681035.1 Nocardia sp. NPDC051911
GGCCTGCCGGACGCAGGCATACCAGGCATGCCGGAGACGCCCTTCCTGAGCAGTCCGGCGACTCATAGCGTGCGGGCCATGAGTTCGCACCCCCCACTCTGCTGACGCACCTGCGCCACGTCGCACTGACCGTCCCGGACTTCGACCGGCAGCTAGACTTCTGACTTGTTAGATCACCGATCGACGTATTTGGGATCTGCAGTCTCGTAACGTCCAGGTGTCGATCGGCGCAGGCTCGCAAGCTTCTTGCCGGACGTCCCCGCCAGCCTGACGGCGAAGGCGGAAGCCGGCGCACGCTCTTGCCCGGTCGCAGCCATCAAGGTGGAGGCGTGACCCTCCGCCGTGTCGTGGTCGTTGGCGGCTCCATCGCCGCGCTCACGGTCGTGAGCACGCTGCGTGCCGAGGGGGACGACGGTGCGGTGACGGTGCTCAGCGACGAGGACCGGCCGGCCTACAGCAGGGTTCCGCTGTCGAAGGCCGTGTTGTGCGGCACTGAGACCGTCGACGACGCCTCGCTGGCCCCCCTCGGGGAGGCGGCCGACCTTCGGTTGCGGACCCCCGCTCGAGGCGTCGACCTGCGAGCACGCGTGGTCGAGACGGACGGCGGGCCGGTGCCCTTCGACGGCCTGGTCATAGCGAGCAGCGCACGCGCCCGTCGCATCGGCACACCGGACCAGATCGAACGCACGCTGCGCACCCACCACGACTGCCGACAACTGGCCACCGACCTGGTCTCCGCCTCCTCTGTCGTCATCGTCGGCGGGAGCTTCTTAGTACTGCAACGGCACTCGGTTTGGTTATCGTGCCTGCGTGGTGATGGATGTGGTTGCAGCGGAGTTGGATTCGTTGTTGGGGAGGATCGGTGGGCGGTTCACGAGGTCGGAGCCGCGGGGCAGGGCTCGGGATTATGTGGCTGGGTTGGTGGCGGGGTTGGAGCGTAAGAACGGGTGGACGTTGGCCGAGCGGGCCGGTGAGGTGAGCCCGGACGGGATGCAGCGGTTGCTGCGGCGGGCGGACTGGGATATCGATGGTGTCCGTGACGATGTGCGCGCGTATGTGGCCGAGCGGCTCGGTGACCGGGACGCGGTGCTGATCGCCGATGACACGGGGTTTCTGAGGAAGGGGCTGCGTTCGGCCGGGGTGCAGCGTCAGTACTCCGGCACGGCCGGGGCCTGTCCGTAAATTACTGTCGCAGTTGATCTGTGGGTGGTCGGTGGTTGTGAATGGGAGGCTGAGGTATGTGTCTCCCGCGGGAATGTG
>NZ_JBFAXY010000114.1:0-1172 GCF_040681035.1 Nocardia sp. NPDC051911
CGGTCTTTGTCGGTGATGGGTGGGGTGGTGGTGGGTGGGGTGTTGTCGATGGTGAGCCAGTTGATGGTGTGGGGGAGGTGTGGGTGTGTGGGGGTGGTGGTGAGGCCGATGGTGGTGTGGGAGTTGGTGGTGATGTGGGTGATTCGTTGGGTGGGGTGTGTGGGGTCGATGGGTAGGAAGGCGGCGCCGGTTTTGGTGATGGCCCAGATGGCGATGATGGTTTCGGGGGAGCGGGGGATGGCGATGGCGACGATGTCTTCGGGGCCGATGTGGTGGTGGAGGAGTTGGTGGGCGAGGTGGTTGGAGCGTTGGTCGAGTTCTTGGTAGGTGATGTGGTGGTTGTTGTGGATGATGGCGGTGTTGTGGGGGTGGTTGTGGGCGGTGGTGGTGAGGAGGTCGGGCAGGGTGGTCGGTGGTGTGGGTGGTGGTCCGGTGCGGGTGAGGAGGTCGGTTTTTTCGGTGGGGTCGAGGATGTCGATGGTGGCGATGGGTTGGGTGGGGTTGGTGGTGATGGCGTGCAGGATGTGGAGCCATCGGTGGGTGAGGGTGTCGATGGTGGTGGGGTTGTAGAGGTCGGTGGCGTAGGTGATGGTGGCGGTCATCTCGCCGTTGTGGTTGTCGGTGAGGATGATTTGTAGGTCGAATCGTGCTGTGGGGGTGGGTGGTTCGGTGGGGGTGATGTCGAGGTGGGGGAGGTGGAGGTGGGGTTGGTCGAGGTTTTGGAAGGCGAGCAGTGTTTGGAAGAGGGGGTGGTGGGAGCGGGTGCGGTGGGGGGTGAGGTGGTCGACGAGTTGTTCGAAGGGGATGTCGGCGTGTTGGAAGGCTTGCAGGTCGGTGTTTCTGGTGCGGGTGAGTAGGTCGGTGAAGGGTTCGTGGGGGTTGATGTGGGTGCGTAGGACGAGGGTGTTGACGAACATGCCGATGAGGTCGTCGAGGGCGGGGTCGCCGCGTCCGGCGATGGGGGTGCCGATGGGGATGTCGGTGCTGTTGCTGAGGCGGGCGAGCAGGACTGCGAGGGTGGCGTGGATGACCATGAACACCGAGCAGTCGTGCTGGCGTGCGAGGGTGTGTAGTGCGGTGATGAGTTCGGTGTCGAGGGTGTAGGTGGTGGTGGCGCCGTGGTGGGAGGCCACTGCGGGGCGGGGGCGATCCACCGGCAACGACAACTCCTC
>NZ_JBFAXY010000115.1:0-1160 GCF_040681035.1 Nocardia sp. NPDC051911
CACCCGCACGCACTCTCGAGCAACTACAAGCCCGTCTCACACATGCAACCCACCCCACAGATCAACTGCGACAGTAATTTACGGACAGGCCCCCGGGCGGACCGAGAATTGCCAGATCGGGGTGTTTCTGGCCTATGCGTCCGGGCGAGGTCACGCGCTGGTGGATCGGGAGTTGTACCTGCCGGAGTCCTGGACCGCCGATCGTGAGCGCTGCCGTAGTGCCGGGGTCCCGGACGAGGTCGAGTTCGCGACCAAGCCGCGGCTGGTGATGGCCATGCTCGAACGGGCGATCGCGGGCGGGGTCCCGTTTCGCTGGTTCACCGCCGACGAAGCCTACGGAGCGGTGAAGTATCTGCGGTTCTGGCTCGAACGCCACGACATAGCCCACGTGCTGGCCACCCGCCGCAACGACACCCTGGTCACTAGCGGATGGGGCCAGGCCCGCGCCGGCGAACTCGTCGCTGCGCTGCCGGCACGTTGCTGGCAGCGGATCTCGGCCGGTGCGGGTGTGCACGGACCTCGTGACTACGACTGGGCCAGAGTCCCGATCAGGGTGTTGTGGGCGCCCGGTCGCGGGCACTGGCTGCTGGCACGGCGCAGCGTCTCGGATCCGGCCCAGATCGCCTACTACGTCTGCTACGGGCCACGCCGGTCCACCATCGCGGATCTGGCCTGGATCGCCGGAACACGCTGGCGTATCGAGGAATGCTTCCAACAAGCCAAGAACGAGGCCGGACTCGACCACTACCAGGTCCGCAGCTGGCGCGCCTGGTACGCCCACATCACCTTGTCGATGCTCGTTCTGGCATGGCTCGCTGGCTCGAAAGCCCTTGCCGCAAAAGGGGAACCAGCGGCGACGGTCAAGACATGATCGCGCTTACGTTACCGCAGATCCGTCGCCTCACCATCAGCCTGGTCCTCGACACCATTCGCGACGCCGGTCGGGTATGGGCCTGGTCGAACTGGCGCCGCCGACGCCAGCACCAAGCCCGCTTATCCCACTACCGGCGACGAGGACATTCACTCACCTGAGTGCCGTTGCAGTATTAGTGCCAAGGCCGCGCGGTTAGCGGGTGGGCTGGGTTTGTCAACCGGCGTGGGATGGTGAGTTGGGACAGCGGAACTGCTGGTAAAGAGGTGTTGTCCGCCAAGACAATTCG
>NZ_JBFAXY010000116.1:0-1144 GCF_040681035.1 Nocardia sp. NPDC051911
GGCCGGATGTCCATGTCGGGTGGGTCGTAGTAGCGGTGGAAGGTCGGGGTCAGGCCGGAGGAGATCGGCGGGTTGATCCAGGACCAGTCGGTGGGGCAGGCTCGGCCCGCGGCTTCCTCGCGCTCGACGTGATCGCAGAACTGTTTGGCGACGGTGTGATGGTCGACGATGTACACGCCCGCCTTGCGGAAGCTGTGCAGCACCGCGCGGTTGAGTTCGACCAGAGCCTGATCGCGCCAGAGGTTGCGCTCTGCCCGGGTGTCCAGGCACATCATCTCCGCGATGAGCGGGAGCATGTTGTAGCGGTTGGTGTCGCTGAGATTGCGCGCACCGATCTCCGCGCCCAGATACCAGCCGTTGAACGGTGCGAACGGATAGGTCATGCCGCCGATCTCGAGATTCATGTCGGACACCGCGGGCAGCGCGTGCCAGCGCAGGCCCAGTCCGGCGAACCACTCGAACTCAGGATGCTCTAGTTCCACCTCGCGTGCGAGTTCGGGCGGGATGTCGAACCAGCGAACCGGCTCGTCCGGGGTACTGATCAGCAGCGGAAGGATGTCGAAAGGCGTTCCGGCGCCGCGCCACCCGAGCTTCATCGCGAATGCGGTGAGCTCGACGTTGGCGGCGTCGCCGGTGACCGTCCCGTCCCCGTTGCGGTAGCCCGCGTAGCGGATGATCTGCGGGCTGACGATGCGGAACTCGCGCCCGTCCGGTTGCCGCGGCGGCCCGACGGTGATCATCGACTGAATAGCGCCGTTGTTGGTGGCCATGTGCAGGTGCTGCCAGCAGACCTCGGCCAGGTCGCGCGCCGAGCGGACCCGCCGGGCGTCGAGCAATTTCAACGAGCGCCAATGCTTGCGGCCGACGCAGCGGGCGTGATTGCGCCAGGCGAGTTTGGCTCCGATCAGGATCTCCTCGGCGGTCTGGAGGTAGGAGCCGGTCTGTTCGAGCTGCTCCAGCGCGCAGCGTCGGCGCTGCGCGCTCAGGTGCGCCAATTCGGGCAGCCGGAAGAACTCGTCGCACTCCCGCATCCGGCGTTCCAGATCGGGCAGGAAAGGATTTGTGTCCGGTTCGTTCTCGATCGAGGAGACGGGCGACACTGGATTCACGGTTTTCTCCGGTCGGGCATAGGTGCTGCGATGAA
>NZ_JBFAXY010000117.1:0-1112 GCF_040681035.1 Nocardia sp. NPDC051911
TGTGATGTCCGGGGAGGTTGGTCAGTCGGGTGACCGGTGGGCGACCGCCGATGGCGGAGTGGGCTCGGTGGTGATTGTAGAAGTGGAGCCAGTCGGGTAGGGCTTGGTTGCGGTGTTCGGTCGATTGGTAGAAGCGGGCGTAGGCCCAGCCGTCGGCGAGGGTGCGGTGGAAGCGTTCGATCTTGCCGTTGGTCTGGGGCCGGTAGGGGCGGGTCCGCTTGTGGGTGATGCGCAGTTCGTCGCAGGCCTCGCGCCAGGCGTGGGACCGGTAGGCCGACCCGTTGTCGGAGAGCACTCGTTCGATGGTGACGCCGTGGTCGGCGAACCACGCCGCTGCGTGCTGGAGTACCTCGATCGCGGTGGCGGCTTTCTCGTCGGCGCGGATCTCGGCGTATGCCATGCGGGAGTGGTCGTCGATGACGGTGTGCACGAACGCGATTCCGATCAGAGGCCGGTACTGGTTGCCGCGCTTGCCGGTGCGCCGCGCGGTGTGGACGGCGTTGAGCTTGCCTTGGCGGCGGCTGAGGAATTTGTGGCCACCGCCGTCGGGGATGTTGGCGAACTTGGTGACATCGACATGGACCAGTGATCCGGGATGGTCGTGCTCGTAGCGGCGTAGGGGTTCGCCGGTGACTCGGTCGATACGGGAGAGCCGGTTGATGCGGCAACGCACCAGGACCGCGTGCACGGTCGAGGCTGCCATATCGAGCCGCCCGGCGATCTGTACCGGTCCCAGCCGGTGCCGCCAGCGCAGTGCGACGATGGCGCGTACGAGCTGCGGGGCGGTCTTGTTCGGGCTGGTATGTGGGCGTGAGCTGCGATCGGTCATCCCGGCGACGCCCTCGATCCGGTACCGGTCGGCCCACTTCTTGGCCGTGCGTGGGGAGACCATGAACATTTTCGCTGCCGCGCGATAGGTCCAGCCGCGATCGACGATCAACCGTGCCAGTCGCAGACGGGTGATCGGGGTGAGTGTTGCGTTAGCGTGGGACACGAAGGCCTCCGGGCTCGTGAAGCGGTTCCTAGACAGCTCCACTTCACAGCCGGAGGCCTTCACCTGTCAGCCGGACTCACCACAGTGAGTAGGCCGGACAACCTCCCTGGACATCACA
>NZ_JBFAXY010000118.1:0-1067 GCF_040681035.1 Nocardia sp. NPDC051911
GCGAGCTCGGTGAGGGCTTGGTGGATGTCGGGGGAGACCGCGAAGCCGGTGTTGGCGCCGCGCATGGACGGGATCGGGGGGCGGGGCCGGTCGGTGGGGAGTTCGGCTTGCCCGGTGAGCCCGGCGAGCTGGTGGCGCCAGTAGGCGAGTTGGCGTGCGGCGACGGAGGTTTCGTCGTCGTCGGTGCCGATGACGTGGCGTTGCCAGATGGCGTAGTCGGCGTATTGCACTTCCAGTGGCGCCCAGCGGGGGGAGTTGCCGCCGATGCGGGCGAGGTAGGCGGTGACCAGGTCGCGGGCCAGCGGGGCCATGGAGGCGCCGTCGGCGGCGATGTGGTGGGCCACGAACGCCAGTAGGTGTTCATCGGGGCCGGATTCCAGCAGCAGGGCGCGGACGGGGACTTCGGTGGTGACGTCGAAGCCGGTGAGCATCAAGTCCATCACCTGGGTGGTGGGGTCGTCGGTGACCACGACCTCCAGTCCGGTGGGGAGGGCTTGGTCGACGGTGAGGATCTGCTGGAACGGTAGTGCGCCGGGGCCGCCGGCGGGGTAGCGGGTGCGGAGGGATTCGTGGCGTTCGAGGACGTCGGCCAGTGCGTAGCGCAGGGCGGAGACGTCCAGGGCGCCGTGCAGGCGGATGGCCATCGGGATGTTGTAGGCGGCGGAGGCGGGGTCGAATTGGTTGAGCACCCACATCCGTTGCTGGGCCAGCGACAACGGGATCGGTTCGCTGCGTTCGGTGCGTTCGAGCACGGTGCGGGTGCCGCCGCCGGCGCCGGGCACCACCCGCGCGGCGAGGGCGGCCACGGTCGGGGCTTCGAACAGTTCGCGTACCGCGACATCGGCGTCGAGGGCTTCGTTGATGCGTGCGACCACGCGGGTGGCCAGCAGCGAGTTGCCGCCCAGGGCGAAGAAGTCGTCGTCCAACCCGACCTCGCCGGCGCCCAGCAGCCCGGCGTACACCTCGGCCACCGCCTGCTCCACCGGCGAGCTCGGC
Organism: Nocardia sp. NPDC051911; assembly: GCF_040681035.1. Classification (NCBI taxonomy): domain Bacteria; kingdom Bacillati; phylum Actinomycetota; class Actinomycetes; order Mycobacteriales; family Nocardiaceae; genus Nocardia; species Nocardia sp. NPDC051911. The sequence goes on from NZ_JBFAXY010000118.1 coordinate 997, forward strand.
GCGCGGAACGCCACCGCCGACACCACCTGCGGCGCGGGCAGTGCCCGGCGGTCCAGTTTCCCGTTCGCCGT